>NZ_CP102772.1:3872500-4172500 GCF_026020075.1 Bosea sp. NBC_00550
GGCTCTTGTAAACGCAGCACACCGAAGTCTCGTTTGACTTGCCCGTAAGCAAGTCCGCAAGAACTTCGCCGTCCACGTTTCTCTTTCTGTCTTCAATTTTCAAACAGCGTGCACTCTACAAATTCCGACAGGAACCCGCCCGGTTACCCGGACATCAGCCCCAGCGTCCTTAGGAAGCGCAGAAGAGGCGCCGCTCAGCGGCGGCGCCGTCTCGATGGGCGGTTTATAGGCCACGGCCGGATCCGATGTCAACACGCTCGATGAAGTTTTTTTGACGGAACGCATTTCTGTCTTCCAGGCGGCTGGAATGGCGACTTTTCGCCTGCTTTTGCAGCTTCCCTTCCACGCAGGGCTCGGCTCCCCGCTTCGGCCCCGCGTCGGGACATCGCCCCTCGCGACCGCCCACGGAGAGAATTGAGCAATCGCCTCTTTAGACAGAGCCCCAGTTCGAGCTGGATATCGCTTGAGTATTGAAACCGCGCGCGCTTGCGTACGCGTTTCGCGGGGGGAGCTCGTGCAGCGCTTCCCAAAACAGCCGCAATCTGCCCGCACAGGAGATCGTCCACGGCTGAACGGATTGATTCCCGCTGCCGGCACGGGCATGGTCTTGGCGCGCTTTCGTCAGGACGCGTTCAAGGCATCTTCGCTGCGGCGGAGTTCGCTATCGAGGTTTCAAGACACCCCGCACGCAGCATAGCCCGCTCCGAGACATGAACGCCCATCCCGAGTTCGCACAGCCGCTCGAGCCGCTCTCCCCCGAGTCAGCCGCCCTGCTCGTCGATCTCGGCATCGAGCCGCCGATCCAGCCGGTCGATTCGCGCCAGCAGCCGCTCGACCGGCGCGGCGTCTCGCTGCGCTGGCTCTTCGCCTGCGCCCTGGTCGGGTCCTGCGGCGCGGCCTTGCTGGGTGCGGCGATCCTCGTCGCCATGCGGGGCGACACAAGCTATCCCGAGCAGCCCGAGACCGTCGCCGTGCGCTCATCCTCGGCGGCGGGAGAGGGCGGCGGCGCGCGCAAGGCCGACAAGCTGGTCGCCGATCAGCCGATCATGTCGGCGCGCCATACGCTGCGTGCGCCGATGTCCCAGAAAGTCGGCAACCGCGAGGTGATCCGCGTACGCCCCTTCGTCCGGCTCGCATCGGACCTGTCACTGACCACCGGCGTCTATGCGAGCAATATCCCGCCTTTCAATCCGCTCCGCCTTTTCGCCGAAGGCGGGCAGCCGGAAGAGCGCTATGCCGAGCCGGCCCAGGATATGCCCGACGCGGACGTCACCATCGTCAAACGCGATCTCGGCGACATCGTCATCCCCGCGGGCAAACCGCAGCTGAGCGACACCGACGTCATCTCCCAGATCGAGGAAGAGCGCGCGAACCTGGCGAATTCGGGCCGCCAGCGCGCCCTGCCGATCCCGCCGCAGCTGATGCTCAGCCGCACCCTGACCGGCGGAGCTGTCGGTGGCGGCGATATCCTCGCCTATGCGCCGGCAACCGATACGCGCTTTTCCGGCATCGAGGTCCGCGTCGTTCCCGAGAACGTCACCAACGCGCCGAAGACGCCGATTCCGGCCTCCCGCGAACCGCTCGTCGAGGACAAGCTGGTGATGGCCAAGCGCGGCGAGAACTTCGAGCAGGTCATGCGCGGCACCGGCGCCACGCCCGAGCAGATCCGCACCATGATCACGGCCTTCGGCGGCAAGGTCCGGACCACCGCCCTGCCCGACGGCCAGGTCCTTCAGGTGCTCTACGCACCCGGTCCGCGCCCCGGCGATGCGCGCCAGATCATGCGTGTCTCGCTGCTGAGCAACGGCCAGCCGGATGGCATGATCGCCATGAACGACAAGGGCGCCTTCGTCGCCGTCGACCTGCCGCGTCAGAATCTGGCCATCCCGCGGCCGCAACGGCAGGAGACCGAGGAAGAGGACGAGAATGAGGGCGCCGGTGGCGCACGACTCTATGAGAGCCTCTACGAGACCGGCGCGCGCCACGATCTCCCGCGGCCGCTCATCGACGAGCTCGTCCGCATCTTCTCCTACGATCTCGATTTCCAGCAGCGCGTCCATGGCGGCGACAATCTGGAGGTGATCTTCACCGAGGAGGACGAGGGCGAGCGGGCCGAGATCCTTTCCGCGTCGCTGACGGTGAATGGCGAGACGCGCCGGGTCTTCCGCTACCAGGCGCCGGATGACGGGCTGATCGAGTATTTCGACGACGAGGGCAAATCGCTGAAGAAGTTCCTGCTGCGCAAGCCGATCGCCGATGGCGAGCTGCGCTCGGGCTTCGGCATGCGCTACCACCCGATCATGCGCTATTCGAAGATGCATACCGGCATCGACTGGGCCAACCGGATCGGTACGCCGATCCTCGCCGCCGGCAACGGCGTCGTCACCAAGGCGGGCTGGTCCTCAGGCTACGGCAAGCACACCGAGATCCAGCACGCCAACGGCTACGTCACCACCTATTCGCACCAGTCGAACTTCGCCTCCGGCATCGTGCCCGGCGCCAAGGTCCGCCAGGGCCAGATCATCGGCTATCTCGGCTCCACCGGCCTGTCGACCGGCCCGCATCTACATTACGAGGTGCTGGTCAACGGCAACTTCGTCAATCCGATGAAGATTCGCGTGCCCCGCGGGCGTGAGCTGCAGGGTCCGACCCTCGGCGAATTCAAGCGCCAGCGCGACGAGATTCGCGGCCTCATCGAGAAGGCGGGCGGAGCGGTCGCACAGTTGCGCTGAGCGCATGCCCGCCTGGCAATCGGGCGCTCGCCACGCTTCTGCCGCTTGACACCATCGCCTTGAGACGACACCGCCTGATCAGGCGCCTTTCTCTCGTGATGCGGGTCCCCCGCCGATGCTCGCTTCCCTTCTCGTCGTCCTGCCCGTCTTCGGGCTGATCGGCCTCGGCTATGTCGCGCGCTGGACGAAGCTCCTGCGCGAGACGACGGGCGAAGGCCTGTCCGATTTCGTCTTCGTGCTGGCCGTTCCCTGCCTGCTGTTCCGGACGCTGGCCAAGGCGGACATTCCGGTGACCCAGCCCTGGGGCTACTGGATCGCCTATTTCGCGGGGCTCGCGGTAGTCTGGGCGCTGGCGATGCTGATCGCCAGCAAGTTCTTCGCGCGGAAGGGACCGGAGTTGGTGGTCTCCGGCTTTGCCGCCGCGCAGTCGAACACGGTTTTCGTTGGCGTCCCGATGATCCTGAAGGCCTATGGCGATGCCGGCGCGGTGCCGCTCGGCCTGCTGCTCGCCATCCATCTTCCCGTGACGATGACGGTCGCGACGCTGCTGGCCGAAGGCCGCTCCGCCTCGGTGCCGCAGCTGATCAAGCGGCTCTTCACCCACCCGATCATCATCGGCATTCTCCTCGGCTCCGCCGTGCGCCCCTTCATCGGCCTGATCCCGGAGCCGGCCTGGACGCTGGTCGATCTGCTGGCGGGAGCAGCCGTTCCCTGCGCGCTGATCAGCCTCGGCATCGCCATGCGCCGCTACGGGCTGGAATCGGGCCTCGCCCTGCCGGCCGTGCTGAGCGGGCTGAAACTCGGCCTGCACCCGCTGCTGGTCTATTGGCTCGCGACGAAGGTCTTCGAGATGCCGGCCCATTGGTCCGGCGTCGCCGTGCTGTTCGCGGCCTGTCCCTGTGGCATCAACGCCTATCTCTTCGCCGAGCGCTACCGGCAGGGCGTCGCCGATGCGTCGAGCGCGATCACGCTTTCGACCCTGCTGTCGCTGTTCACGACCGCGGCTTGGCTGACCTATCTCGGCGTCGGCTGATTCGTTCAGGCGAAGCCGAGCCGCCGCCGGATTTCGGCCGGCCCGACGCCATCTGCTCTCAGCTCCGCGAGGCTTTCCGACCGCCGGCTCTTGGCGAGCTTGCGCCCGTCATCGTCGAGCAGCAGGCGATGAAAATGATAGAGCGGGGTCGGCAGCCCGAGCACGCGCTGCAGCACGACATGGATATCGGTCGCGGCTTCGAGGTCGCGGCCGCGCACGACATGCGTCACGCCCTGCAAGCCGTCGTCGACGACGACCGCAAGGTGATAGCTCGTCGGCACGTCCTTGCGCGCGAGCACGACATCGCCCCAGCGCCCGGGCCTGGCCGGTGCGACCTGGCTGGAACCTGCAGCGTCGAAAACCGTGTAGCTCAACTCCTCTCCGGCCAAAGCGATGGCGCTGGACATATCGAGGCGCAGCACATGCGGCTCGCCGGCCGCGACGCGCATGGCTGCTTCGTTTGGATCCAGTACCTTGCAACGGCCGGGATAAAGGGGCGCGCCATCGGGATCGAGTGGCCAGGGCGGCCCGGATGCCGCTTCGCGCTCCATCACTTCGGCACGAATCTCCTGCCGCGAGCAGAAGCAGGGATAGACCAGCCCACGCGCCTGCAGGACACCGAGAGCCTCCGCGTAATCGTCGAAATGCTGCGATTGCCTGCGGACATCCGGCTCGAAGGCGATCCCGAGCCAATCGAGGTCCGCGACGATCCCTTCGACGAATTCCGGCCTCGAGCGGGTGAGATCGATATCCTCGATCCGCAGCAGGAGATGCCCGCCCACCTGCCGGGCAAGCGCCTCGTTGGTCAGCGCCGAAAGGGCATGGCCGAGATGCAGCCTTCCGTTCGGGCTCGGCGCGAAGCGGAAGACCGGCTTGCCGGAATCGGGTGGAATGGACGCCATCGACCCTGTCTAGGGATTGCCATGCCGCGCGCCAAGCGGCTCCCTCGCTGCTGACGCAACCCGGCTCCTGCGCCATCAAGGCTCTCGTCATGACCGAACGAATCACCTGCGACAGCGACCTCGAAGAAGGCATGGCAGCTCTGGCCGCGATGCATCCGCATTGGAACGCCGTCGTCGCGCGCACCGGCCTGCCCCCGCTCAGGTTGCGCGAAGGCGGCTTCCCCGGCCTCGCCGCCATCATCGTCTCGCAGCAATTGTCGGTCGCGAGCGCCCGCGCCGTCTGGAACCGCTTCGAAAGCGTCTTCGTCCCGTTGACGCCGGAACGGGTGCTGGCTGCGACCGACGACGATATGCGCCTCTCCGGCCTGTCGCGGCCGAAACAGCGCACGCTGCTCGCCCTCGCCGCCGCGCTTGCCGAGAAGCGCTTCGCCTTCGAGGCGCTCGAGCTGGCAACGCCGGAAGAGGTCCACGCCCGGATGACGGCGATCTCCGGCATCGGCCCGTGGACGGCCGATGTCTATCTGCTGTTCTGTCTCGGCCATCGCGACGGCTTCGCTGCCGGCGATCTCGCCATTCAGGAAGCCGCCCGCCATGCCTTCGGCCTCGCGGAGCGGCCGAAGCCGGTGGAGCTCCAGGCCATGGCGGAGGCCTGGCGGCCCTGGCGCGGCGTCGCGGCGCGATTGCTCTGGGCCTATTACGCCGTCCTGAAGCGCCGCGAGGGTATCAACGCCTGATAGCGCGCTCTAGCTGCGCACGATCTTCAGGGCCGTCTGCGTCGCCGCGCGCAGCAGGGCCGAATCGCTCATCACCGTGACCATGCGCGCGCCCATGGCCAGACCCTGCTTGGCGCGCTCGGCCGTCGCCGCATAGAGCGCGACCGGCTTGTTGACGGCGGAAGCCCGGGCGACGACGTGCTTCAGCGCCGCGTCCACTTCGGGCGCAGTCGCATCGACTTGCGCACCGCCGGACAGCGCGATCGACAGATCGGACGGTCCGACAAACAGGGCGTCGATGCCGTCCAGAGCGAGGATGTCGTCGACGATCGCCATCGCCTCGCGCGTCTCGATCATCGCGAAGGTCATGGAGAAGCCGTTGGCCGCCTTGAGATAGGCGTTCTGGTCGAGGCCGGAGGCGATCAGGCCGCCATAGCTGCCCCAGCTGCGCTCGCCCATCGGCGGATATTTGGCATAGGCGGCGAAGCGGCGCGCATCCTCCATGGTGTTGATCATCGGCGCGATCACACCGGAAACGCCGGAATCGAACAGCTTCGAGACGTTCTGGAACTCGCCGACCGGAATGCGCGCAAGCGCCGGCTTGCCGGCCGCATTGATCAGCGGGATCGCGCGGATGACTTCGCCCAGCGTGATCGGCCCGTGCTGCATGTCGAGCGTGATCGCGTCGAAATCCTCCTGCGCCAGGATCGCCGAGATCGAGGGATCGGGCAGGCCGCACCAGGCCGAGACGACGCTGTCGCCCTTGGCGAAGCGGTCGGCGAGGGAAGAGAGGACGGTGGGTTTGGCCATGGTGCGTTCATCCGTTCAAAGCCCGCGCTTCAGACGGCGCGGCGGCTGATGCACGTTGGACCGGCCCGGCCCGGAAATGCAAACGGGCGCCCATGCGCCCGTTTCAGAGACGTCCTGCGTCTGCCGGGATGCGCCCGGAGCCCGATTGAGAATTCGCTGCGGAGAGACAAATGGCGGCGTCTTCGAGAACCGGAGCGGAGCGTACCGGAGTACGTGAGCACCGGAAGCGCAGAAAACGCCGTCAGTTGGCCGCCGCAGTAGAATTCTCGATCAGTCTCTCAGCGCCCGGCCTGAATGTCCTCGGCCGCCTTGATCAGCAGCTCGGTCATCACCGTGCGGATCTCGGTGTCGGACGCGTTGACGTTGGCCAGCACGAAGTCGTTCTTGACCTTGCGCACCACATCCTCGTCGCCGGCCTCCTCGAAATCGGCAACGACGACAGACTTGGCATAGGCATCCGCATCGGCACCGCTCTTGCCGAGCTTCTCGGCGGCCCAGAGCCCGAGCAGCTTGTTGCGCCGGGCGGTCGCCTTGAAGCGCAGCTCCTCGTCATGGGCGAACTTGTTCTCGAAGGCGTCCTTGCGCTGATCGAAGGTCGTCATGCGGCGTCCATATCCTCTCGCGGGCGGGAATTCCTGTATGTCCGACCATATAGGGTGTCGGCGCGGCGAGAGCCAGCCTCCCCGCCGGTTACAGCCGCGCTTAAGCCTTCTGGAGCCTCCGAAAGGCGTTTTGTTGCGTTTGCGGCCGAGACACTCCATATAGCAGGCGCTGCGGGTGCCTTCGGGCACCCTATGCACAACCGGCGCCTGTGCCGGCCCGAAGATCGATCCCCATGGGATCGCCGGGTTGTGCTACAAGACCGACAGTTCAGGGGCCAAGATCCCGCCGCGACCTCATCGCGTCCAGAGAAGGGCCGACCTTTGGATTTCCTCAAGCCACGGTACATCCCCATGAATCGCCGCCGTCGCATCTACGAAGGCAAGGCGAAGGTCCTCTATGAAGGACCCGAGCCCGGTACGCTGATCCAGCATTTCAAGGATGACGCGACCGCCTTCAATGCCAAGAAGCATGAAGTGATCGATGGCAAGGGCGTGCTCAACAACCGCATCTCCGAGCACATCTTCTCGAATCTGAACGATATCGGCGTGCCCACGCATTTCATCCGCCGGCTGAACATGCGCGAGCAGCTCATCCGCGAGGTCGAGATCATCCCGCTCGAAGTCGTGGTGCGCAACATCGCCGCCGGCTCGCTGGCGACCCGCCTCGGCCTCGAGGAGGGCACGCAGCTGCCGCGCTCGATCATCGAGTTCTACTACAAGAACGATGCGCTCAACGACCCGATGGTCTCGGAAGAGCACATCACCGCCTTCGGCTGGGCCACGCCGCAGGAGATCGACGACATCATGGCGCTGGCGATCCGCGTCAACGACTTCCTCTCCGGCCTCTTCCTCGGCGCCGGCATCCGCCTCGTCGATTTCAAGATGGAGACCGGCCGGCTCTGGGAAGGCGAGATGATGCGCATCGTCGTCGCCGACGAGATCAGCCCGGATTCGTGCCGGCTCTGGGACATCAAGTCGAAGGACAAGATGGACAAGGACCGCTTCCGCCGCGACATGGGCGGCCTGATCGAGGCTTACTCGGAAGTCGCCCGCCGTCTCGGCATCCTCGGCGAGAACGAGAACCCCGGCCCGACCGGACCGCGCCTGGTGCAGTGAGGGTCGTCACCCGGCCACAATCGCAGATGAAGCGGGAGCGCATGCGCTCCCGTTTTCATGTCGCGACCCTGATTCTCGCTGCCGGCCTGCTGCTCGCCGGCTGCACGAACCAGTTCGGCGCCGGGATCGCCGACCTGCCGGCCTCGGAGGGCTGGAACCGGCTGCCGATCGGCTCCTGGGTGCTGAATGACGGGCTGGAAGCCCGCGCGATGGTTTTCTGCCCGCGCGAAGCTTGTGTCCAGCAGGGCTTCGCCGCGGTGATCGCCCTTGAAGGTGAACAGGCCAGGCAGATGGAGCAAGCCCTGTCCGAAAGCCCGGCGCGCCTTGGACAGGCCTTCGCCCAGATGGCGGCAGCGAAGGCGGCCGAACGCCGCAAGGCCCAGCGGAACCAGAAGAGGAAGGCCGAGCCGAAGGCGGCCCGCAGCGCGACGGATGTCGCCCGGTTCGATTCGGCGGAAGCGCGCGGCATCCTCGTCACCATCCGCTCGCTCGATACGCCCGGCCGAGAGGCCGTCACCGCCATCCTCTATGCCCGCGAGGCCGACAAGCTGGTCGTCGCGCTCGCCATAAGCGACAGGGCGGACGCCGCCCGCCGCGACGCGGAAGCCGCCTGGCGCAGCCGCTGATTCACGTGAAACGGCGGGAAACGGTTGAGCCCGCCCCGATTCATCGTTAAGGCACGCCCCAACAACGCTCGTCCGGAGATCCCCATGAAAGCCCGCGTCACCGTCACCCTGAAGAACGGCGTGCTCGATCCGCAGGGCAAGGCGATCGAAGGTGCGCTGAAGTCGCTCGGCATCGACGGCGTCGATTCGGTTCGCCAGGGCAAGGTCTTCGACATCGAGCTCTCGGGCTCGGACAAGGCCGCCGCCGAGGCCGCGCTCAAGGCAGCCTGCGACAAGCTCCTCGCCAACACCGTGATCGAGAACTACCGCGTCGAGATCGGAGCCTGAGCAATGAAGGCCGCCGTCATCACCTTTCCCGGCTCCAACCGTGACGGCGACGTCGCCAAGGCGCTGAAGCAGGCTGGCGCCGAAGTCGTCCATGTCTGGCACGGCGATACCGAGCTGCCGGCCGGGATCGACCTCGTCGTGCTGCCGGGAGGCTTCTCCTATGGCGACTATCTGCGCACCGGCGCCATCGCCGGCCGCGCCCACATCATGGACGCAACCCGCGCCCACGCCGCCCGCGGCGGCTATGTGCTCGGCATCTGCAACGGCTTCCAGATCGCCTGCGAGGCGGGCCTTCTGCCCGGCATCCTCGTGCGCAACGCGCATTTGAAATTCGTCTGCAAGCGCCAGCACCTCACGGTCGAGCGCAACGACACGCCCTATACCCGCGCCTATGCCAAGGGGCAGGCTATCGATGTCTGCATCGCACATGGCGAGGGCAACTACATCGCCGATGCCGAGACGTTGGCACGCCTTGAGGGCGAGGGCCTCGTCGCCTTCCGCTACGCCGATGCCGACGGCAAGGTCACGGCCGAAGCGAACCCGAACGGCTCGCTGAACAACATCGCCGGCATCTATTCACCCGGCTTCAACGTGCTCGGCCTGATGCCGCATCCCGAGAATCTGATCGATTCGCTGGTCGGCGGCACCGATGGGCGCGGCCTGTTCGAGAGCCTCGTCTCCAGCCGCAAGGCGGCCTGAACAGCGTCATTCTCGGGCTCGCCCCGAGAATTTCTTCCAGAAGAGACCGCCTCTTTCGGCATGAGATGCTCGGGTCGAGCCCGAGCATGACGCGCTGATCAGCGCGCCTTCAGCGCCCGCGCAAGCAACTTCGCCGCAGCCGCCTGGTCGAGCGGGCCGACATGCTTGTCGAGGATGCGCCCGTCCGGCCCGATGACGAAGGTTTCGGGCACGCCGTAGACGCCCCATTCGATCGCCGACCGCCCGCTGCGATCCACGCCGACGGCCGAGAACGGGTTGCCGAGCGCGCCGAGGAAGCGGCGGGCATTCTCCGCCTCGTCCTTGTAGTTCATCCCGACCAGCGCGATCTTGCCCTGCTTCACGGCGTCCGTTTCGGCGAGGCCGACGAGCACGGGATGCTCGACCCGGCAGGGCGCGCACCAGCTCGCAAAGACGTTGACCAGCGTCGCCCGCCCCTTGGCCAGGTCGGCATTGCCGAAGGCAGGGACCGGCTGCCCGTCGCGCTGCAGGCCTTCCAATGGCGCGAGCGTGATCGCGGGGGCGACGCGCCCGACCAGCGCGGACGGAATCTTGCTGGCATCGCCCGAGAACAGGCCGATGCCGAAGACGATCGCCAGCGCCCCGAAGATGATCAGCGGCACGAGGAAGACGAGCGGCGAACGGCGCGGAGGCAGGGTCTCGATCTGGCTCATGATGCCTCCCGGCCCGAGCGGCGGCCGGCACCGCGCTGCTCCAGCGCGTCGAGCGCGCGCTTCTGGGCGCGGTGATCGCGCAGGATCGAGAGCGTCAGCCCGGCGAGGATGATCACGGCCGCGCCATAGGATGCGAGGATGAAGCCGGCATGCGGCCCGAGGCTGTCCGTGAGTGCGGTCATGCCGGCACGCCCTGCGAAGCGAGCCGGTCGAGCCGCTCCGCTTCGAGGATCGTCAGCGTCCGCACGCGCCGGCGCATGATCTCGGCGCGCATCGCGACCATATGCAGCGCCAGCGCGAACAGCGTGAAGCCGACGGCGAGGATCAGCAGCGGCCACAGCATGGAGGGATGGATCGTCGGCCCGCCCAGGCGCAGCACCGAGGCCGGCTGGTGCAGCGTGTTCCACCAGTCGACCGAGAACTTGATGATCGGCACATTGACGAAGCCGACCAGCGTCAGGATGGCGACGGCGCGCGCCGCGCGCGACGGCTCGTCCAGTACGCGCCAGAGCGCGATAATGCCGAGATAGACCAGCAGCAGCACGAGGACGGAGGTCAGCCGCGCGTCCCATACCCAGTATGTGCCCCACATCGGCTTGCCCCAGAGCGCGCCGGTGATCAGGCAGACCAGCGCGAAGCACGCACCGATCGGCGCCGCCGCCTTCTGCGCGACATCCGCCAGGGGGTGGCGCCAGACCAGCGTGCCGAGCGCCGAGAGCGCCATCAGCGAATAGAACATCATCGCCAGCCAGGCGGCGGGCACATGGATGAACATGATCCGGATCGTCTCGCCCTGCTGGTAATCGGCCGGCGCCACGAACCAGGCGAGATAGAGACCGACGGCGATAAGCAGCAGCGACGCCCCTGCCACCCAAGGCAGGATCGTTGCGGAAAAGCGCATGAAGCGCGTCGGATTGGCCAGATCGATCAGGCGTTGCATGGCGTCGCGGAGCGTCGTTATCGCAGGAAACCGCGTCGAGCGGACGCGGCCCTGATCTAGCAATCGCCTCGGTCCCGCGCAATCGGCCGCATCGGCGCTGCGACAATCGGGCTGAATCAAGCCTCTTCGTCGGACGAAGCTTCAGCTCCCCGGCGGTCGACAATGCCGAATTCTTGAGAACGGACACCTTCGCCCGCGAGGTCGAAGCCCTCGGCCGCGAGGCCGCGTCGCAACAACTCACGCACGGCCGCAGCTCTGCTCGGCATGCGCTTTTCGAAGCGCCAGTTTTCCAGCGCTCGCAGCTCTTCCTGGCTCAGCATCACCTGCAGACGCTCGGCGCGTTCGTCTTCCATCATTTTACTGCGACCACGTCGAATGAGTAAGTGATGTTAACAACGCAAACGGCGTGCATGCAAGCGCTGACGCTTGCGGTGCCCCCGCCTCAGTCGGCGCCGATTCGGCCAGTTTCTAATTTTGCTAAGCCATTGAATATAATGATTTTTCACCAATTCTTAACTTGCTTGGCGGACCTGTCTGGGCTAAACCTCGCTCGTTAGGAGAGCGATGATGTTGATCAAACTGTCGGATGATATGCAGCGCGCCGTGGAGCTGAAGGTGCGCAGCCGTATCGACGAGACACCCGTGCTCGACGTGAACGCCACCGCCGAGGAAATCCGCATGATTTTCGCAGAGCGCAACGTGGCGCGTGAGGACATAGCGGTCTCCGTCGCTCAGTTCGCAACGCAATGCGGCTTCCCGATCGCGTTCGTGGCGCTGGCGCCGCCCCGCGACTGAGCCTACTCGCTCGATCTCAGCGCCGCAGCCGCGGCGACTGTGCCAATCACGACAGCCGCGAGCGAAATCGCGCACAGGATCAGGAAGGGCGTCAGGAACGGCACCGTGCCGCCCTGCGCCGCGTTTGCCGCCGAAACCCCGAAGATCAGCACCGGCACGGTCAGCGGCGCCACGAGCACTGGCACGATCAGCCCCCCGCGCCTGAGGCTTGCGGCGAGCGCGGCCCCGGCGGCGCCGATAAAGCTGAGCGCCGGCGTGCCGACCAGCAAGGTCGCGATCAACGGCAGCACGCCCTCGCCCGGTAACGCCACGAGCAGGCCAAGCAGCGGCGAGACCAGCGCCAGTGGCAGCCCTGTCGTCAGCCAGTGCGCCAGCCCCTTGGCCAGCACCGCCAGTTCGAGCGGCAGCGCCGAGGCACGGATCAGGTCGAGCGAACCGTCTTCCTCGTCGCTCTGAAACAGCCGGTCCAGCCCGATCAGCACCGAGAGCAGCGCGCCTAGCCAGAGAATCGCCGGCCCGATCCGCGACAGCAGATTGAGATCGGGCCCGAGCGCGAAGGGGACGAGCACTACCAGCGTCAGGAAGAAGACGAGCGCCAGCTCGCCCCCGCCGCCGGCCCGCGACGCCAGCGCAAGATCGCGCCTGAGGATGGCAAGGAAGGCGCGCTTCATGCGCCGATCCTGAGTTCACGCGCGCCATCGAGGCCGAGCGGACCGTGCGTCGCCGCTAGGATCGCGCCGCCCGCGAGCAGATGATCGCGCATCAACCCGGCAAGCATGGTCTGGGAGGCCGCATCGAGCGCCGACATCGGCTCGTCGAGCAGCCAGTAGGGCCGGCGCGAGATTAGAAGCCGCGCCAGCGCCACGCGCCGCCTTTGCCCCGCCGACAGGTAACCGACGGGCAATTCGGCCGCGTGAGCGAGGCCGACCGTCGCCAGCGCCTCCCTGGGCGTCAGGGCATCGTCGCCGAGCACCGCCTGGGCGAATACGAGGTTCTCCTGCGCCGTCAGCGCCGTCTTGAGCCCGTCGCGATGGCCGACGAGATGCGAGACCTCGGCCAGATCGGGCTCCTCATCGCCACCCTCGAGCCGGATGCTCCCGCCATCGGGCCGCAGCCGGCCGCACAACATCGCGATCAGGCTGGATTTGCCGGCGCCGTTGCGGCCGGTCAGCGCGATCGCCTCTCCGGGACCGAGATCGAAGCTCAAGCTCTCGAAGATCAGCCGGCCGCCACGGCGGCAAACGAGATTCTCGGCGCGAAGGCGTGTCGGAGGGAACGAATCTTGCGTCAAGGCAGCTCTGCCGCCCATGCATGCGACCACATTTCGTTCATCTAGCGCGCTTCTTGGAATTGCTCTATAGAACCCGCGGCTACGCCGCACGCCGATCCGGCGCGGGGCTCGGGCACTCCCGAGGCGGCGCGCGCGTCATGCGCATTAGGCCTTCGAACGGCGCTGTCCGCAAGGGCATGCCGGTCGCGACCGCAACCCCTTGATCAGGATCAAGCCCGAATGGCCTCGCTCGACTCATTCAAAGCCCGCAAGACGCTCACCGCCGGCGGCAAGACCTACACCTATTATTCCCTTCCCGATGCCGAGAAAAACGGCCTGCCGGGCATCTCGAAGCTGCCCTTCTCGATGAAGGTGCTGCTCGAGAACCTGCTGCGCTTCGAGGACGGCCGCTCGGTCACGAAGTCTGACATCGAGAACTTCGTCGGCTGGCTCGACGACAAGGGCAAGGCCGGCAAGGAGATCGGCTTCCGCCCCGCCCGCGTGCTGATGCAGGACTTCACCGGCGTGCCGGCGGTGGTCGACCTCGCCGCGATGCGCGACGGCGTCAAGGCGCTCGGCGGCGACCCGCAGAAGATCAACCCGCTCGTCCCGGTCGACCTCGTGATCGACCACTCGGTTATCGTCGACGAGTTCGGCTCGCCCAAGGCCTTCGCCCGGAACGTCGAGCTCGAATACGAGCGCAACGAGGAGCGCTACAAGTTCCTGAAATGGGGCCAGGGCGCCTTCGACAATTTCCGCGTCGTGCCGCCCGGCACCGGCATCTGCCACCAGGTCAATCTCGAATACCTCTCCCAGACCGTCTGGACACGTAACGAGACGATCGACGGGCAGGAGGTCGAGGTCGCCTATCCCGACACCCTCGTCGGTACCGATTCGCACACCACCATGGTCAACGGCCTCGCCGTTCTCGGCTGGGGCGTCGGCGGCATCGAAGCCGAGGCCGCGATGCTCGGCCAGCCGCAGTCGATGCTGCTGCCCGAGGTGATCGGCTTCAAGCTGACGGGCTCGCTCAAGGAAGGCATCACCGCCACCGACCTCGTGCTGACCGTCACCCAGATGCTGCGCAAGAAGGGCGTCGTCGGCAAGTTCGTCGAGTTCTTCGGCCCCGGCCTCTACAACCTGACGCTGGCCGACCGCGCCACCATCGCGAACATGGGCCCGGAATACGGCGCGACCTGCGGCTTCTTCCCGGTCGACACCGAGACGCTGGACTACCTGACGACGACCGGCCGCAAGTCCGACCGCATCGCGCTGGTCGAGGCCTACAGCAAGGCGCAAGGGCTGTTCGCCACGCCCGAGACGCCCGACCCGGTGTTCACCGACACGCTCGAGCTCGATCTCTCGACAGTGCAGCCCTCGATGGCCGGCCCGAAGCGTCCGGAAGGCCGCGTCGATCTCGGCGCCGTCGCCAAGGGCTTCGCCGCCGCGATGGAGACCGACTACAAGAAGGGCGCCGAGCTTTCGCGCCGCGTGCCGGTCGAGGGCGAGGACTTCGACCTAGGCCATGGCGACGTCGTCATCGCCGCGATCACCTCCTGCACCAACACCTCGAATCCCTCGGTGCTGATGGCGGCGGGGCTGCTCGCCCGCAAGGCAGTCGCCAAGGGCCTGACGGTGAAGCCCTGGGTCAAGACCTCGCTGGCCCCCGGCTCGCAGGTCGTCGCGGAGTATCTGGCCAAGGCCGGCCTCCAGGAGGACCTCGACAAGCTCGGCTTCAACCTGGTCGGCTTCGGCTGCACCACCTGCATCGGCAATTCCGGCCCGCTGCCGGCGCCGATCTCGAAGACGATCAACGAGAAGGGCCTGATCGCGGGCGCCGTCATCTCCGGCAACCGCAACTTCGAAGGCCGTGTCTCGCCGGACGTGCAGGCGAACTACCTGGCGTCGCCGCCGCTGGTCGTCGCCTATGCGCTCGCCGGCTCCGTCCAGATGGACCTGACGACTCAAGCCATCGGCCGCGGCTCAGACGGCAAGGACGTGTTCCTCAAGGATATCTGGCCCTCCAACAAGGAGATCCAGGACTTCATCCAGCAGAACGTCACCCGCGCGATCTTCGAGGCCAAATATGCCGACGTCTTCAAGGGCGACGAGCATTGGCAGGCCGTGAACGCGCCGACCTCCGAGACCTATGTCTGGGACGACGACTCGACCTATGTGCAGAACCCGCCCTATTTCCGCGGCATGGGCAAGCAGCCGGCGCCGATCACGGACATCAAGGGCGCCCGCATCCTCGGGCTGTTCGGCGACAAGATCACCACCGACCACATCTCTCCGGCCGGTTCGATCAAGGCGGCCTCTCCGGCCGGCGCCTATCTCACCGAGCATGGCGTCGCGGTTGCCGACTTCAACCAGTACGGCACGCGCCGCGGCAACCATGAGGTTATGATGCGGGGCACCTTCGCCAATATCCGCATCCGCAACCACATGCTTGGCCCGAACGGCCGCGAGGGCGGCTACACCATCCACTACCCGTCGAAGGAAGAGCTGCCGATCTACGACGCCTCCATGCGCTATCAGGAGGAGAAGGTCCCGCTGGTGATCTTCGCCGGCGTCGAATACGGCAACGGCTCCTCGCGCGACTGGGCGGCCAAGGGCACCAACCTGCTCGGCGTCAAGGCGGTGATCGCCCAGAGCTTCGAGCGCATCCATCGCTCGAACCTGGTTGGCATGGGCGTGGTCCCCTTCACGCTGGTCGAAGGTACGAGCTGGGCCTCGCTCGATCTCAAGGGCGACGAGTTCGTCACCATCCACGGTTTGGCGAACGTCAAGCCGCGCCAGATGATGGAAGCCGAGATCACCTATGCCGACGGCACGGTGAAGAAGGTCCCGATCCTCTGCCGCATCGATACGCTGGACGAGATCGATTACTACAAGAATGCCGGCATCCTGCATTACGTGCTGCGCGGCCTCGCCGCCTGAGCACGATCACACGGCACTGAAACGGATCATGGCCGGCGCAAGCCGGCCATGACGCATGGGGCCTTGGCCCCGGTTGTCCTCGCGCCCGCTGCAGTGTAAGGGGGCGGTCCAGTCATCCACGGCGGAGGCTTGGGGCAGGCGCTGGCGATATAGCCGCGCTCGGATGTCGTCCGCCATCATCGACAAGAGACGGGAGCACCCGCAGCATGTCCGCCACGTTCGAGACGGTCGCCGGCATCATTTCCGAAACCTGCGATATTCCGCGCGAGAAGATCACGCCGCAGAGCCACGCGATCGACGATCTCGGCATCGATTCCCTCGCCTTCCTCGACATCGCCTTCGCGATCGACAAGGCTTTCGGCATCAAGCTTCCGCTCGAGCAGTGGACGCAGGAGGTCAACGAGGGCAAGGCGCCGGCCGAGCAGTATTTCGTGCTCGAGAACCTCTGCAAGCGCATCGACGATCTGGTCGCCGCCAAGAAGGCGTAAGGCCGAGGTCGAGGCTGCCGGACTTGAGCCGGCGCCCCGCTCCCGATAGAGCATAGGGCCGCTGTGCGGATCGTTCCGATCCGTGCCGCGGCCGCGTGCCGTTCTGGCGCGCCCAGCTGGTCAAGGATCGCATGCGCCTCGAATATTTCGACATGATCGACAGGGTCGTGACCTTCGATCCGTCGCAGAAGCGCATCGTCACGCGCTCCACCGTGCCCACGCAAAGCCCGGTCTTCGAAGGACACTTCCCGGGCCACCCGCTGGTGCCGGGGGTGCTGCTGACCGAAACCATGGCGCAGGCCTCGGGCTATCTCCTGCTCGGCCTCAACGGCCTCACGCAGATGCCGTTCCTCATGACCGTCGACAAGGCCCGCTTCCGGACGTTCGTCGAACCGGAGACCGAGCTGGAAGCCAGCGCCGAACTCGTCATCGAGGGTTCGGGCTATGCGGCGACCAAGGCGAAGCTGACGAGCGGCGGCAAGCCGATCTGCGATGCCGAATTGCGCTTCCGCCTGATGCCCTTCCCCGCCGATATGCGCGCGCTCATGCAAAGCCGCATCGACGCCATCGGCCTGACGCCGGAGCCTGCGCGATGACCAGCGCCCTACCCCGCCGCGATGTGGTCATCACCGGCATCGGCATCGCCTCCAGCCTCGGCGAAGGCGTCGAGGCCCATGCCGCCGCGCTCGCTGCCGGCGGCCCGCCGATCGTCGAGACTGAGGCGTTCAAGCCCTATCCGGTCCATTCGCTGAAGGCGCTGGAGCTGGACAAGCAGATCCCGAAGAAATCCGACCAGCGCCAGATGGAGCCCTGGCAGCGCCTCGGTGTCTATACCGCCGGGCTCGCGCTCGATTCCGCCGGGCTGAAGGACGATCCCGCGGCCAAGAGCGAGCTGCAGGTCATCGTTGCCGCCGGTGGCGGCGAACGCGACCATGCCGTCGATTCCGCCATCCTGAGCGGCCTGCGCGGTGCCAACGAGCCGGGCGCCTTTCTCAACGAGCGGCTGATGGGCGATCTCAGGCCCACGCTCTTCCTGGCCCAACTCTCGAACCTGCTGGCCGGCAACATCGCCATCGTCCATGGCGTCACCGGCGCCTCACGCACCTTCATGGGCGAGGAACAGGCCGGCGTCGACGCGATCCGCACCGCCCATGCCCGCATCGCGTCGGGCCAGTCGGACGTGATGCTCGTTGGCGGCGCCTACAACGCCGAGCGCCGCGACATGCTGCTGCTCTTAGAGCTAGGCGGCTATCTGCGCCATGGCAGCTTCGCCCCCGTCTTCGAGCGGGGCGACGCACCGGGCCTGATCACCGGCAGCGCCGGCGCCTTTCTCGTGCTTGAAGCAGCCGAGCGCGCCGCGGCGCGCGGCGCCAAGGCCTATGCCAGGCTGAGTCATGCTGGCGCCGCCCGCAGCCGTCGCGCAGCGGGCACGGTCGAATCCGCTTTGACGAAACTCGTCGGCGGGTTCGGCACCATTGGCCCCGATAGCCTTGCCATCTCCGCCGCCACCGGCTGCGCGGACATCACGGGCGAAGAGGCCGCAGCGCTCGCCAAGGCGGCTCCCTCCGCCAGGCGCATCGCCGCCGGCGACCTCGTCGGCCATGGCATCGAGGCGGCCTTCCCCGTCTCGGTCGCGCTGGCGGCAATCGCCCTGTCAGCCGGACAGGCGAAGGAAGCCGTGGTGACCGGGGCCGGTCACTGGCGCGGCGAAGGCGCCGCGCGCCTGGTTCAAGCGTAGAGGTCGAAGCCATGAGCACGCATCGTGACGCCAAGGGTCGCCCGCTCGTCGCCGTCACCGGCCTGGGCATCGTCACCTCGCTCGGCCAGGGCAAGGACGCCAACTGGCAGGCGCTGACGGCCGGCAAGTCCGGCATCCACCGCATCGAACGCTTCCCGACCGAGGGCCTGCGCACGACGATCGGCGGCACCGTCGATTTCCTGTTCGATGGCTCCTTTACTGCCCCCCAGCTCTCCGAGAAGCTCGCCACATTGGCGGCCGAGGAGGCTGTCGGCCAGAGCGGCATCGCCAAGGCCGGCGATTTCCCGGGCGAGCTCTTCATGGCCGTCCCGCCCGTCGAGATGGAATGGCCGCAGAAGCAGGAGCTCGCCCAGGCCATCGATGGCGAGGTCGACTATGACGGCCTGCTGCGCACCGCCGCCACCGGCAAATACGCCGCGATGCACGAGCTCTTCGTGTTCGGCGGCGTCGCCGACCACATCGCCGACCGTTTCGGCACCAGGGGCTCGCCGATCTCGCTCTCGACCGCCTGCTCCTCCGGCGCGACCGCGATCCAGATGGGCCTCGAGGCGATCCGGCGTGGCGAAACCGAAGCCGCGCTCTGCATCGGCACCGACGGCTCGATCCACGCCGAGGCGCTGATCCGCTTCTCGCTGCTCTCGGCGCTCTCGACCCAGAACGACCCCGCCGAAGGTGCGGCCAAGCCCTTCTCGAAGAACCGCGACGGCTTCGTCATGGGCGAAGGAGCCGGCGCGCTGGTGCTGGAGGATTACGACCACGCGCTGGCGCGCGGCGCCACCATCCTCGGCATCGTCGCCGGCTGCGGCGAGCGTGGCGACGGCTTCCACCGCACGCGTTCGAGCCCGGACGGCAAGCCCGCCATCCTCGCCATGCAGGACGCGCTGGCGGATGCGGGGCTGACGCCCGACGATGTCGACTACATCAACGCCCACGGCACATCGACGCCGGAGAACGACAAGATGGAGGCGATGAGCTGCGCCGCCGTCTTCGGCGAGCGCATGGCGAAGCTGCCGATCTCCTCCAACAAGTCGATGATCGGACACACGCTGACGGCGGCGGGCGCGGTCGAGGCGGTGATCTCCTTCCTGACCATCGCCAACGGCAAGATTCCGCCGACGATCAACTATGCCAATCCCGACCCGGCGATCACGCTCGACGTCGTGCCGAACACGGCCCGCGACGCCAAGGTGCGCACCATCATCTCCAACTCCTTCGGCTTCGGCGGCCAGAACACCTGCCTCGTGCTGACGGCGCCCCCGGAGGCGGCATGACCAAGATCCTCGTGACGGGCGGCGCCAAGGGTGTCGGCGCCGCGATCGTGCGCGCGCTGGCGGCGGCCGGCCACGATGTCGATTTCACCTTCCGCTCTTCCGCCGACCAGGCGAAGACGCTGGCGAAGGAGATCGCGACGGCCCATCCCGGCCGCACGGTGACCGCGCTGCCGCTCGATCTCTCCGACAAGGCAGCGCTCGACACCTTCTGCGAGGAGCGCGAAGGCGAGAGCTATTTCGGCCTGATTCACAATGCCGGCCAGCCCTATGATTCGCTGGCGGCGATGATGGCGCAGGACAAGGCCGAGGCCGCGATGCAGGTCAATTTCTGGGCCTTCACCCGCCTCGCCAAGAGCCTGATGCGCAACATGATCCGCGCCAGGGCCGGGCGCATCGTCGCCATAGGCTCGGTCGCGGCGCTGCGCGGCAACCCCGGCAACGCGGCCTATGCCGCCTCCAAGGGCGCGCTGATCTCCTATGCGAAGACTCTTGCCGTCGAGACCGGCAAGCGCGGCGTCACCGTCAACGTCATCGCGCCGGGCTTCGTCGACACCGACATGATGGCGCCCTATGCCGCGTATCGCGACAAGATGCAGGCGCAAATCCCGGCCGGCCGCTTCGCCAAGCCGGAGGAGGTCGCGGGCCTCGCCGCCTTCCTGATGAGCGAGCCCGCCGCCTATATCACCGGCACCGTGCTGCCGATCGACGGCGGCGTGACGGCGCATCTCGGCGTGCATCGCTAAGTTCGACTTGCACGGGCAGTTCTGCTAGGTTCATGATGAACCGGAGAGAACCATCCATGACGGCCGCTTTCACTATCCGCCTCGACGACGAAATGCTGGCCAAGCTCGATTCGCTTGCCGCCGATACGGATCGCTCGCGCAGCTGGATCGCGGCGAAGGCGATCGAGAGCTATGTCGAGCTGAATGCCTGGCAGATCGAGCAGATCAAGGCCGGCCTTGCGGAAGCCGATCGCGGTGAGTTCGTCAGCGAGGCCGATCTTGATGCGATCGAAGCCGAGATTCAGGCCAAGATCGACCAGCAATGAATATTGTCTGGACGCCGAGAGCGCAGCGTAACCTGCGCGATACGGCACGCTATCTGACGCAGTTCAACCCATTCGCAGCGTTGTCCGTGATCCGCACGATTCGTATCGCGCCGAAGCAACTTCTGCGTTACCCCGCCAGCGGGCGGCCAGGACGGATTGACGGAACCCGCGAACTCGTCGTCGGCGGAACTTCGTACATCTTGCCGTACCGTGTCCATCAGGACGCCATCGAAATCCTCGCGGTTCTCCATACCTCCCGGCAGTGGCCGGACAAGCTCTGAAAGACCGATTGCCCGATGCGCTCCCTCCAGCTTCATGGTGACCGCGATCTCCGCCTCGAGGAGATCGAGCCGCCGCCGCCACCCGCAGCCGGCGAGGTGCAGATCCGCATCAAGGCGGTGGGCTTGAACTATCTCGATCTCTGGGGCTTTCGCGGCATGGCCTTCGCCAAGCGCAAGATGCCACAGGCCGCTGGCGTCGAGGCAGCCGGCGAGATCGTCTGCGTCGGCGAGGGCGTGACCGGCTTCGCGCCCGGCGACGTCGTCACCGCCTATGGCGCCGACACCTGCGGCCAGTGTAAGGCCTGCCGCGAGGGCCGCGACAATCTCTGCGAGAACGTCGCCGGCATCATGGGCTTCCATATCGACGGTTTCGCCCGCGAATTGCTGAACCGCCCGGCGCGCCTCACCATCAAGGCGCCGAAGGGCGTCTCCTTCGAGGACGCCGCCTGCGCGCCGATCGGCTTCGGCACGGTCCAGCACATGCTGTTCGACAATGCGAGGGTGGAGCCCGGCGAATCAGTGCTCGTCCATGCCGGCGGCTCCGGCATCGGCACGGCCGCGATCCTGATGGCGAAGGCGATCGGCTGCACGGTCTACACCACCGTCGGAGACGATGAGAAAGGCGCCAAGGCCAAGGCGCTCGGCGCCGACCACGTCATCAACTATCGCGAGGACCGCTTCGAGGGCGTCGTCCGCAAGCTCACCGGCCGCAAGGGCGTCGATGTCGTGTTCGAGCATGTCGGCGCCGATACCTGGAACGGCTCCCTGCTCTGCCTGAAGCGCGGCGGCCGGCTCGTCACCTGCGGCGCCACCTCCGGCCCCTCGGCGACGATCAACCTGATGCAGCTCTTCCAGCAGCAATACCGCATCACCGGTTCCTTCGGCTGCCGCATCGAGAATATCGCCCAGTCACTGGCGAAGATGGCCGGCGGCATGAAGCCGGTGATCGACTCGGTCTTCCCGCTCGCCGAATTCGAGAAGGGCCTCGCCCGGATCGAGGGCCGCAAGGTCTTCGGCAAGGTCGTCATCGCCTTCTGAACGACGCCTCCGCCCAGCCAAAGACTTGACGGCAGCGCTTTCCTGCCCCAGATCGCCCCTCTCAAGCCCGGTCTAGCTCTCGGACGGGCGAGCTAGAGCATTTTCAAGCGAAGTCGATCCCGGTTCGCGTGAAGAAAATGCGACCAAACGAAGGGACACAGCAGGTGTGCGTTGCGCAGAAACGCGGACCTGCTCTGGAGCTGGACCGACCTTGAAACGATTGAAGGCAATCGCCGCGCGCGCCGGCGCGGCGGCGATGATCGGCGTGATCCGCGCGCTGTTCGCATTCCTGCGCCTGCTCGGCCCCGAACGCTCCAGCGATGTCGGCGGCTGGCTGCTGCGCACGGTGAGCCCGCTGATCCCGGTTAACGGCGTCGCGCTCGCCAATATCCGTGCAGCCTTCCCCGAGAAGGACGAGGCGGAGGTGAAGCGAATCGCGCGCGGCGCCTGGGAGAATCTCGGCCGCACGGCCGCCGAATACGCGCATCTCAAGACGCTGTTCGATTACGACCATGACAACCCCGACAGGCCCTCCCGCGTCGAGGTCGAGGGTATCGAGCACTTCATCACGCTCAAGGAAGACGACAGGCCCGGCCTGATCTTCTCGGCGCATCTCGCGAATTGGGAACTGCCGGCGATCTGCGCGGCGACCTATGATCTGGAGACGACGGCCGTCTTCCGTGCCCCCAACGATCCTGCGATTGCCGCGATCGTCCACGAAATCCGCTCCGGCGCCATGGGCGGCCTCGCCGCGGCCAAGCAAGGCGCCGCCTTCGCCATGCAGGGCGTGCTGGAAAAAGGCGGCCATCTCGGCATGCTCATCGACCAGCACTTCACGCGCGGCGTTGTGGTACCTTTCATGGGCCGCCCCGCGCTGACCAATCCGATCATGGGCAAGTTCGCCCGCCGCTTCGATTGCCCGGTCCATGGCGTGCGCGTCATCAGGCTGCCGAACCAGCGCTTCCGCATCGAGCTGACGCCACCGCTCGACCTGCCCCGCGATGCCGCCGGCGAGATCGACGTTCAGGGCGCCATGGCGATGATGACGGCGGTCGTGGAGGGCTGGGTGCGCGAACATCCCGAGCAGTGGCTCTGGATGCATCGCCGCTGGCGACCCAATATGATTTCTGCCGCTGCGCTGGCCGGTTTCGATCACGCCCGCGCGACCATGCCCGTTTTCAAGGCAACGTGATTTCCCTCTGCGCCCAATAGCTGGCTTTGGTAACCTCCGGAAAATAAATCGCCCTCAAAGTCGAGCTCATGTTCTCCGTCCTCAGCCAATCCGCTGCGACTATCGCGTTTCTCGTCCTCGGCATGACGATTGCCCAGGCGCAGACGGCTGCGAAATCGCCCAAGGCCGTGATCGAGCTGTTCACCAGCCAGGGTTGCTCATCCTGCCCGCCTGCGGATGCGCTGGTGGTCGAGCTGGCGAAGGACCCCGAGCTGATCGCGCTGACCCTGCCGGTGACTTATTGGGACTATCTCGGCTGGAAGGATACGCTCGGCAAGGATTCCTTCGCGAAACGCCAGAAGTTCTACGCCAAGTCGCGTGGCGACGGGCAGGTCTATACGCCCCAGGTCGTCATCAACGGCGCCGCTCACGCGATCGGCTCCGAGAGGGCGGAAATCGAGAAGGTGGTGAACCAGCTGGCCGTGACCGGCTTCGCCGCGAAACTGGCCCTGAAGGAAGAGAACGGCAGCCTTCAGATCAGGATCGCGCCCACCGGGAGCACGAGCGAGGAAAAGGCCGGCGTCTGGATCATTCCGACGACGCGCCAGGCGACGGTTCCGGTCACGCGCGGCGAGAACCAGGGCAAGACCCTGGCCTACGCGAATGTCGTGCGCGGCATGGTGCGCGTCGGCGACTGGAACGGCCAGGAAGCGACCATCACCGCGCAGCTGACGGCGTTGCAGGCACCGGAGGCCGATGGCTACGTCGTCATCATCCAGGCCGAACGGCCCGGCAAATACGGCATGATGCCGGGCGCCATTCTCGGCGCCGCCCAGGGTCTGGCCTCGCGCTGACGCTTGCGCCCAAGCCTCCCGATCCGGCTGTCCTTCAGAGCAGGATGACCTTGTTCGACAGCTCGTCGACATCGCCCGGCAGCGGCGGAACATGCTGCGCCAGCACCGCGCCGACCCCGTCGACCGCCTTGATCAGCCCCTCGGCCAGCCTGTCCTCGCGCGCCGCGGCCAGCAGCGGCTCGATGATGCCGCGCCAGGTATCCGCAGCGACCAGGCCGTCGATTCCACTATCCGCCAGCACCTCGGCATAGCGCTCCTGTAAGGCGATGTAGAGCAGCACGCCGGTGCGCCCCTTGGTCCGAGTCAGGCCGCGCGCCGTGAACTCCCGCAGCGCCGCCTCATGCGCCCGCCGCCGCTTGACGAAGCCGGGAACGAAGCGGCCGCCACGCCCGTACCAGAGCAGCGCGCCGAGCAGCACCGCCGCGCAAAAGAGCTGGACCATGAAGATGCGCTGGGCGCTCATCACCGTCATCGAGAGCAGCGGCCACGGCACGAACAAGGCCAGCGTCAGAGCCATCATCACCGGCACGTTGCGATAGCTCGACGCCGCCCGGTCGATCACGACGACGATCTCGCCGGCCGTCTGCAATTCGGCGCGGCGCACGGCCTCCGCGATCGCATCCCTGTCCGCATCGTCCATCACCAGTCTCCCGAAGCTCCGCCGCCACCGGAGGAGCCGCCACCGCCCGAGAATCCACCGCCGCCGGAACTCCAGCCACCCCCGCCGCCGCTCCAGCCCGAGCCGGAACCCGTGCCCCAGCTCGTGCTCGGCGGCAGGGTCACCCACTGCCCGTTCCGCAGCCGGTGGCGACGCGCGCCTCCCTGTTGGCTCAAGCCGCGCAGGAAGGCGACGATGAACAGGAAGATGAAGACCATCGCGATGATGACGGCGATATCCTCGCCCAGCGTGCTCTCGTCGGAGCGCACCTCCGCGCGGCGCTGCCATTCCTCGGCATCTCCGGCAAGGATGGTCAGGATGGCATCGACGCCCGCCTCGATGCCACCAGCGAAATCGCCGGTCTTGAATTTCGGCGCGATCGCCGTGGTGATGATGACCTTGGAAAGCGCGTCGGTGAGTGCGCCTTCGAGGCCGTAGCCGACCTCGATGCGGACCTTGCGCTCCTTCGGCGCGACGATCAGCAGCGCGCCGTTGTTCTTCGCCTTCTGGCCGAGCTGCCAGTGGCGGAACAGGCCAATGGCGAAATCCTCGATCGTCACATCCTGCAGCGATGGCACGGTCGCGACCACGACCTGATCCGAAGTCTTGTCCTCATGCGCCTTGAGCTTGTCCTCGATCCGCTGCCGGACATCGGGAGCGAGCAGGTTCGCGCCGTCGACGACGCGCCCCGTCAGCGCGGGATAAGTCGGCTCCGCAGCGTACGCGAGGCCGCTCCACAGGATCAGGAACAGGGCTATGACCCCACGCAACGCCGTCATTCTCGGGCGAAGCGCAGCGCAGACCCGAGAATCTCTGGCAGGAGATGCTCGGGTCGAGCCCGGGCATGACGAGCGAACCGATTTCACAGGCCTCTGCCGCTAGCCTCAGAACTTCACCGCGGGCGGCCGCTCGGCGCCGGACGTGGCCGTGAAGGTCTCCATCGGCTTGGCGCCCCAGAACAGCTTGGCCCAGATCACGCCGGGAAAGGTGCGGATCTCGGTGTTGAAGGCCTGGACCGCCTGGATGTAGTCCCGCCGCGCCACCGCGACCCGGTTCTCGGTGCCTTCGAGCTGGGACTGCAGGGCGAGGAAGTTCTGGTTCGACTTCAGCTCGGGATAGCGCTCGACCGTGACGAGCAGCCGCCCCAGCGCGCCGGTGAGTTGGTTCTGCGCGTCCTGGAATTCCTTGAACTTCGCGGGGTCGTTGATGGTCGAGGCATCGACCTTGACCTGCGTCGCCTTGGCGCGGGCCTCGACGACGGCGGTCAGAACCTCGCGCTCCTGCGCCGCATAGCCCTTCACGGTCTCGACGAGGTTCGGGATCAGGTCGGCGCGGCGCTGATACTGATTCTGCACCTCCGACCAGGCCGCTTTCGCCCTCTCCTCCAGCGTCGGCACGTTGTTGTAGCCGCAGCCGGCGAGCGCAAGGCCCACCAGCCCCAGCGCGAGCCAGGCAAAAGGACGGCGAAGATGGGCGGAAAACGTCATGCCGAAAACCCCTTTTGGCAGCGTCAGAACGGTCTCGATTCGGAACTCTACCTGCCGTGGCCCGCAGGTCCAAGCTGTCAGGCCGCGGCGAATGGCCTATCCTGCCGCCGTACTCGGAGATGAGCCATGCGCCTGCCCGCCCTTCTGCCGCTGACAGTGGCCCTGCTGACCGCCCAGATCGCAACCGCCCAGACGTTCGCACCGGCACCGGAAGCCGCGACCGGGCGCGCAACCAAGACGCTCGGCACGGCCCAGCGCTTCATGGCGGCAGCCGCCAACCCGCTCGCCGCCACGGCCGGCCGCGATATCCTGCGCGCCGGCGGCAGCGCGACCGACGCCGCCATCGCGATCCAGCTCGTGCTCAATCTGGTCGAGCCGCAGAGCTCCGGCATCGGGGGCGGCGCTTTCTTCGTCCATTGGGACGAGGCCGCCCGCAAGGTCACGACGTTGGACGGACGCGAGACGGCGCCCGCCGCGGCGACGCCCGAGCGCTTCATGAAGGACGGCAAGCCGATGCCGTTCCGAGAGGCAGTGGTGGGGGGCCGCTCGGTCGGCGTTCCCGGCACGCTGAAGCTGCTGGAAGAAGCGCATCGCCGCTGGGGCAGATTGCCCTGGGCCGATGTCGTCGCGCCCGCGCTGAAGCTGGCGGAGGAAGGCTTCGCCATTTCGCCGCGTCTCAACGGCCTGCTCGCCGGTGAACGCGACCTGCCAAAGAACCCGATCGCCGCTGCCTATTTCTACGAGCCGGATGGCAAGCCGAAAGCCGTCGGCACGATCCTGAAGAACCCCGCCTTCGCGGCGACGCTGCGCGCGATCGCTGCCAGTGGCGCAAAAGCCTTCTACGAAGGAGCCGTCGCCGAGGACATCGTCGCGACCGTCACCGGCCACCCGAGCAATCCCGGCGACATGACGCTGGCCGACCTCGCCGGCTACAAGGTCGAGGAACGCGAGCCGGTCTGCGGCGCCTACCGCATCTGGCGGCTCTGCGGCATGGGCCCGCCGAGTTCGGGCGCCATCGCCATCCAGCAGATGCTCGGAATGCTGGAGGCTCAGGATCTGCGCCGGCTCGGCCCCGGCGCCGAAGCGGCGCACTGCTTCAGCGAGGCCGGCCGCCTCGCCTTCGCCGACCGCGCGCTCTATCTCGCCGATCCCGCGTTCATCAGCGTCCCCGTGCGCGGCCTGATAGACCGCGACTATATCCGTTCACGCGCCGGCCTGATCGGGCCTGAGCGCTCCATGGGCCGCGCCAAGGCCGGCGACCCACCCCATAGGCGCGCCCAGCTTCTCGCCCCCTCCGACGGCATCGAGAACGGCACCAGCCATATCTCGGTGGTGGACGCCGACGGCAACGCCGTCGCGATGACCACGACGATCGAGGACGGCTTCGGCTCGCGCCTGATGACCAAGAGCGGATTCCTGCTCAACAACGAGCTGACAGACTTCAACTTCGCCCCGGAAGAAGACGGCAAGCCCGTGGCCAACCGCGTCGAGCCCGGCAAGCGGCCGCGCTCCTCGATGGCGCCGACGCTGGTCTTCGATGCCTTCGGGCGGCTTTATGCCGTGGTCGGCTCGCCCGGTGGCAGCCAGATCATCGGCTATGTCGCCAAGACCCTCGTCGCGCTGCTCGACTGGAAGATGGACCCGCAGCAAGCCGTCGATTTCGGCAATTTCGGCAGCCGCAACGGCCCGACCGAGCTGGAGAAGGGCACCGAGGCAGAAGCCTGGAAGGCCGTGCTCGAAGCGAAAGGCCACGAGGTCCGCTTGCTGGAGATGACCTCGGGCACCCAGGCCATCGTTAAGACGCCGGAAGGCTTTTTGGGTGGCGCCGACGGCCGGCGAGAGGGTGTGGCGATTGGGAATTAATCCGCATTGCTTCTGACATGATCGGCCCAGATTGCAGACCTGACGGGACAGAAAGCACGATCTGTCCTAGCCGATTGGAGGGTTAGGAACACCATGGACAGAATCGCCGGCTGGGCTGTCGCTAATCCTTCCGCCGCGGCATCGATTGCATCGGCCATAATCGCTGCGTCGGTAGCCCTGATTGTTTTTACGATTACGCAGATGATCGCACGGAAGCGCGAAGCGACCCAGCTTCTCATGCCAAAGCTCGAACAAGTCTATCTGCTACTCAACGAGCTTTCGGAGCATAATGCCCGTATGTTTAAGCTCTACCATCTCGCGTTGGAAGGTGACGTTGAGGCACAGAAGAAACTAAATGAGATTGACGATCTGACGCACTACGGGCTCGATAGGGCGAAGAAGATCATCATGCACATACGTCTCTACTTTCCTGCGCTAAGCAGAGTTCATCAGATTTTGTTCAATGCGGAACGCCATTTGAACATGTTGCGATATCAAGTCAATTCCGACGATACGGTCGATTCAGAGGCCTTGTTGATGGCGAGCGGCAATGTAGGCCATCTTCTGCAACTGATGGAGAGTGAGATAATTAACAACAGAGATATATTACTGAAGACGAACTGGCTTCCGCGATGGTACAGAGCCGTCACCCAAGAGCAGATCGATAATCCCTCTCCACGACCTGAAGGCCCATATATTCATAAAGCGCAGCCTAGCAAAGGCAAATAGGCACCTACCGGACCCGATATGTATGTTATCCGCTAGAATGTGTTGCTTATGCTAGGGCATAAATATTGCGTTGTTTGGAAAGTACTCAGGCCAAGGCTGATTTTGCAGGATGCGTCAGAAAACGCGCGCGGCGCCGACTTCGAACGAAACTACTGCACCACCGCTACGCCTGACTCACTCGCTGCTCGCCGCCGGCTCCGCGCCCTGCGATCAGCCAGTAGACGAAGCCCGTCGCCGCGCCGACCAGGAAGAGCCCGGAGATGATCTGGAGCTCGGCCGGGCTCGGCGTGCGCGACAGCCTGAGCATGGCGAGCGGCAGCAACGCCGCGAGCAGCCCAGTGAAGCCGGCCTGGAGCAGCCCGCTGCGCAAACGGAACAGCTCCGAGCCGATCGCGACCAGCACGACAGGCGCGACGATGATCGCCAGCCCCAATCGCCCGATCAGCCCGAAGGCCGCCTGCGCGGCCGGCGCCGGATCGATACCGCTCTCGGCCAAGCCGAACAGGATGTCCAATAGCCGCTCGATGCCGCCGCCGATCAGCAGCGCCACGGCCGGCGAGGCAACGCTCGCCATCGCCAGGAAGAACAGAGCCGCCCCCATCGCGACGAGACAGGCGAAGGGCATCAGCAGAATCCAGCGCAGCAAGCGGCTCACTCCGCCGCGACGGCCGGCACGGCTTCCACCTGATCCTGATCCAGCATCAGCCGGGCGCGGGCGGAGAGCTTCTCCGTCTCGCTCTTGAGCTGACCGCAGGCGGCGAGGATGTCGCGCCCGCGCGGGGTGCGCACCGGCGAGGCATAACCGGCGCGGAAGACGATATCGGAGAAACGCTCGATCCGGTCCCAATCCGAGCACTCGTATTTCGTGCCGGGCCAGGGATTGAACGGGATCAGGTTGATCTTGGCCGGAATGCCCTTCAGCAGCCGCACCAGCTCGCGCGCCTCGGCGTCGGAATCGTTAACGCCCTTGAGCATGACGTATTCGAAGGTGATCCGCTTCGCGTTGGAGAGACCCGGATAATTCCGGCAGGCCTCGAGCAGATCCTTGATCGGGTACTTCTTGTTGAGCGGCACCAGCTCGTTGCGCAGCTCGTCGCGCACCGCATGCAGCGAGATCGCCAGCATCGTGCCCATCTCGCCGCCAAGCGGGCCGATCTGCGGCACCACGCCCGAGGTCGAGACGGTGATGCGCCGGCGCCCGATCGAGAGCCCCTGGTCGTCGGACATGATGGCGATCGCATCGCGCACGCCGTCGAAATTATAGAGCGGCTCGCCCATGCCCATGAAGACGATGTTCGTGACCAGGCGCCCGCCATCGTTCGGCACGAAGGCGCCTTCCGGCGGCTTGCGGTTGGGGAAATCGCCGAGACGCTCGCGCGCCACCATCAGCTGTGCGACGATCTCCTCGGCCTTGAGGTTGCGGACGAGACGCTGCGTGCCGGTGTGGCAGAAGGTGCAGGTCAGCGTGCAGCCGACCTGGCTGGAAACGCAGAGCGTGCCGCGGTCGACCTCGGGGATGTAGACGCATTCGATCTCGGCGCCGCGGTCATGCGGCCCGGTCGAGGGCATGCGCATCAGCCATTTGCGCGTGCCGTCGGTCGAGACCTGCTCTGCCGTCACCTCCGGCAGGTCGAGCGAGAAATGCGCGGCGAGTTGGCCACGCAGCCCCTTGCCGATCGTCGTCATCGCGTCGAATTCGCGCACGCCGTAATGGTAGATCCAGTTCCAGAGCTGGCCGACGCGCATGCGCCGCTCCTTCTCGGGAACGCCGATCTCGGCCAGGGCCTCGGCGAGGCCCGCGCGGGTGCGCCCGGCCAGCGACGGGCGCCGCAAAACGGTTTCAGCCGCCGGAGCGGCAGGTGCGGAAACGGACACGGTCATCGGAGCTCTGTCGTCGCCCATACGGGAAGGCGCGGGATTTCCCGCTCCCTAGCACAATTGCCGGAAAACCGGAACCCCGCCGTCATTCTCGGGCGGAGCGAAGCGTAGACCCGAGAATCTCCGGACGAGAAGGCGCCGGGAGTTTTTCCGGCATGAGATGCTCGGGTCAGGCCCGAGCATGACGCGCCCGGTCTCACGGCGGCGCCATGCGCCTTACTTGCAGGCGTCTTCGGCCCGCTTCACGATCTGGCTGATGCCGGCGAGCGAGTATTTGTCGCTGGTCGGGTTGCCGCGCTTCGAGGTGCCCTTGATCTCCAGCCCGGCGCCGCGCCGCATCGAGTCGAGCATGCGCGTCTCCTCGGCCGGGTTCTTCAGCCACATGTTCTGGCCCTTGGCGACCAGCGCGAAGCGGTCCGTGCCGATGAGCGCCTGATGCTCGACGCCTTCCTTGAGGTCGAAGTTCATCACGAAGCTGATCTCGTTGCGCACGCCCTCGCCCGGCCGGCTGGAGACGAAGAGCAACCCTTCGACCTCCTTGAGATTCGCAGGTATGCGGGTTTCGGCCTTGGACAGGGCGTAGCAGACCTTGGAGCGGCCTTGCTGCGACGAGAAGGCCTGCCATTTGCCGGCCGTTTCCAGCAGCATCGCCTGCCCCTGCCCGGAGCTGGCGGCAGCCGGCGTGGCGGCCGGCTTCGGCTTGGCCGGAGCGGCCTGGGCCGACAGCGCGGGCAGACCGAGCAATCCGGTCATCAGGCCGAGCGCGGCGAGGCGGAAAAGAGCGGCGTCGCGGGTACGGAGGAACGAGCTGATCATGGACCGCCATCAGTCACTAAAAATCTTAACACCGCGTTTACCACGAGTGGATCGCGCGGGACGGCGGCATAGAGTGTCACGATCCTGGCGAAAATACGAATGGCGCAGCCGCTGGCCGGTTCCGCGCCATGCGACGCCGTGGCACAGTCCGGCAGCGCGGCGGTGAATGGCGGATCGACGATGAAGGCCTTGCTCTGCGAACATCACGGCCCGGCGGAAGATCTCGTCATCCGCGATCTGCCGGAACCGAGTCCCGGACCCGGCGAGGTCGTCGTTGCCGTCAAGGCGGCCGCCCTCAATTTCTTCGACACGCTGATCATCAAGGGCCGCTATCAGACCAGGCCCGCCTTCCCCTTCTCGCCATCGGCCGAATGCGCGGGCACCATCGCGGCGATCGGCGAGGGCGTCACCGGCTGGCAGCTCGGCGAGCGCGTCGCAGCCTGGCTCGGCTATGGCGCAGCGCGTGAGAAGGTCGTGGTTCCCGCCGAGGCGCTGATCCGCGTGCCGGAGCGGCTCGACGACGCACAGGCTGCAAGCCTTTTCGTCACCTACGGCACGGCGATGCACGGGCTGATCCAGCGCGCCCATCTGAGGGCCGGCGAGACGCTCGCGATCCTCGGTGCCTCCGGCGGCGCCGGCTTGGCGGCGGTCGAGATCGGTGCGTTGCTCGGCGCCCATGTCATCGCCTGCGCCTCATCGCCCGACAAGCTGGCATTGGCTCGCGAGCACGGCGCCCAGGAGGAGGTCGACTATAGCCAGGCCGATATCCGCGCCGCGCTGAAGAGGCTCACCGAGGGGCGCGGCGTCGACGTGCTCTACGACACAGTGGGCGGCGAGCTCGCGGAACCCGCGTTGCGCTCCATGGCCTGGGAAGGCCGCTACCTCGTCGTCGGCTTCGCCGGCGGCGAGATTCCCAAGATTCCGCTCAACCTGCTGCTGCTGAAGGGCTGCGATCTGCGCGGTGTCTTCTGGGGCGAGTTCGTCGCGCGCGAACCGGCAGCGCATCGCCGCAACATGGAACGCCTGCTCGAATGGGCGGCAGGAGACCATATCCGCGCCCATGTCCACGCGACCTTCCCGCTGGAGCGCTGGACCGAAGCCTATGCGCTGATCGGCGATCGCAAGGCCAAGGGCAAGATCGTGCTGACGCTGTGACGAAGCCTAAAGCTCCGCCAGCGCCTTCCTCGCCCGCTCGCGATGCTCCACCTTGATCGAACCGGCCACTGCCGCGATGGCGGCGGCGATCACCGCCGCATCGTCGGTGAAGCCCAGAAGCGGCATGATGTCGGGAATGGCGTCGATCGGCAGCACGAAATAGCCGAGCGCAGCGAGCAGCGTCATCCGCACGCGCCGCGGCGTCGCCGGATCGCGCGCGCAGAACCAGGCCGTCAGCAAATCCTCGGCAAACGGAATACGCTTTGCGACGCGCTTGAGCCGGGACATGAAATCGGTCCCGAACTTCGCCTCGTCGCGCAGGCTCTTGCGGATCGCCTCCATCTCCTCGCGGCTGAAGCTTGCGCTGAACCCTTCGCTCATTCCTGTCTCTCTCCTTCGCGTCCGATGACGCCAATGATCGCGCACCCGGAATCGACGCGCCATGTCGAAAGATGGCCCCGTCGCAATCCTGCACAAGAGGCCTGCCGGAAAACCCGCTTGGAGCGGCACGAAACGCCCTCTAAACCGGCTCCAGAACCAGGACGCACGGGAAACGCACCATGAAGCTCGATTCTTCCCTCGCCGCCATCGTCACCGGCGGCGCCTCCGGCCTCGGCGAGGCGACGGCCCGGATGCTTGCGAGCCAGGGCGTCAAGGTCGCGCTGCTAGACCTCAACGCCGAGCGCGGCGAGGTGATCGCGCAGGAGATCGGCGGTGTCTTCTGTTCCTGCGACGTCACCAACGAGGACTCGGTCGACGAGGCGCTGGCCAAGTCTCGCGCCGCCCATGGCATCGCCCGCATCGTCGTCAACTGCGCCGGCATCGCACCGGGCCGCCGCGTCGTCTCGAAGAAGCGCGAAACCGGCGAGCTCATCGCCCATGACCTCGCCACCTTCGAGAAGGCGGTCGCGATCAACCTCGTCGGCACCTTCCGCGTCATCGCCAAATCGGCGGTCGCGCTCGCCGGGCTGGAGCCGGTTACCGCCGATGGCGGCCGCGGCGTCATCATCTGCACGGCTTCGGTCGCCGCCGAGGACGGCCAGATCGGCCAGGCCGCCTATGCCGCCTCCAAGGCCGGCGTCGCCGGCATGACGCTGCCGATCGCGCGCGATCTGGCTGGTGTCGGCATCCGCATCGTCACGATCATGCCAGGCCTGTTCGAGACGCCGATGTTCGCCGGCCTGCCCGACGACGCCAAGGCCTCGCTCGCCGTCTCGGTGCCGCATCCCTCGCGCCTTGGGCGCCCGGCGGAATATGCCGCGCTCGCGCGCAGCATCATCGAGAACGACATGCTGAACGGCACGTCGATCCGCTTGGACGGCGCGATCCGCCTCGCACCGAAATAGGCGTCAGACGACGCGGTAGACCTCACCGGCGCTGCGGTCCCGGTAGAGGTCCACGCGCTCGCCGTTCCAGTGATAGTCGAGATGCCGCCCCTGCACCGGCTGGCTAGCCCCATCCGGGTAGAACAGCCCGGCGCATTCGCCACCAGGGCAGCGCACGCTGGGATAGGCGATGCCGGCCGAGCCGAGCGCCCGCAAGCCGATGCCGAGTGCCTGGCTCGCGGCATAGTCCGTGGGGTCGAGCACCGGAGCGGCTTCCGCCCCGAACGCCCGCACATCATGAAGGTCGGCGTCGACCTCCAGCACGATCTCGCGGAATTGCGAGGTCCAGCCCGGCGGCTGGGCCGTCGCCAGCATGAAGCGGGCGTGGTGATGGATCGTCTCCAGCAGCGCCACCTCGAAGCGGTCGCCGACATAGAGCACGCCGAAGCTGCCGTCGCTGAAACGGCTCGGCCGGTCCGGGCTGACATGGGTGAAGGGCGCCATCAGCCAGCTCGCGCCCGGTCCCGAGACGCGCCGCTTCGCCGGCACGAGATCGAGATTGCCGATCGTCTCCATCAGGCGCGGATTGGTCTTCTGCTCGGCCGCGATCAGCAGCGGCCAGTCGGCAGGGTCGGCGATGTCCTCGAACAAATCGATCGGCGGGAAGATGCTGCGGATGATCCGGACCGCCCCGCGCCATCTGATTTCTGTGACCGGCAGGCTCGCCGGATCGATCACCAGGCGCCCCGCTCGGCGTCGAGCAGCCGGCGTACCCGCATCAGGTCGGTGAGTTCGCCGCCGAGCATGACATCGACAGCCGATTTGCCACCGAAGTCGCTGTTCGGCCGCTTGATCCAGTCATAGCCACGCTGCGGCTCGGTGAAGATCAGCCTCAGCGCCTTGTGGATGCCCATCAAATTCGACAGCCGCGCCTTGCCATCGCGCGAGATGCGGCCGATCTCGCCGGCTTTCCAGCGGCGGTAGGTCCTGACCGGCAGATCGATCAGCACCGCCGCCTCCTCGTCGGTGACGCGCCAGAGCCGGAACAGGTTGACCGCCGCGCGGAACATCGCCGCCGCCTCGTCGTCGCCAATGGGGTCGGGGACGAAATCGCGTTGGGCGGTCTCGATGCGCAGCAGGGCCGTCACGGCATCATTCTCCATTTGGCATAAAATGGAGACAATCTTGCCAAATGGCAAGAGACACCCAAAACACCACGTCATCCCGGACAACCCGCGTCAGCGGCGACGATCCGGAATCCATGCCTGAACCTCTATCGGACATGCTCCGGAATGGATTCCGGGTCTTCCTTCGGTCCCCCGGGATGACGGCGTGGAGGTTGCTTGACCTTACTCTTCCGCCTTCGCCGGCTTGATCTCATGCTTCAGGATCAGCGGCGTCTGCGCCAGCGCAAAGGCCATGGTCAGCGGCATCACACCCCAGACCTTGAAGGCGACCCAGAAATCCTGGGTCTGCGTCCGCCAGACCACCTCGTTGATCGCCGCCAGCACGAAGAAGAACAGCCCCCAGCGGAAGGTGAGCTTGCGCCAGCCTTCCGCGTCGAGCTGCAGCACCGTCTCCAGAACCAGCGACAGCAGCGACCGGCCGAACAGAAGCCCGCCGAGCAGCACGCTGCCGAACAGCGCGTTGACGATGGTCGGCTTGACCTTGATGAAGAAGGCATCGTCCAGCGCCAGCGTCAGCCCGCCGAAGACGCTGACGACGATGGCGTTCACGATCGCCATGCGCGGCAGATAGCCCATCAGCACTCGCGACAGCGCCAGCGCCACCAGCGAAGCGACGATGAAGATGCCGGTGGCGACGAAGATGCGCCGGTCCTCGGCGACGCCGAGCAGCCTGTCGCCATAGGAATTGGCGAAGAAGAAGATCGCCAGCGGCCCGAACTCGAGCGCCAGCTTCAGCAGCGGGCTTATCGCCTTGCCCTTGGCCGCCCCGACGGGGATTTGTCGTGTGGTGCCGCTCACGCCGCTTCTCCCAACCCCGCCACGGCGCGGGCGAAATCGCGCGCCGAGAACGGTTCCAGATCGTCGACGCTCTCGCCGACGCCGATGAAATGCACGGGCAGGCCGAACTGCGCAGCCAGCGCCACGAGAATGCCGCCGCGCGCCGTGCCGTCGAGCTTGGTCATCACGAGCCCCGTCACGCCCGCCGTCTCGCGGAAGGCCTCGACCTGGCTGATCGCGTTCTGGCCGACGGTGGCATCGAGCACCAGCAATGCCGCGTGCGGCGCGCTCGGATCCTGCTTGCGGATGACGCGAACGACCTTGGCGAGCTCGTCCATCAGGCCCTGCTTGTTCTGAAGCCGCCCGGCCGTGTCGACCAGCAGCACGTCGGTGCCCTCAGCCTTGGCTTTCTCAAGCGCCTCGAAGGCGAGGCCGGCCGCATCCGCGCCCTGCTGGCCGAAGACGACCTTGGCGCCGGTGCGCTCGCCCCAGACCCGCAATTGCTCGATCGCGGCAGCACGGAAGGTGTCGCCGGCGGCGAGCATCACGGATTTGCCCTCGGCGCGGAATTTCGCAGCGAGCTTGCCGATCGTCGTGGTCTTGCCGGAGCCATTGACCCCGACCATCAGGAGCACGAACGGCTTTTTCGTGGCGTCGATCGCAAGCGGCAGCGCCACCGGGGTCAGGATCGTCTCGACCTCGCGCGCCAGGATCGCCTTCACCTCGCTCGGTTCGATCTGCTTGTCGTAGCGGCCATCGCCGACCGCCTTGGCGATACGCGCCGAGGTGGCGAGCCCGAGATCGGCCTGGATCAGGATGTCCTCGAGATCCTCGAGCGTGCCGGCATCGAGCTTGCGCTTGGTGAAGAGGTCGGTGATCCCCGTCGTCAGCGCCGAAGAGGTCCGCGACAGCCCCTCGGTCAGCCGCCGCCACCAGCTCCGCTTCGGCTGAGGCGCGGGCGCCGCAAGCGACGCCGAAGCAACCACAGGCTCGGGCAGCGGAGCGGCGATAGCTTCCAGTTCTGGTTCGGATTCTGCGACAGGCAGGGCGCCGTCGACCGGAACGGGCGGCAAAACCGCATCGGGTGCCGGCTCGGGGACCTCGACGACGGGCGCTTCCGTCTCGGCAACTGGCGACGTGGCCGCTTCCGCTGCTTCCGGTTTGGGCTCTTCGACCGACTCTGCAAGCTGTTCATTCACCGGCTCGACAGCCGGCGCCGGCTGCGCCGTTTCGTCCTCGCGTCCGAACAGCCTCGAAAAGAAGCCGCGTTTCTTCGGTTCGGTCTCGCTCATCGCCATCCTGCCTTCGGTTCGGCGGCTGTCTCGGGTTGCGCCGCCGGGCCGGCTTCGCTAGCGCAATGCCATGGCAGCGCCGGACCGACCAGAAAATTCGCAATCCCCCGGGCAGATCGAGGCCGACCTGCCGGTGCCGGTGCTCTATCGCGACGCCATGATGCTGGTCATCGACAAGCCCGCCGGGCTGCCCTCGCATCGCGGCCCGCAGGCGAAACGCCGCGTCATTCCCGTCCTGACCGACTATCTCGACCAGCTCCGCTTCGGCCTGCCGCGCCGGCCCGAAGCCGCGCACAGGCTCGACAAGGACACCTCCGGCTGCCTCATCCTCGGCCGTCATCCGCGTGCGATGGCCGAGCTCAACCAGATGTTTCGCGACGGGCGCATCGACAAGACCTACTGGGCGATCGTGCGGGGCGAGCCGGCTGATGACGAGGGGCTGATCGACCTCCCCCTCGCCAAGCGCTCGCCCGAGCGTGGCTGGTGGATGAAAGTCGATCCCGCCGGCCTGCCCTCGCAGACGCGTTACAAGGTGCTGGGACGCGGCCGCGACGAAACCGGCCCGCTTGCCTGGCTCGCGCTGGAACCGCTGACCGGCCGGACGCATCAATTGCGCGTTCATTGCGAGGCCAGCGGCTGGCCAATGCTGGGCGACGAAATCTACGGCGACGCTCCGCGCGAAGGCGGGCCGGGCCTCCAGCTCCATGCCCGCGCCGTCACCGTGCCGCTCTACCGCAAGCGCGAACCCATCCGTGTCGAGGCGCCACCCCCGCCGCATATGCTGGCGGCACTGAGGGCGTGCGGTTGGGTTGCATAGCCCTGCTCATCTGAAGATATGCGGGTCATCCCGGACGACCGAAGGGAGATCCGGGATCCATGCCTGAATCCAATCGGAAACGCTCCGACATGGATCCCGGATCGGCGCGGCTGAAGCCGCTTGTCCGGGATGACGGCGTGTTTCCCGAGGATGTCGAAAATCAGTTCCCTAGAGCGTCGACCGCGCGGGCAAGCTTGACGTCGAGTTCGGTCAAGCCACCCGCATCGTGGGTGGCGAGCGTCACTTCCACCGTCCGGTAGACGTTCGACCATTCGGGGTGATGGTTCATCGCCTCGGCCAGCAGCGCCACCCGCGTCATCCAGCCGAAAGCCTCGCTGAAATCGCGGAAGACGAAGCGCTTGGTGATCGCCTCTCGCCCCTGCGCCAGCTTCCAGCCGGTCAGCGTCGCCAGAGCCTCGGCCTGCGCCTCCGGGGAAAGCCGCTTCGGCCGCGTCATCGGCGCATCTCCCGCGACAGGCGGTTCGGATAGGACGGGCCGAGCGGATAAGCGGCCTCCAACACATAAGGCCCGCCGCCGGTCGAATCGCGCGACGACATCAGCGCGACGCGACGCGCCGTGAACGTGATCGGCCTGATGATCGGATGCAGGCCGAGATGATGCGCCACCTCGACCGGCGAGGTGTCGCGCAGTCGTGCCAGCGTAACATGCGGCACGAATTTGCGCCCTTCCGCCGGCAGGCCCAGGCGGCGCATCTGCCGCTCGATATCGGCCTGAAGCTCGGTCAGCGCCCGACTCGGCTGCGCGTGCGCAAAGACGGCGCGCGGCTTGTCGCCGCCGAAGCTGCCGAGCGCATCGAGCGTCACCTCGAAGGGATAGGCTTGCAGGTCGGACAGCATGTGGTCGACATCGTTCGCCATGCGCCGGTCGACATCGCCGAGGAAGCGCAGGGTGATGTGGTAGTCGGCCGGCTCGATCCAGCGCGCGCCCGACAATCCGCCACGATGCAGCGTCAGCTCGGTCGCGACCTCGGCGGGGATTTCCAGAGCGATGAACAGCCTCGGCATGAGCGATTCCTGCCAAGTGATTGTGACTCTGGCGAGACGGTAGAGCAGGAAGCCGGCTCAAGGGAACCGGTTTTCCGCCGCGCGATGCCCGACATCCACCGTCATTCTCAGGCTTGACCCGAGCATCTCAGGAAGGAAGGGCGCTCATTTCTGGACGAGATTCTCGGGTCGAAGCATTGCTTCGCCCGAGAATGACGAGCGTCTGCTCAGGGGCAGGGATTGCCGACGAGCTGATGGATCGCGTCGATCTTGGCCTCGACGTCCGCCGTCAGCTTGACGTCGATCGAGGCGATATCGGTCTTCAGCTGCTCCATCGAGGTCGCGCCGATGATGTTGGACGTGACGAAAGAGCGGCTGTTGACGAAGGCCAGCGCCATCTGGGCCGGATCGAGCCCGGCTTCGCGGGCGAGCGCGATATAGCGCCTGATCGCATCCTCGGCGCCCGCGCCCTCATAGCGCTGGCCCCGATCGAACAGCGTCGTGCGGGCGCCTGCCGGGCGTGCGCCGTCGAGATACTTGCCGGTGAGATAGCCCTGCGCGAGAGGCGAATAGGCGAGCAGCCCGACATCCTCGCGAATCGCCACCTCGGCGAGCGCCGTCTCGAAGGTGCGGTTGAGCAGGTTGTAGGCGTTCTGGATCGACTGCACCCGCGGCGTGCCCCGCGTTTCGGAGTCGGTGACGAAGCGCACCGTGCCCCAGGCGCTCTCGTTGGAGAGGCCGAGATGGCGGATCTTGCCGGCTTTCACGATCTCGGCGAAGGCGTCGAGCTGCTCGGCGATCGAGGTCTCGTCGGCGGGCTTCTCATAGGCGGCTTTCGAGAAGCGCGTCGGATTCGAACCCCAGGGCATCGGCCGCTCGGGGAAATGCACCTGGTAGAGATCGATATAGTCGGTCTGCAGCCGCTGCAGGCTCTTGTCGACCGCCTCCAGGATCTGCTTGCGCGTCAGCCGCGTCGGGCTGCCATCGCCGCGGAACCAGGTGTTGCCGCCGCGCCCGCAGACCTTCGACGCCAGGATGATCTTGTCGCGGTTGCCGCGCGCCTTGAACCAGCTGCCGATGATCCGCTCGGTCGAGCCTTGCGTCTCCGGCTTCGGCGGGATGGAGTAGAGCTCGGCCGTGTCGAAGAAGTTGATGCCCTGCTCGACGGCATAGTCCATCTGGGCATGGCCTTCGGCCTCGGTGTTCTGCTCTCCCCAGGTCATGGTTCCCAGGCAGATCACCGAGACCTTGAGATCGGTGCGTCCGAGGCGGCGATAGTCCATGGCGAAGCAACTCCGGGAGCGGGGCCGGCGGGCGGCGATGCAAGAATCGGGGATTCGTCGCGCGGAGAACCCGCGGACGGATCAGGACCTGGGCGGCAAGCTGGCGATGAAGCGCTCGACCGTCGGCAGGATGGTCCGGACGATGACGTTGACGCCCTCGGCCGTGGGGTGGAGCCCATCCGCCTGGTTCAGCGCGCGGTCGCCCGCGATGCCCTCCAGGAAGAATGGGTAAAGCACCAGCGCGTGCTTTTCCGCAAGCTCGCGATAGATCGCATCGAAGCGTTTCGCATAATCCTCGCCGAGATTGCGCGGCGCATACATGCCGGCGAGCAGGACCGGGATCCTGCGCTCCTTCAGCCGCGTGATCATCGTCTCCAGCGATTGCCGCGTCTGCGCCGGGTCGACGCCGCGCAGCGCGTCGTTGGCGCCGAGTTCGAGGATGACGCCGTCCGTCCCGTCCGGCACCGACCAGTCGAGCCGCTCTAGCCCGCCTTGCGTCGTATCGCCGGAGACGCCGGCGTTCACGATCTCGACAGCGATGCCCTTCCGGCGCAGCGCTTGCTCCAGAACGGCGGGAAAGGCGGCGCTGGCCGGCAGGTTGTAGCCCGCCGACAGCGAATCGCCGAAGGCCACGAGCTTCAGCGGCCTCGCGGCGGCCGGACTCGGGCTGGAGGTCTGGGCGTGGGCCATATCGTGCGAACCGGCGAGAAGCAGCATGAAGGCGACGCAAAACGCCGCAACCGATTGGACAAGCGCGAATCCGCGCCCATATGGCCGCAGACCGCCTTGCGACGCGACGCCGCCCCAATCCGGGCGCGATCCGCTGTCAGCGAGGAAGGTGATGGATAGCGAAGTCAGGATCATGGCGTGATGAGCGAGAAGGCCGCTTCGGCAATCGAGTTGCAGGATGTCCACCTGAGTTTGGGGCGTGGCGCCGCCCGCGTCCATATCCTCAAGGGCGTCTCGGTGTCGCTGGCAGACGGCGAGGCGACCGGCCTCGTCGGCCCCTCCGGCTCCGGCAAGTCGACGCTGCTGATGACCATGGCCGGGCTGGAGCGCCCGGATTCAGGCCTCGTCAGGGTGGCCGGGCAGGATCTCGGCGCCCTCGACGAGGACGGGCTCGCCGTCTTCCGCGGCCGGCATATCGGCATCGTCTTCCAGTCCTTTCATCTCGTCCCGACCATGACGGCGCGCGAGAACGTGGCCCTGCCCCTCGAACTCGCCGGCAGCCCCGAGGCCTTCGCCCGCGCCGAGGCCGAGCTGCGCAATGTCGGCCTCGGACACCGCATGGACCATTACCCCGCCCAGCTTTCCGGCGGCGAGCAGCAGCGCGTCGCTATCGCGCGGGCCGTCGCGCCGGATCCGGCGATCCTCGTCGCCGACGAGCCGACCGGCAATCTCGACGAATCGACCGGCCGCTCCATCGTCGACCTGATCTTCGCGCTGAAGCGCGAGCGCGGCGCGACGCTGGTGCTCGTCACCCACGATCTCTCCCTCGCCGCGCTCTGCGATTCTACGGTCAGGCTGCGCTCCGGCGTGATCGAGGCTGACAGCGAGATGGCGGTCATCTGACGATGCACGCTCCCGTCAAGCCGACCTCGGCCCCGCCCTCGCGCTCCCCCGGCATCGGCCTCGTCCTCCGGCTCGCCATCCGCGACCTGCGCGCGGGCCTGCGCGGCTTCGGCGTCTTCATCGCCTGCCTGGCGCTCGGCGTCATGACCATCGCCGCCGTCGCCTCCGCCTCGCGCGGCCTGACCGAGGGCCTTGCCCGCGAGGGACGGCGCATCCTCGGCGGCGATGCCGCCTTCAGCCTGATCCATCGCGAGGCCTCGCCATCGGAGCTGGCCTTCCTGACGGCGCGCGGCACGGTCTCCAGCATCGCCACGATGCGCGGCATGGCCAATGCCGGCGAGAAGGGCGCGGCGCTGGTCGAGATCAAGGCAGTCGATTCCGCCTATCCCGGCATCGGCACGGTCGAGACCGACCCGCAGCAGCCATTGCCGGGCCTGCTGGAAGCACGCGACGGGGTCTTCGGCGCGGTCGCAGACCCCGTCCTGTTCGGCCGGCTCGACCTGAAGCCCGGCGACACTGTGACGGTCGGCGGCGCTAAATTGCAGCTGCGCGCCAATCTGGTCTCGGAACCCGACAAGATCGCTGCCGGCGTCGGCTTCGGCCCACGCCTCCTGATGTCGCAGGCAGCGCTGCGCGCCACCGGCCTGATCCAGCCGGGCAGCCTGATCCGCTGGACCTATCGCCTGCAGCTCCCGCAAGCCGCCGCAGGCGATGCCGATCTCGAAAAGGTGATCGCAGCGGTCGGCAGCGAGCAGCGCGATGCCGGCTGGGAGATCCGCTCCCGCGCCAACGCGGCGCCGAGCTTCCAGCGCAATCTCGAACGCTTCACCCAGTTCCTGACGCTCGTCGGCCTCACCGCCCTGCTGGTCGGCGGTGTCGGCGTCGCCAATGCGGTGCGCCGCTTCGTCGAGGCCAAGAAGCTCGACTTCGCCACGATGAAGGCGGTCGGCGCCACCGGTGGGCGCGTCGTCGCCATCCACCTGACCGAGGTGATGCTCGTCGCTGCCATCGGCACCGCGATCGGCCTCGTGCTCGGCGCCCTCGCTCCCTTCGGGCTCGGCGCCATCGTCCAGAGCATCCTGCCCGTTCCCTTCGAGCCGACATTGGCGCCGGGCGAGCTCGCCATCGCCGCGCTCTACGGCCTGCTGACGGCGCTCCTCTTCGCGATCATCCCGCTCGGCCGCGCCCACGATATCCCGGTTTCCGCCCTGTTCCGGGACCGCATCGAGCCCGATCCGCGCCGTCCCCGCGCGATCTACCTTGCCTTCTGCGCGCTGGCGCTGGCCGGGCTCGCCGGCGTCGCCATCGGCTTCGCCTATGATCGCCGCATCGCGCTGATCTATATCGGCGTCATGTTCGGCGTCTTCGTGCTGCTGCGCGCCGTCTCTCTCGGCCTGATGGCGCTCGCGCGCCGCATCCCGCGCCCGCGGCGGCCGGCCCTGCGGATGGCGCTCGCCAACAGCCACCGGCCGGGCGCGCTGACGCCCTCGCTCGTGCTCTCGCTGGGCCTGGGTGTCGCGCTGCTCTCCACGCTGTCCTTCATCGATGTCAGCCTGACGCGCCAGCTCACAGGCGCGCTGCCCGACAAGGCGCCGAGCTTCTTCTTCCTCGACGTTCCCAGCCGCGACTCCGACCGCTTCGACGCCTTCCTCGCGGCGGAGCGCCCGGGCGCCCGGACCGAGCGCGTTCCGATGATGCGCGGCCGCATCGTCTCCGTGAACGAGACCCGCGCCGAGGACATCAAGGCGAGCGAGCAGTCCGCCTGGGTGCTCGATGGCGATCGCGGCATCACCTACGCCGCCAGCCTGCCCGAGGGTTCCAGGGTCGCGGCCGGCGAGTGGTGGCCGGCGGATTATCGCGGCGAGCCGCTGGTCTCCTTCGACGCCCAGAATGCCGCCGGCATCGGCCTCAAGATCGGTGACCGGCTCACCGTCAACGTGCTCGGCCGCAACATAACCGCCCGCGTCGCCAATCTGCGCGCGGTCGACTGGCGCTCCTTCGGCATCAACTTCGTGATGGTGTTCTCGCCCAACACCTTCGCGGGCGCGCCGCACACCAACCTCGCCACCATCGCCGCGAGCCCGGACGGCAAGGGTGCCACCGACGCCGTGCTGATTCGCCGCCTCGCGCTCGATTTCCCGGCGGTCACGGCGGTGCGGGTCAAGGACGCGCTCGAAGCGGTCAACACCATCGTCGCCCAGCTCGCCATGGCGATCCGTGGTGCATCGGGTCTCGCCATCGCCGCGAGCCTGCTGGTGCTGGGCGGCGCGCTGGCCGCCGGGCAGAGGGCGCGGCTCTATGACGCGATGATCCTGAAGACCCTCGGCGCGACACGCCGCTTCATACTTTCGTCGTACGCCCTTGAATACGCCGTCATCGGCCTCGTCGCGGCGCTGTTCGGCGTTGTCGCGGGTACTGCGGCGGGGTGGGGCATCGTCACGCAAGTGATGCGGATCGAATTCGTCAGTGATCCCATGGGGGCGATACTGGCTGCGACTGCCGCAGTCGTGGTTACCGTCCTGTTCGGGCTCGTCGGTACGATAAAAATACTGGCGAAGGCGCCGGCTTCTCATCTCAGGAATTTATGATGACTATCTGAGAACGACTCTCGATAGACATTAAAATCCTGTAATTCTGCATGAGCGCGACGCCGAACTTCTATCGCCCGGCCCGCCTTAACCATGGCGGGCTCTTGTAAGAACCGCAAAAGCCCCTCATATTCCGGTCATCGCGACGATCGTGCGCGAGGACGGCTGGCGCGAGGGCGCTCTCCGTCGTCCGAAACAACGTCAGGGGAAACTCTCTTAATGAGCAACTTCGACCGCAATGCTCCAGTCTGGGGTGCCGGCCGCGCACAGCAGACCAGCGCCGTCGAGATGGATCAGGGCCTGCGCTCGTTCATGCTCGGCGTCTACAACAACATGGCGATCGGCCTCGGCATCACCGGCCTCGCCGCGCTCGGCATCTCGATGCTGGCCATCGCCGGCTTCACGCCCGACGGCAAGATCGCCGGGCTGACGGCACTCGGCCAGGCGATCTATCTCAGCCCGCTGAAATGGGTCGTGATGCTCGCGCCGCTCGCCTTCATCATGCTCTTCTCGTTCAAGGCCGAAAGCATGAGCGCCGCCTCGGCGCGGACCATGTTCTTCGCCTTCGCGGCGGTGATGGGCGTCTCGATGTCGTCGATCCTGGTCGTCTTCACCGGCGCTTCGGTGACGCGGGTGTTCTTCATCACGGCCGCCGCCTTCGGCGCGCTGAGCCTCTTCGGCTACACCACGAAGAAGTCGCTCTCGGGCATGGGCTCGTTCCTGATCATGGGCCTGATCGGCCTCGTGATCGCCTCGGTGGTCAACCTGTTCCTGGCCTCGAGCGCGCTGGCCTTCGGCATCTCGGTGATCGGCGTTCTGGTCTTCGCCGGCCTGACCGCCTGGGATACCCAGCGCCTGAAGGAGATGTATCTCTCTTCGGATCTGGATCCGGAATCGGCTGCGAAGCTCTCTGTGAACGGCGCGCTGTCGCTCTACCTGAACTTCATCAACATGTTCCAGATGTTGATCAGCCTGATCGGCGACCGCCGCTAAGTCCTTAGCTTCCGGGCACCACGCCTGGACAGAGCCCCGGCCGCAAGGCCGGGGCTTTTCTTTTGGCAGGCCTTTTCTTTTGGCATGCCCGTTGCTCATCATCCGGGCATGACGACGCCTTCGATCCGCCCGGCCACTCCCGCCGATATCCCCGCCATCACCGCGATCTATGCCCATGCGGTGCTGCATGGCACGGCGTCGTGGGAGCTGGAGCCACCCGGCGAAGCGGAAATGCTGCGGCGCTTCGAGGCCGTGCTGGCGGGCGGCTATCCCTATGTCGTCGCCCATCGCGATGGCGAGCCGCTGGGCTATGCCTATGCTGGCGCCTACCGCCCCCGCCCGGCCTACCGCGCAACGGTCGAGAACTCGATCTACATCGCCCCGGCAGCCCAAGGCCTGGGTATCGGCGGCCTGCTGCTCGATGCGCTGATGACCGCCTGCACGCAGCGCGGTTTCCGCCAGATGATCGCGGTGATCGGGGATGGCACCGGCGCCTCGGTCGGCTCTCGCCGCCTGCATGAGAAGGCCGGCTTCCGCCTGATCGGCGTAGCCGAGAAGGTCGGGTTCAAGCATGGCCGCTGGCTCGACCAGATGCTGATGCAGAAGGAACTGGGTGAAGGCGACCGCACGCCGCCCAGCCCTGAGCCGAGCGGATCCTGAGTTTTAAGGCTCAGCTCACGACGCTCAGCTTGCGGTCGAGCACCTGGAGCACGCGGGACAGTTCGGAGCCGCGCTTGAGGATGAGGCCGGTCGCGGCCACGACGGAATAGGCGCCCTGCCGGCGCGCCAGGGCCGGATCCTTGACGATTCGGTAGAGCGGCATCTCCGAAGAGCGCCGGAACACCGAGAACTGCGCCGTGTCCTTCAGGAAATCGATGGCGTAGTCGCGCCACTCACCCGCCGCGACCATGCGGCCGTAGAGGTTGAGCAGTTCGCTGAGCTCGCGCCGATCGAAGGTGACGGTTGCGGGCCGGGCCGGCGACGGGAAATGGACGACCGCGCCGGCCGATTGCGATTGCGGCGTTTCGCTTTCGCTCATGGCGCCTCCCTGGCCGCCACTCAAGCGGACGACGGTGCGATGATGCGCCCGCACTGCTGCGCTGGCAAGGTATCGCGTTCGTTTGATCGCGTGCGCCCGCATTCGCTTTGGGTCAGCATTATCCGCAAATGCCGCATTTTCGCCGCGAACGCGCCAAGCGACCGCCAAGTTGCGCCGCTCAACTCCCCTCGTTGCCTCGACGGCCCGGTTTCGCTGAACGCCGGTTTGTCAGCCCCCCAGCCCCCCGGAGTTCGGGCGGAGCCGGGCCATCGAGTCGAGGCCAACTAGCGGCTGGCATTGCGCCGGCCGTTTTCTTTTGCGCGGTGCTCTCGCTCGAATCACGGCAGCTGCTCGAGATTTCTACCGCGCCTGCCGATGATACTCGGCGTTCGGCCGCATATCGACGGCCGAGGCCATCCGGTTCGACATGTTGTAGAAGGCCGCGACGGCGCCGATGTCCCAGATGTCGCGCTCGGAGAAACCGGCCTTGCGCAGCGCCCACCGGTCGTCCTCGCCGATCAGATGCGGGGTTTCGGTCAGCTTCACCGAGAAATCGAGCATGGCGCGATGCCGCGCCGACAGGTCCGCGGCCCGATAGTTCATCGCGATCAACTCACCGAGCACCGGATCGCCCGAGAGCTGGCGCACCGCCGCACCATGGGCGGCCAGGCAGTAATAGCAGCGGTTCACGCTCGAGACCGCGACGGCGATCATCTCGCGCTCGAGCTTCGACAGGCCGGACGGCGCCAGCATCAGGTCGTTGTAGAAGGCGGCGAAGCCCGAGAGCTTGGCGTCGTCATGGGCATAGGATGTCAGCACATTCGGCACGAAACCGAGCTTCTCCCGGCACTTCTCGAAATAGGCTTCGTTCTCCGCCGAGAGCTGTCCCGACTTCAGATCAAGCGCCATCACCTGCGGCGGCGCGTCCTGCCGCGCCGGCTCCTCGCCCAGCTTTGGTTTGTCATGCTTTGTAGCCATGGTGCATCCTGTCGGACCGAGGCGGCAATTTGCCGCTTTTTCGGGCAAGTCAAAGTTGAAAGGTTGCGCAGCCTATGCCATCGCTGCGGCAAAACAACTGGGGTGAGACATGGGCAAACGGGTGACGAACGCGACCGCCGAGGCGATCGCAGCCATCGAAGCCGCGGCCACCGGCCTCAAGAGCACGATGCCCGCCGAGTTTCCTCGCCTGCTTTATGGGCGCTCCGTCGCCGAAGATCTCGAAGCGCTGCCGCCGGAGATGCTCGCTCACGCCGCTGCGGCGGCCTACGAGCACCTGACCCAGCCCCGCAAGCCCGACACCATCAATCTCGGCTTCCGCGATGCGGAATTCGGCGAAGGCGATCGCAAGCGCCAGGTCACCATCCTGGAGGTCGTCAACGACAACAAGCCGTTCCTGCTCGACTCGACGCTCGCCGAATTGCAGGAACAGGGCCTCGAGCCGCGTCTCGTCGCCCATCCGATCCTCGCGGTGGCGCGCGATGACAAGGGCAAGTTCCTTTCGCTCGCCGGCGAGGCCACTGGCCGCGCCCCTGAAGGCACGCGGCGCGAGAGCCTGCTGCACATCCATATCCCGCGCATCGATACCCAGGACGCCCGCGAGAAGCTGCGCGCCGGGCTCGAGCGGGTCTATGCCGACGTCGCCATGGCCGTCGACGACTGGGCCGCGATGCGCGGGCGCATCACCGAGGTGATCCAGGCCTATCGCGCCAATCCGCCGCCTCTGCCGGAGGACGAGATCGCCGAGGCGCTGCAGTTCCTCGAATGGATCGCCGGCGACAACTTCACCCTGCTCGGCATCCGCGCCTATCGCTTCCCCGGCGGCGACGTCGCGGCCGATCCGATCGAGGGCTCCGGCCTCGGCATCCTGCGCGACCCCTCCGTCAAGGTGCTGCGCAAGGGCCGCGAGCTGGTGACGACCACGCCGGAGATCCGCTCCTTCCTGGCCAAGCCCCATGCGCTCATCATCACCAAGGCCAACGTCAAGAGCCGGGTGCACCGCCGCGTCCATCTCGACTATGTCGGCGTCAAGCTGTTCACGCCGGACGGGCGGCTCGACGGCGAATTGCGCATCGTCGGCCTGCTGACCTCGAACGCCTATACCGGCTCGGCCCGCGCCATCCCCTATCTCAGGCTCAAGGTCGCCCGCGTCGCCAAGAACATCGGCTTTGACCCTGCGAGCTATTCCGGCCGCTCGCTCATGAATGTGCTCGACGCCTATCCGCGCGACGAGCTCTTCCAGATCGACGTGGCCACGCTCGAGCAGTTCGCGCTCGACATCCTGCAGCTCACCGAGCGGCCGCGCATCCGCGCCCTCGCCCGGGTCGACGAGTTCGACCGCTTCGTCTCGATCCTCGTCTTCATCCCGAAGGATCGCTACGACACCACGGTGCGTCTGCGCGTCGGCGAATTCCTGGCGCGCATCTATGGCGGACGCCTCTCCGCCGCCTATCCGGCCTATCCGGAGGGGCCGCTCTCGCGCACCCACTACATCATCGGGCGCGACGACGGCAAAACCCCGCGCATCGACCGCGCCACGCTCGAATCCGGCATCAGCGCCATCGTCCGGACCTGGGGCGACGGCCTCAAGGACGTCCTCGATCAGGAGAAGGCCGGCCCCGCCGCCCGCGCGCTCGCCGAGCGTTATGCCGAGGCCTTCGGCGCCGCCTATCGCGAGCGCTTCTCGGCCGCCGACGCCCTCATCGACATCGAGATGCTCCAGCAGCTGACGCCGGAGCGGGCACGCTCCGTCAACCTCTACCGGCGCGAGGGCGACGAACCGACGCGCGCCAACCTCAAGGTCTTCTCGCGCGGCGCGCCGATCTCGCTCTCGGCGCGCGTGCCGGTGCTGGAGAACATGGGCTTCCGCGTCATCAACGAGCGGACCTACAACATCATGCCGCAAGGCAACGGCGCCAAGGGCGGCGAGAACGTCCGCGTCTGGTTGCACGACATGACGCTGGAGCGGGCCGACGACGGCACCATCGACATCGAACACCTCGATCCGACGATCGAGGCGGCGCTGATGGCGCAGTTCCGCGGCCTCGCGGAATCCGACCGCTTCGACCAGCTCGTGCTGGCCGCGGGCATGGCATGGCGCGAGGCCGCGCTGCTGCGCGCCTTCGGGCGCTATCTGCGCCAGACCGGCGCGCCCTATGCGCAGAGCTACATCGCCGACGCTCTGACGCGCCACCCCGATATCGCCGCTGGGCTCATCGCCTATTTCAACGCCAAGTTCGATCCGCGCAATCCGGCGGCTGAGCGCGAGCAGCGCATGGCGCAGAAGCGCGCCGAGATCGAGGAGGCGCTCGACGCCGTCACCAGCCTCGACGAAGACCGCATCCTGCGCCGCCTCATCAACCTGGTCGACGCTGCGCTGCGCACCAATTTCTTCCAGACCGGCCCGGACGGCCATCCGCGCCAGACCATCACCTTCAAGTTCGACTGCGCCAAGGTCGACGGCCTGCCGCTGCCGCGCCCGCTCTACGAGATCTTCGTCTATTCTCCGCGCGTCGAGGGCATCCACATGCGCTTCGGCAAGGTCGCGCGCGGCGGCCTGCGCTGGTCCGACCGGCCGCAGGACTTCCGCACCGAGGTGCTCGGCCTCGTCAAGGCGCAGCAGGTCAAGAATGCCGTCATCGTCCCGGTCGGCGCCAAGGGCGGCTTCGTGCCGAAGCAGCTGCCGCCGGCCTCCGACCGTGCGGCCTGGCTGACCGAGGGCACCGAGAGCTATCGCCTCTTCATCCGCAACCTGCTCGAGCTCACCGACAATCTCGACGGCGAGAAGATCCTGCCGCCGCCGGACACGGTGCGTCATGACGGCGACGATCCCTATCTCGTCGTCGCCGCCGACAAGGGCACGGCGACCTTCTCCGACACCGCCAACGCGATCTCGCTGGAGAAGCACCACTGGCTCGGCGATGCCTTCGCCTCCGGCGGCTCGCAGGGCTACGACCACAAGGGCATGGGCATCACGGCGCGCGGCGCCTGGGAGGCGGTGAAGCGCCACTTCCGCGAGGTCGATATCGACATCCAGACGGCGCCCTTCACCGTCGCAGGCGTCGGCGACATGTCGGGCGACGTCTTCGGCAACGGCATGCTGCTGTCGCCGGCGATCAAGCTCGTCGCGGCCTTCGACCATCGCGACATCTTCCTCGATCCCGATCCGGACCAGGCTACGTCGCTGGCCGAGCGCCAGCGCCTCTTCGCCCTGCCGCGCTCGTCCTGGCAGGACTACGACAAGAAGCTGATCTCCAAGGGTGGCGGCATCTTCTCGCGCCAGGCCAAGAGCATCCCGCTCTCGGCCGAGGTTCGCGCCCTGCTCGACATCGACAAGGCGGAGGTATCCCCGCCCGAGCTGATGACCGCGATCCTGAAGGCGCGCGTCGACCTGCTCTGGTTCGGCGGCATCGGCACCTATATCCGCGCGACCGACGAGAGCGACGCCCAGGTCGGCGACCGCGCCAACGATGCCATCCGCATCACCGGCAGCGATCTCCGCGCCCGGGTCATCGGCGAGGGCGCCAATCTCGGCGTGACCCAGCGCGGCCGCATCGAGGCGGCCCGCAAGGGCGTGAAGCTCAACACCGACGCGATCGACAACTCGGCCGGCGTCAACACCTCCGACGTCGAGGTCAACATCAAGATCGCGCTGGCCGGCCCGGTGAAGGACGGACGCCTCAAGGAAGACAAGCGTAACGAACTGCTCGCGGCGATGACCGACGAGGTCGGCGATCTCGTCCTGCGCAACAACTACCTGCAGACGCTCTCGCTGTCGCTGACCGAAGCGCAGGGCATCGCGGCGACGCCGGGCCTGCGCTTCCTGATGCAGACGCTGGAGCAGGACGGCCGGCTCGATCGCTCGGTGGAGTTCCTGCCGAGCGACGCGCAGATCGCCGAACGCGAGAAGCGCAGCGAGGGGTTGACCCGGCCCGAGCTCGCCGTGCTGCTGGCCTATGCCAAGCTCGCGCTGCACGACGCGCTGCTCGAATCCACTGTGCCGGATGATCCCTACCTCGCCAGCGAGCTCGTCCGCTATTTCCCGAAGGCCCTGCGCGAGGCCTATCCGGACGCCATCGCCAGCCACAAGCTGCGCCGCGAAATCGTGGCGACGCAGCTCGCCAACGCCATCGTCAACCGTGGCGGCCCGGCGCTGGTACCGGTACTGGCTGCGCTGACCCGTTCGGACGCGCCGGCCATCGCCGCCGCCTATGCCGTCGCCCGCGACTCCTTCGATCTGATCGCCCTTAACGGCGAGATCGACGCGCTCGACGCCAAAATCCCCGGCAAGACCCAAATGGGGCTCTATGGCGCGGCCCAGGAGCTCGTCACCAACCGGATGAGCTGGTTCCTGCGTCGCGGCGTCGCGAAGCCCGGCACGATCGAGCAGACCATCGCCCACTACGCCAGGGGCGTGAAGGAGCTGTCGGAGGAACTCGGCAGCCTGCTGCCCGAGGCCGCGTCGCAGGCGCGCCTTGCCCGCATCGCCGTGCTGACCTCGGAAGGCGTGCCGGAGGCGCTCGCCGCCCGCATCGCCAGCCTGCCGGCTTTGGCGGAGGCGACAGACATCGTCGACATCGCCGAGCGCAGCCAGCGCCGGATCGGCGACGTCGCCCGCATCCATTTCGGCATCGATGCGCTGTTTGGCCTGTCGAACCTGAAAACGGCGGCTGCGGCAGTGCCTGCGACCGACGACTACGAGCGCCTGGCCCGTGAGCGGGCGCTCGAAACCCTCGACGATGCGCATTCCAACCTGACCCAGGAAGTCTCCGCCTCCGGCGAGGGGCGGGGCACGCTGGAGAGCTGGCTGGCGGAGCGCGGCCAGGAGGCGGACCGGACCCGCACCACCGTCAACGCCATCGTCGGCTCGGGCCTCACCTTGCCCAAGCTGATGGTCGCCGCCGGCATGCTGGCCGATTTGCCGCGCAAGAAGAGCTGAACAGGACGAAACGAATGACCGAAACCAATGTCGGCACGCGCATAGACCCCAAGCTGCTCGAGATCCTGGTCTGCCCGCTGACCAAGGCGACGCTTGAGTACGATGCCGCGAAGCAGGAGCTGATCAGCCGGGCCGCGAAGCTCGCCTATCCGATCCGCGACGGCATTCCGATCATGCTGCCGGAAGAAGCCCGGCAGCTGGAAGACTGAATACCTCCGTCATTCTCGGGCGCCGCACAGCGGCGACCCGGGAATCTCTGCATCAGCTTGCTGGTTTCCGAGATGGTCGGGTCAAGCCCGACCATGACGCATTTTCAAAGCGTCTCGCCCCTGAGCAGCCGCGGCGGCTCACCTGCCACGCCGGCGGCTTCGCGGATGAAGAAGCGCTTCAGCCGCGGCAGCCGATCGACCAGCCCGAGGCCTAGATCGCGCGCCAGCCTGAGCGGCGTGGCGTCGTTCGAGAACAGCCGGTTCAGCCCGTCCGTCACCGCGCCCATCGCGACCGTGTCGAAGCGGCGCGCCTTTTCGTAATCCTCGAGCACATCGAGCGAGCCGGGATCGAGCCCGAGCCGGGCCGCATCGACGACGACCTCAGCCAGCGCGGCGACATCCTTGAGTCCGAGATTGAGTCCCTGCCCGGCGATGGGGTGAATCAGATGAGCGGCATCGCCGAGCAGCGCGAATCGCGCATCGACGAAGCGGCGGGCGACGCCGAACCCGAGCGGATGGGCGCTCACCGGGCTTTCGAGCGCGATCTCGCCGAGTTCCAGTCCGAAACGCGTCTCGATCTCGGCCAGCAGGTCGTCGGCATCGAGCGAAAGCAGGGCCGGCACATTCTCCGCCGTCTCGGTCCAGACGATCGAGGAGCGATGGCCGAGCTTGCCGCCATCGGCGAGCGGCAGGATGGCAAACGGCCCCGAGGGCAGGAAATGCTCGACGGCCCGGCCGTAATGCGATCGCTCATGGCCGATCGTCGCGACGATGCCGGACTGGCCGTAGTTCCAGCTGACCCAGCCGATGCCGGCCTGCTCGCGCAGCTTCGAACGCGCTCCATCGGCCGCGACCAGCAGCGCGGCCTCGCATTGTGAGCCATCGGCGAAGGTGACATCCACCTTGGCGTCCTCGGCCGCGAAGCGCCGCACGCCGATCCCGCGCAATTCCACACCGACCCGCTCGCAGGCCGCCTTGAGCTCCGTCACCAGAGCCGCGTTCTCGACCATATGGGCGAAGGGCTGGCCCGGCTCGACCTCGCCGTCGAAGGTCAGGAAGACCGGGCGCACGGCATCGCTGGTGCGGCTGTCGGAGACGATCATCTCCATCATCGGCTGGGCCGAGCCGGAAACCGCCTGCCAGATTCCGAGCGTCTCCAGCATCGCACGCGCCCCTGCCGCCACCGCATAGGCGCGGTTGTCGGCTCGCGGCGGCGCAATCACGGCCGGATCCGCCAATGTGACCGCAAAGGCGCTGCCGAGCGCCTGCTTCAGCGCCAGCGCCAGGGTCAGCCCCGCGATCCCGCCGCCCGCGATGACGATGCGTGCGCCCGAACCCTGCTCGGTGGCCATGCTGCTGCTCCCTCTGGCGTCTTGACGGCACGGGATGCCTCGGTGCTGATGCGAGACGAACCGGCTGTTCCTTGCGGGCCGCCGGCCGCTCCGTCAACCTGACAGCGATAGCCGCCGCCATGTCCCAGATCAGCGCCTCCCTGACGGCGATTCTCGACCTCGAGCCGCTCGAGCGCAACCTGTTCCGCGGTCGCAGCCCGAAATCGACCTGGCCGCGCGTCTTCGGCGGGCAGGTGATCGCGCAATCGCTCTATGCCGCCTGCAAGACCGTCGAGGTCCGGCAGCCGCATTCGCTGCATGCCTATTTCCTGCTGCCGGGCGACCCGGAGATCCCGATCATCTACGAGGTCGATCGCCTGCGCGACGGCCGCTCCTTCACCACGCGGCGCGTGCTCGCCATCCAGAAGGGCGAGGCGATCTTCGCCATGTCCGCCTCCTTCCAGGTCGAGGAGCCCGGTTTGGAGCATCAGATGCCGATGCCGAAGGTCCCGATGCCCGAGGAGCTGCCGGATCGGGAGGAGATGGCGAAAAGCGTGCTGCCGCATATGCCGGATGCCGTTCAGGCTTATTACCAGCGCAAGCGGCCGATCGAAATCCGCCCCGTCGAGCTGGAGCGCTATCGCACCGGCGGCAAGATGGAGCCGAAGTTCAACGTCTGGATCCGGGCGATGGAGGCCCTGCCCGACGAGCCCGCTTTCCACCAGAGCGTGCTGGCCTACGCCTCCGATCTGATGCTGCTCGATTCCAGCCTGATCGCACATGGAACCACGGTCTTCGATCAGAAGATTCAGGGCGCCAGCCTCGATCATGCGCTGTGGTTCCACCGGCCCTTTCGCGCCGATGACTGGCTGCTGTACTCGCAGGACAGCCCCTCGACCTCTGGCGCGCGCGGCTTCTCGCGCGGTCTCGTTTTCGATCGCCAGGGCCGGCTCGTCGCCTCCGTCGCCCAGGAAGGGCTCATCCGGCCGAGGCCCGATCTCGGCTGACGATATTTTGAGCGGCTGCTTCTCCGTTAATCTGATGCCTATTTTATAGGCAATCCTTGCTTGCCTCACCTGTGATTCCCGCCCTCTGACCTCCGGATGCCCCCTTTCGGGCTCCCGGAGCGGGTTGGCACGCGCCTTGAATTGAGCGCTCCGGTGCACTGCGGTCCGCAGGGCGCGCGAGCTTCAACGAGATCGCCGGGGCTGACGACCGGGCGGCGCAGACGGGGAAACCCAGCACATGAAAATCGTGATGGCGATCATCAAGCCGTTCAAGCTGGAGGAGGTGCGCGACGGGCTCACCGCCATCGGCGTCCACGGCCTGACGGTGACCGAGGTGAAGGGCTACGGCCGCCAGAAGGGTCATACGGAAATCTACCGCGGCGCCGAATATGCCGTGAGCTTCCTGCCGAAGATCAAGATCGAGGTCGCCGTCTCCGACGAGCTCGTCCCGCAGGTGATCGAGGCGATCACCGCCGCGGCCCGCACCGGCCAGATCGGTGACGGCAAGATCTTCGTTTCGTCGCTTGAGAAGGCCGTGCGCATCCGCACCGGCGAGACCGACGCCGACGCCCTCTGAGCCCCGACCCCTTCAGGAGTTTTAGACGATGAATTTCAGGACTTCCTTGCGGGCCGGATTGGCCGGCCTCGCGCTGGTCGCGCTCTCGGCCGGCGCAGCGCTCGCCCAGGCCCCCGCGGCGCCGCCGGTTCCCAACAAGGGCGACGTCGCCTTCATGATGAGCTCGACGGTCCTCGTCCTGCTCATGACCGTTCCCGGCCTCGCGCTCTTCTATGGCGGTCTCGTCCGCTCCAAGAACATGCTCTCGGTGCTGACGCAGGTCTTCGCGATCGTCAGCGTCGTCTGCATCCTCTGGGTCACCTATGGCTACTCGCTCGCCTTCACCAATGGCGGCGGCCTGAACGACTTCGTCGGCGGCTTCTCGAAGGCGTTCCTGAGGGGCGTCGACGCGACGACGGTCGCGGGCACCTTCTCGAACGGCGTCTACATCCCCGAATTCGTCTATATCTGCTTCCAGATGACCTTCGCCTGCATCACGCCGGCGCTCATCGTCGGCGCCTTCGCCGAGCGCATGAAGTTCTCGGCGCTGCTGCTGTTCAGCGTGCTCTGGGTCACCTTCATCTATTTCCCGATGGCCCACATGGTCTGGTACTGGGGCGGGCCTGACGCGGTCGGCAATGCCGCCAAGGCGCTCGCCGAAGCCGGCGCGGACGGCAAGACTGCCGCCCAGTCCGCGCTCGACGCGGTCAATGCCGATGCCGGCATGCTCTTCAAATGGGGCGCGCTCGACTTCGCCGGCGGCACGGTCGTCCACATCAACGCGGGCATCGCCGGCCTCGTCGGCTGCGTGCTGATCGGCAAGCGCATCGGCTACGGCAAGGAGCTGATGGCTCCGCACTCCCTGACCATGACGCTGATCGGCGCCTCGCTGCTGTGGGTCGGCTGGTTCGGCTTCAACGCCGGCTCCAACCTCGAAGCGAACGGCACTGCCGCGCTGGCGATGATCAACACCTTCGTCGCGACCGCTGGCGCCGCCGTCGGCTGGCTGTTCATCGAATGGGCGGTCAAGGGCAAGCCCTCGATGCTCGGCATGGTCTCGGGCGCCGTCGCCGGCCTCGTCGCCGTCACCCCGGCTGCCGGCTTCGCCGGGCCGATGGGCTCGATCCTCCTCGGCATCGTCGCGGGCGTCGTCTGCTTCGTCTTCTGCTCGACGGTGAAGAACGCGCTCGGCTACGACGACTCGCTCGATGTCTTCGGCATCCACTGCGTCGGCGGCATCATCGGCGCGATCGCGACCGGCATCCTGGTCAACACCACGCTCGGCGGCGCCGGCATCCCGGACTACTCGACCAAGCCCGGCGAGCTCGTCGTCGGAGCCTATGAGTTCGGGCCGGCGGTGATGGCGCAGGTCAAGGCCGTGCTGTTCACGCTGGTGTTCAGCGGCGTTGGCTCGGCGATCCTCTACAAGATCGTCGATGTCGTCGTCGGCCTGCGCGTCACCTCCGATCAGGAGCGCGAAGGTCTCGACATCGCCGAGCATGGCGAGCGCGCCTATCACGACTGATCGCCGCGCGATTCACGTGAAATCATCACCCCGGCGGGCGACCGCCGAGGTTTTCTTTTGCGCCGGGGACGGCTTTCAGCCCGGCTCGTTCAGCACGATCTCCAGCACCTGCACGCCTTCGGGCAGCTCGATCAGGAATTCGGCATCGCGCGGCAGGTGGTGGATCCGGCGCGGATCGGGCCCGGCAAAGCGCGACATCGCCTCGACGCTCTCCCAATAGGAGATCGTGACGAACTCGCTCTCGGTCTCCCGGTCTTCCCGAAACATCTGCGCGCCCAGCGCCTTCTCCTGCAAAGGCGTCACGCCTTCCTTGCGGAGATAGGCCACATAATCCTCCGCCTTTTCGCGCGTCGTGCGCCCTCGCCAGATTCGGGCGGTGCGGGCCTGCTTTGTCCTGCTCTCGTCGGACATCGGTCGTTCCTCACGGTTTCCGCCATCCCCGGAGCAAGCGCGGGGCGCCGTCCGGGGTTCCCAGGCTCCCGACAAGACGCGTCAGCAATCCGCGATACGTCTCAAGGTTAAGCGGGTCTTAACCTCGCCTTCCTAACCTCTCGCTGATGGCCGGATGATGCGGCCCCGACAGTCCGGATAACCCGAAGCCGCATGCGCACCATCCGCCGCTCCCAATCGCTCATGGACCGCCTGCCCGATCCGGTGCGGGAGTTCCTGTCGCGCCGCGCCTCGGAAATGACCGGGCTCGGCGTGTTGGCCTTCATGGTCGCGATCGCCGTCGCACTGGCGAGCTGGTCGGTCGACGATCCCAGCCTCAACAACGCCACCAGCGGCGCGGTCCGCAACTGGCTCGGGCGCCCCGGCGCCATGGTCGCCGACCTGCTGATGCAGCTCATCGGCCTCGGCGTCATCGCCCTGCTGTTCCCGCCGATGATCTGGGCGCTCAGGCTCATGCGCTTCCATCTCTTCGATCGTGGCGCGCTCAAGCTCGGCCTCTGGGTCGTCGGCGTCGCCGCGACCGCCGCCGTCGCCAGCGCTCTCCCGGCAACGCCGCGCTGGCCGCTGCCGACCGGCATGGGCGGCGTCATCGGCGACGGCCTGCTCTTCGGCACGCGCAACATCGCGGGCATCGCCGGCAGCGCCGTCGGCAGCCTCGTCGGCTTCCTCTATGCCGGCATCGCCATCCTGGCCGTCACGGCCGCTGCCGGCTTCGGCTTTGTCACCGACGAGGATCCGGCGCTCGACAGCGACGAGGCGGAGGACAGCTGGTCGGACGGCGAGGAGCGCCGCGACGACGAGCCCGGCATCACCGTCATCCTGATCGGCTGGCTCGCCCATGGCGCCATGGCCATGCGCGCGGCGATCCTGCGCCGTCTGCCGCAGCCGCCCGAGCCGGTGGTCGACACGGGCGTCGCCCCGCGTGATGAAAATGGCCGCGTGCGCCGCGAGCCGCAGTTCGGCGAGGCTCCCGCGGCCCGCCGCACCAGTCCCGCTTTCGATCCCGAGCCGCTTCCGGGCGCCCGCCCCGCCGTCGCCAGCCGCCCGGCCGATGATTTCGATGCGCCCTTCGATCTCGATGACGAGCCGCAGGACCTGCGCGATCTCAACGCCCCGCGCGTGGCCATGCCGCGCGGCGCGCCGAAGCCCGGCAAGCGCATCCAGCGCGAGGCCCAGCCCTCCCTGCTCGACCGCGAGAGCTTCGAACTGCCGCCGCTGACCTATCTGGCCGAGCCGAAGAAGGTCGCGGCCAATGCGGTCTCGACCGATGCGCTGGAGCAGAATGCGACGCTGCTCGAAGGCGTGCTCGAGGATTTCGGCGTGCGCGGCGAGATCACTCAGGTCCGACCTGGCCCGGTCGTCACCCTCTATGAGCTTGAGCCAGCCCCGGGCACGAAGTCGTCCCGCGTGATTTCGCTAGCCGACGACATCGCGCGTTCGATGAGCGCGGTGTCGGCGCGTGTCGCGGTGGTGCAGGGCAAGAACGCCATCGGCATCGAGCTGCCCAATGCCAGGCGCGAGACGGTGTTCCTGCGCGAGCTGCTCGCCAGCCAGGATTTCGAGGCGACCAAGCACAAGCTCGCGCTCTGCCTCGGCAAGACCATCGGCGGCGAGCCGGTGATCGCGGATCTGGCGCGCATGCCGCACCTGCTCGTCGCCGGCACCACCGGCTCGGGCAAGTCGGTCGCGATCAACACCATGATCCTGTCGATCCTCTACCGGCTGAAACCGGAGGAGTGCCGCCTGATCATGGTCGATCCCAAGATGCTCGAGCTCTCCGTTTATGACGGCATCCCGCATCTGCTCACTCCCGTCGTCACCGACCCGAAGAAGGCGGTCGTGGCGCTGAAATGGGCGGTGCGCGAGATGGAGGAGCGCTACAAGAAGATGTCGAAGCTCGCGGTGCGCAACATCGACGGCTTCAACGCCCGCGTCGGCGAGGCCAAGGCCGCCGGCGAGGTCATCACCCGCACGGTCCAGACCGGCTTCGACAAGCATTCGGGCGAGGCGATCTACGAGGAGGAGGTCATGGACCTCGAGCCTCTGCCCTATATCGTCGTCATCGTCGACGAGATGGCCGACCTGATGATGGTCGCCGGCAAGGAGATCGAGGGCACGATCCAGCGCCTCGCCCAGATGGCGCGCGCCGCCGGCATCCATGTCGTGCTGGCGACGCAGCGGCCCTCGGTCGACGTCATCACCGGCACGATCAAGGCGAACTTCCCGACCCGGATCTCCTTCCAGGTCACCAGCAAGATCGACTCGCGTACGATCCTGGGCGAGATGGGCGCCGAGCAGTTGCTCGGCCAGGGCGACATGCTCTACATGGCCGGCGGCGGCCGCATCACCCGCGTGCACGGCCCCTTCGTCTCGGACAACGAGGTCGAGAAGGTCGTCGCCCATCTCAAGACGCAAGGCCGGCCGCAATATCTCGACGCCGTCACCTCCGAGGAGGAGGAAGCGGGCGAGGACGAGGACGGCGCCGTCTTCGACAAGACCGGCATGGGTTCGGTCGAGAGCGACGACCCCTACGAGCAGGCGGTTGCGGTCGTTCTGCGCGACAAGAAGGCCTCGACCTCCTACATCCAGCGCCGCCTCCAGATCGGCTACAATCGCGCCGCCTCCATCATGGAGCGCATGGAGAACGAGGGCATCGTCGGACCCGCCAACCACGCAGGGAAACGCGAGATCCTGGTCGAGACCCAGAACCAGCATGACGAATGAGGCGGGCGAAGCGAGGCAAGCTCTTGCAGCCGCCGAGGCCAGTCCTCAAATTGCCATGACGATGCTGCAACCTCGGCAGCTGACCACGCGTTGAACCTTCGGCAGGCCGGCATCCGTCGATCCTCTCGCCGTAACGCGTTTGCAAGCTGCGGCATGGGGATGGCCGGGGCACAGGGAGTGGAGCAGCCTTGCTCGATAGATTGACCCCGGCGGTCCGGACTGCGTTTCTGGCGACGACGGTTTTCGGTTGCGCGATCGCAGCCGCTCCGTTGGCTGCCCAGCCCCTCCAGCTTCTGCCGCCCAAGCCGGTCGCAGCCAAGCCCGCTGCCCCGCGCCTCGTCCTGCCGCCGCCACGCCCTGCCAATCTCGGAGTGCCGCGAACCGCCGCCGCGGATGCACCCGCCGTGCAGCCCGCCTCGTCCAGCGCAGCCGCATCCACGGCAGCATCGGCGCCGGAGTCGGCACAGCCTGCGGCTACCCCCGCAAAAGCCAAGGGCACGGCGCCTGCGACCCAGGAAGAGGCGATCGAGCGGCTCAACACCTATCTCAACAGCTTCGCCACGCTGCAGGGCAATTTCATCCAGTTCGCCGCCAATGGCCGGCGTCTCGAAGGGCGCATCTACATCCAGCGCCCCGGCAAGATGCGCTTCGAATACGAACCGCCCACGACCACCGAGGTCATCTCCGACGGCACCTCGGTCGCCGTCCGCGACAAGCGCCTGGCGACGCAGGACATCTACTCGATCGGCCAGACGCCGCTGAAATTCCTGGTGCGCGAGCGCATGGACCTCGCCCGCGAGGGCACGCTGAAGGGCGCGAGCATCGACGGCGACATCCTGTCGGTCAGGCTGGAGGACCGTTCGACGCTCGGCGGCACCTCGAAGATCACGCTGAAATTCGATCTCGTCGCCAACGAGCTCCGGCAATGGATCGTCATCGATCCACAGGGCTACGAGACCTCGGTCTCGCTCTACAATCTCGACACCCGCCGCCGGCCCGATCCGAAGAATTTCGTGATCGACTACCAGCGCACGCTCTGACGCGGATCGGCAAGCCGAAAACGGCTTGCCTTTTTTTGCTTGCCGAACGAGTTTCCGCCCTCCTCTCGGCCGGAATCCTCGCGTGCAACTCACCGTCACCAGCTGGAACATCAACTCGGTCCGCCTGCGCATCGGCATGGTCGGCGAGTTCCTCGCTCGCTACGCCCCCGACGTCCTCTGCCTGCAGGAGACCAAGACGCCGGACGAGCAGTTCCCGGCCAAGGCCTTCCACCAGTTCGGCTACGTCCACCAGGCCTTCATCGGCCAGAAGGGCTATAACGGTGTCGCCATCGTCTCGAAGCTGCCCTTCAGCGAGAAGGACGCGATGTCCATGTGCGGCCGCAACGATGCCCGGCACATGACGGTGACGCTCGACACCGCGGCCGGGCCCGCTGCCGGCATCGCCATCCATAACTTCTACATCCCGGCCGGCGGCGACATCCCCGACCCCGCGAAGAACGACAAGTTCGCGCACAAGCTCGCCTTCCTCGACGAAATCGGCGCCTGGGGCGTGACGAAGAAGCCGACCGACCGACCCGCGATCCTGCTTGGCGACCTCAACATCGCCCCCTATGAACATGACGTCTGGAGCCACAAGCAGCTGCTCGACGTCGTCAGCCATACGCCGATCGAGACGACGACGCTGGAGCGGCTGCGCAGCGAGCTCGGCTGGACCGACGCGGCCCGCGCTTTGCGCCCCGAGCCGGAGAAGCTCTATTCCTGGTGGAGCTACCGTGCGCAGGACTGGGAAGCATCGAACAGGGGCCGCAGGCTCGACCATATCTGGCTGTCCGATGCGCTGAAGCCGACGCTGCGCGACCTCACCTTCCTGCGCGAGGCCCGGGGTTGGGAGCGTCCGTCCGACCATGTTCCGGTCACGGTGACGCTGAACCTCTGAAGAGGCCCATGCGGCCGACCCATGTGCCGGAGGCGCCACGGACATGCCGCGCCGGGTCATCCTGCCCCGGATTTCCATGATATAGCCGCGGCACGTTTTCTTGCCGCGACCAGAGCCAGTGCAGCCCGCACCCTCCACATCGCTATCCCTGCGCGACGCGCTTCTCACCCTCGCGGTGATGGTGGTCTGGGGCACCAACTTCGTCGTCATCCATGTCGGCGTGGAGCATTTTCCACCGTTGCTCTTCGCCTGCCTGCGCTTCGTGTTCGCGCTTCTGCCGGCGGTCTTCTTCCTGAAGCGGCCGGCCGTGCCCTGGAGCAAGCTCGCGGCCTACGGCATCCTGATCGGCGCCGGCCAGTTCGGACTGCTGTTCATCGCCATCAAGGGTTTCATCGCGCCGGGCCTCGCCTCGCTGGTGGTGCAGGCCCAGTCCTTCTTCACGATCCTGCTCGCCGCGGCGATCACACGCGAGCGCGTCCAGCCCTTCCAGATCGTCGGTCTGCTCCTCGCGGCCAGCGGCATTGCCGTGATCCTCTGGCACGCCGACGGCACGACCACGCCGCTCGGGGTCATCCTCGTGCTCGGCGCCGCGCTCTGCTGGGCGTCCGGCAACACCGTGGCGCGCAGCACCCCGCAGGTCGACATGCTCGCCTATGTCGTCTGGACCAGCCTGTTCGCCGTGCCGCCCCTGTTCGCGCTGTCATGGCTTTTCGAGGGTTGGCCTGCGATCCGCGACGGATTGACCGGCGCGCCTCTCGCCGCCTGGGCGGCCGCGATCTGGCAGGCTGTCGGCAACGTCATGTTCGGCTATGCCGTCTGGGGCTGGCTGCTGTCGCGCTACGCCGCCGCCACCGTCGCGCCGACATCCCTGCTGGTTCCCGTCTTCGGCATGGGCGCCGCCGCGCTCTGGCTCGGCGAACCCCTGCCGGGCTGGAAATTCCTGGCGGCCGGCCTCGTGCTGTCCGGCCTGTGCATCAATATCCTCTGGCCGCGATTCGCGGCGATCCGCGCCGCCAGGCACCCGCCATCGTCGTGAGGGGCCGCGCCTCCCGGCGCTTACTTGCGGTCGATGGCGCCGAGCGCCCTCTGCACGGCCGACAGCTCGCCCACGAAGCCGCGCAGCCTGTCGCCGATCGCGGCCATGATCGCCTCGGCCGAATCGGGCGATTCGCCGAGCACGCGCCGCATCACGCTGCGCGGCAGCCGCATGACCTGCGACGGCTCGCGCGCGATGGCCGTGACCTGGCGGGGCACCGAGGTGAAGAGCGCGAGCTCGCCGATCATGGCACCGGGTCCGATGATCTCGCTCGCCGGCTGGCCATCATCCTGGGCCGTCAGCGCGATGGCGCCGGACACGACCAGAACCGCGCCGTCCGAAGGTTCGCCAGCACGGAACAGCACGTCGCCGGCGCGCAGGATGCGGCTTTCCGCCGCGAAGGCGAGCAACCGCAGCGCGTCGCGTTCCATCAGGCTCAGCAGCGGCTGCCGGGCCAGCAGTGCCATGTCGTCGTCGAGGGCCATCCGTCAGGGATTCAGCCGGTAGCCGCCGGCATCGGTGACCAGCAGCCGGGCATTGCCCGGATCAGGTTCGATCTTCTGGCGCAGCCGGTAGATATGCGTCTCCAGCGTATGGGTCGTGACCTGGCTGTTATAGCCCCAGACCTCCTGTAGCAGCACCTCGCGGGCGATCGGCTTCCTGCCCGCGCGATAGAGAAAGCGCAGGATCGCGGTCTCCTTCTCGGTGAGCTTGGTTTTCGAGCCCTTCTCGCTGACGAGCAGCTTCGATCCTGGGTGGAAGGTGTAGGGACCGACTTGAAAGATCGCATCCTCGCTCGCCTCGTATTGGCGCAGATGGGCGCGGATGCGCGCCAGCAGCACGGCGAACTTGAACGGCTTCACCACATAATCGTTCGCGCCGGCTTCCAGCCCCAGCACCGTGTCGGCGTCCGAGCCTTGGCCGGTCAGCATCACCACGGGGCTCTTGAAGCCGTTCTTGCGCATCACCTTGACCGCCTCGCGCCCGTCCATGTCGGGCAGGCCGACATCCATGACCACGAGATCGACGCGCTCGCCCTGCACGGCCTTGACCGCCGCCGCAGCCGTGCCGGCCGTCGTCAGCCTGAACTCCTCATAGAGTGCAAGCTGCTCGGCCAGCGCATCGCGCAGGGTCTGGTCGTCATCGACCAGGAGAATATGATGGACGACGGACATGAGGCGGTTCGCTCGGAAGCAATCGTTAGGGCAACATGAGCCCGCTGAGTCGTCATCGCAAGTCAGGCAGCCTGGAATCCCCGTGAGAAACCGTCCGCATCCCCCCTTTGGCCCGCGCAATCTCTCCTCGCTGCGGGTCTTCGCGTCCGTTCGCGACCGCCGCAAGGGCTTCCTCGTTGCCGGCTCGGCGGTGTTTCCCTGCGCGCTCGGCCGCGGCGGCATCCGCACCGACAAGCGCGAAGGCGACGGCGGCACGCCGCGTACCAGCCTGCCGCTGCGCAGCGTCTTCTACCGCGCCGACCGTCTCGCCCGCCCCCGCACGCTGCTGCCGCTGAAGCGGATCGGACCGCGCGACGCCTGGTGCGACGACCAGAAAGACCGGCGCTACAACCGCCTGATCGATCGCCCGCCCGGCAAAGCCGAGGAGCGGCTCCAGCGCGAGGATCATCTCTACGACGTCATCGTCGAGCTCGGCTGGAACGACAGGCCGGTGATTCGCGGGCGCGGCAGTGCGATTTTCTGGCACCTTGCCCGCCCGGGCTTCACACCCACGGCCGGCTGCGTCGCGGTCGAGGGGCATGTCTTCGCCAAGGTGCTGCCGCGCCTGGCGCGGCATTGCCGGATTCTGGTCAGATAGGCCCCATTGCGCTAGAAGCGCTCCCGAGCACCGTCTCGAACATCCTCTCCGGACTCGGCCGACGCCTCGGGCACCGCCCCGCATCGTCGCGCCGCTCCCAGCTAGAGAACCTGCGATGACTGATTCGGTCTCCACCGGCCTCGCTTCGGGCGGATCGCCGCCATGCTGCCCGTCGCCGACATGGCGCGCGCCTGCGATTTTTACATCGGCGCCTCGGCTTCCGGAAAACCTTCGAGAACGGCAATCCCGTCGGCTTCATGATTCTGCAGCGGGATGCGGCCGAGCTGCACCTGACGCTCCAGCCCGGCCACGAGCCGGCCGCTTTCAACGTCGCCCATATGATGGTCGAGGATATCGACGCCATGCACGCCATCGTCCGCGAGCGCGGCCTGCGCATCGTCAAGGGCCTGCGCGACAAGGATTACGGCCTGCGCGCCTTCGTCTTCGAGGACCCGGACGGCAACCGCATCGATGTCGGCGAGCCGCTGAAGTAGATCGTCATTCTCGGGCGGAGCGAAGCTCAGACCGAGAATCTCCGGCCAAAGGAGGCCCCTGAGCCTGCCCGAGCATGACGCCGCGCTATCCCCGCGCGCCGAAAATCGCGCTGCCGACGCGCACATAGGTCGCGCCGAGCTGGATCGCCGCCTCGTAATCGGCACTCATGCCCATGGACAGGCCCTTGAGACCGTTGCGGTCGGCGATCTTAGCGAGCAGGCCGAAATGCGGCGAAGGCGGCTCGTCGGCAGGCGGGATGCACATGAGCCCCTCGATCACCAGACCGTGAACATCGCGGCAGCGCGCGAGGAACGCATCCGCATCGGCCGGCATGACGCCGCCCTTCTGGGCTTCCTCGCCCGTGTTGACCTGTACCAGCAGGCGCGGCGCCCGCCCCGCCCGCGCGATCTCGCGCGCCAGCTCCTTCGCCAGGCTCTCGCGGTCGAGCGAATGGATCGCATCGAAGAGCTCGACCGCTTCGCGCGCCTTGTTGGACTGCAACGGGCCGATCATGTGCAGCTCGGCATCGGGAAAGCGTTCTTTGAGCGCCGGCCACTTCGCCTTGGCCTCCTGCACGTAGTTCTCGCCGAAGATGCGCTGGCCGGCTTCGAGCGCCGGCAGGATCGCCTCGGCCGGCATCGTCTTCGAGACGGCGATCAGCGTGACGCTCTCGGGCTTGCGCCCGAAATCGCGCGCGACTCGCGCGATCGCCCCCCGGGTCGCCTCCAAACGCGTAACCGTATCGCTCATCTGCCAGCCTCTCATGCCCTGCGCGCCGTTGACCGCGTGCGCGCAATGGTGTCCTAGAGCAGATTGCGAGAATCCGGCATCCGGTTTTTGCATTCAGCCCCTGCGCCGGCCTGCCTCCGGGAGCCGGCAAACCCGCAAGAATTGCCCGCTGACATGGCCGTCGAACGTTACAACCCGAAAGAGTCCGAGCCGAAATGGCGCGCCGTCTGGGAGGAGCGCAAGCTCTTCGAGACGAGGAACGACGATACGCGGCCGAGCTACTACGTCCTCGAGATGTTCCCCTACCCGTCCGGCCGCATCCATATGGGCCATGTCCGCAACTATGCGATGGGCGACGTCGTCGCGCGCTACAAGCGCGCCAAGGGCTTCTCGGTGCTGCATCCGATGGGCTGGGATGCTTTCGGCCTGCCGGCCGAGAACGCCGCCAAGCAGAAGAAGGTCCATCCGCGCGAGTGGACCTACGAGAACATCGCGACGATGCGCAAGCAGCTCAAATCGATGGGCCTGTCGCTCGACTGGAGCCGCGAGCTGGCGACCTGCGACCCCAGCTATTATCGCCACCAGCAGAAGATGTTCCTGGATTTCCTGAAGGCCGGGCTGGTCGACCGCAAGACCGCCAAGGTCAACTGGGACCCGGTCGACGAGACCGTGCTCGCCAACGAGCAGGTCATCGACGGACGCGGCTGGCGCTCCGGCGCGCCGGTCGAGATCCGCGAGCTGACCCAGTGGTTCTTCAAGATTACCGAGTATGGCCAGGAGCTGCACGACGCGCTCGACGGCCTGACCCGCTGGCCGGACAAGGTCCGGCTGATGCAGAGGAACTGGATCGGCCGTTCCGAAGGCCTGTTGGTTCGTTTCGCTCTCGAATCGAATGCCGTTCGGCAGGATGAGGTCGAGGTCTACACGACCCGCCCGGATACGCTGTTCGGCGCCAGGTTCGTCGCGGTTGCTCCCGACCATCCGATCGCCAAGGCGATGGCCACGAACAATCCCGCGTTGCAGGCCTTCATCGAGGAATGCAAGCGCACCGGCACGGCGCAGGAGAACATCGACAAGGCCGAGAAGCTCGGTTTCGACACCGGCCTGCGCGCCGTCCATCCCTTCGATCCCAACTGGACGCTGCCGGTCTACGTCGCCAACTTCATCCTGATGGAATACGGCACCGGCGCCATCTTCGGCTGCCCGGCGCATGACCAGCGCGACCTCGACTTCGTCAACAAGTATGACCTGGGTAATACCCCGGTCGTGGCGCCCGAAGGCACCGATCCGGCGGATTTTGTCATCACCGACACCGCCTATGACGGTGACGGCCGCATGATCAACTCGCGCTTCCTCGACGGTATGACCATCGCGGAAGCCAAGGAGGAGGTCGCGCGCCGCCTCGAGAGCGAAACCCGGGGCAACCGCCCCGTCGGCCAGCGCAAGGTCAATTTCCGCCTGCGCGACTGGGGCATCTCGCGGCAGCGCTACTGGGGCTGCCCGATCCCGGTCCTCCATTGTTCCGACTGCGGAACGATCCCTGTTCCCGATGCGGATCTGCCGGTGAAATTGCCGGACGACGTCTCCTTCGAGAAGCCGGGCAACCCGCTCGACCATCATCCGGCCTGGAAGCATGTCGCCTGCCCGCAATGCGGCAAGGATGCCCGGCGCGAGACGGACACGATGGACACGTTCGTCGATTCGTCCTGGTACTTCGCACGCTTCACCGATCCCTGGCGGACCGAGAGCCCGACCGACCGCAAGGCGGTCGATCGCTTCCTGCCGGTCGACCAGTATATCGGCGGCGTCGAGCACGCGATCCTCCACCTGCTCTATTCGCGCTTCTTCACCCGCGCGATGAAGAAGACCGGCCATGCCGGGTTGGACGAGCCCTTCGCCGGCATGTTCACCCAGGGCATGGTCGTGCACGAGACCTATCGCGCCGCCGATGGCAGCTGGGTCGAGCCCGGCAACGTCCGCATCGATGTCTCCGGCAACGAACGCAAGGGTTTCGATGTCGAGACCGGCGCTCCGATCGAGATCGGCGCGATCGAGAAGATGTCGAAGTCCAAGAAGAACGTCGTGGACCCCGACGACATCATCGCCTCCTACGGCGCCGACACCGCGCGCTGGTTCATGCTCTCCGATTCGCCGCCCGATCGCGACGTGATCTGGACCGATGAGGGCGTGCAGGGCGCCGCCCGCTTCGTCCAGCGTCTGTGGCGCCTGGTCGCGGAGATTGCCGAGCGCACCGGCGGCAAGGCCGCAAAGCCCGCCGCGATCGGCGAGGCGGCGCTGACGCTGCGCAAGGCGAGCCATCGTGCCCTCGACGCGGTCGCCGCCGATATCGAGCGTCTCGCCTTCAATCGCTGCATCGCGCATGTCTATACGCTCACCAACGCCATCGGTAAGGCGCTCGATGTCGCGGCCGAGAAGGCTGAGCTCGATGCCGATATCGCCTTCGCCCTCCTTGAGGCCGCCACGATCGTGACCCAGCTTGTGGCGCCGATGATGCCGCATCTGGCCGAGGAGTGCTGGCAGGCGCTGGGCCTGCCGGGTCTCGCCGGAGAGGCATCGTGGCCGGAGGTCGAAACCGCGCTGCTGAAGGACGACAGCATCACGCTGCCCGTCCAGCTCAACGGCAAGAAGCGCGCGGAGGTGACGGTTCCGGCCGATGCCGATACGATGGCGGTCGAAACCGTCGTTCGCGGCAACGAAGCGGTGCAGCGGGCCCTCGAAGGGCGCGCCATCCGCAAGATCATCGTGGTTCCCGGGAGAATCGTGAATGTCGTCGTCTGAAGCCGTTCTCCCCCGTCGCACGCTACTGGCAGCCATTCTTGCTGCAGCGGCGCTCGCCGGCGGCTGCTTCCAGCCGCTCTACTCCGAATACACCTCGAGCACGGTGGGCGGCAGCGTAAAGTCGGCGATGCGCAGCATCGAGATTCCCGAGATCAAGGGCCTTATGGGCCATTATTTCCGCAACGAACTGGTCTTCGAGCTCGACGGCGGCGGCGAGCCCGACGCCCAGCGAAAGCTGAAGCTCGACGCGGCGATCTCGGAGTCCGTCGAGGTCGTCACCGTCGACTACGCCAATGGCCGGGCCGATTCGGCGGTTCTGGTCGCAACGGCGACCTGGAAGGTCACACGCATCGGAACGGGCGAGGTCGTCTCATCCGGCACCAACTCCGTCCGCGCCCCCTATGAGCGTTCCTCCCAGCGCTTCGCCACGGTGCGCGCGGCACGCGACGCCCAGGTCCGCGCGGCGAAGAACCTCGCCACCATCGTCCGGGGACTGATCGCCGCCGACCTTACCTCCTGATCGGTCATGGTCGCGATCAAGGCCCATGAGGCGGAACGCACGCTGGCGCGCCTCGATCCGGCCTGGCGCCTTGTCCTGATCTACGGCCCCGATGCGGGGCTCGTCTCCGAGCGGGCAAGCGCGCTGGGCCGATCCAGCGTCGACGATCCGAACGATGCTTTCCAGCTCATCCGCATGGACGGCGATGTCGTGGCCGCCGATCCCCTGAGACTGGTCGACGAAGCCAACACCATCGGCCTCTTCGGCGGCCGGCGCGCCATTCGCGTCTCCCCGACATCCAAGCCCTTGCAGGCCGCCGTCGAGCCGCTGCTGGCGACGCCCTCGCAGGACGCGCTCGTCATCGTCGAAGCCGGCGATCTCCAGCGTACGAACCCGCTGCGCACGGCCTGCGAGAGGGCCAGGACCGCCCTCGCAGTGCCGTGCTATGGCGATGCCGCCCGCGATCTCGGCACGATCATCGACGAGATGGTCCGGGGCGCCGCGAAGTCGATCGACAGGAACACCCGGGATCATCTCGCCGGTTTGCTGGGGGGCGACAGGCAGACTTCGCGCCGGGAGATCGAGAAGCTTCTGCTCTATGTCGGCTCGGAGCCCGCCATCCTCGCCGAACATGTCGAAGCGGTTGTCGGCGACACCGCCCAGCGCGAGCAGGCCATGCTCGTCGATGCCGTCTTTGCCGGAAAGCTGCCCGTGCTCGATCTCGCCCAGGCCAAGCTCAGCAGCGAGGGGCTCGACCCCAGCGTGATGCTCGGCGCCGTGCTGCGCCAGGCCTTGGCCTTGCTCAAGGCCCGTCAGGCGATCGATGCCGGGCGAGGTGTCAGGGACGTCGTGGGAACCATGCGCCTGCCCTATCCGCGCATCGCGACCACGGAAGCCGCCCTCAATACCTGGTCCAGCGCCAAGCTGAACGATGCGGTCGGCCTGCTCGGCAACGCCATCCTGGCCACGCGCCAGAGCGCCGATATGGGCCGCGCTATCGCAACCCGCGCCTTGTGGACGCTTGCCCGTGTCGGGCGAACCAATCGAGCGGACTGATCAGGCCTTCAGGCGGCGGCAGAGCGCGTCAAGCTGTTCGAGCGTCTTGTAGCCGATCTTGACCTCGCCCGACCCGTTGGGACGATGTCCAATGGAAACGGCAAGGCCGAGGGCTTCCTCGAGAGCCTTTTCGAGAGCTCTTGTGTCCGGATCCTTCTCCACCCTGGGCTTCGCCGGGACGGCACTTTTCGTTTCGCCCCGGGATTCTTCCTGCACGACCCGCTCGATGTCGCGAACGCTCAGACCTTCGTCGACTATCTTGCGCGCCATGAATTCCGGGTCCGAAACGGAAAGCAATGCACGTGCATGCCCAGCCGAAACGGCGCCTTCACTCACCATCTTGCGCACCGATTCCGGCAGCTTCGACAGGCGCAACGTATTGGCGACATGGCTGCGGCTCTTGCCGATGACGCGGGCCAGATCGTTCTGCGTGTAGCTGAACTCGGCAATCAGCCGCTCATAGCCGGCGGCTTCCTCTATCGCATTGAGGTCCGTGCGCTGGACGTTCTCGACGATGGCGATCTCGAGCGCCTCTCGATCATCAGCCTCGACGAGGATGACCGGCACATCGTGCAACTCGGCGCGCTGCGCCGCGCGCCAGCGGCGTTCGCCGGCGATGATCTCATAGGCGTCGATCATGCCGGGGATCGAGCGAACGATGATGGGCTGCAGGATGCCCCGCTCGCGGACGGAGGTCGTCAGCTCCTCCAGATCATCCTCGGCGAAGCTGCGGCGTGGATTGCGGGCGCTCGGCCGCAGGAACTCGACGGGGACCCGGCGCTGGCCGCGCGCCCGCTCGATCGCGCCGATTTCCTCGCCGACATCGCCGATCAGTGCCGCCAGACCGCGGCCAAGGCGGGAACGCCCCTGTTCTTCGGCCATCGCCATTCCTCGTAACCTCGTTGCTTGCTTCAGGCGGCCGCGCGCAGGGCGCGCTCGCGCTTGATCACTTCCGACGCCAGCCGCAGATAGGCCTGCGACCCCGAACAGCGCAGATCATAGAGCAGTGCAGGCTTGCCATAGGACGGGGCCTCGGAAATCCGCACATTACGTGGGATCACAGTCTCATAAACCTTGTCTCCAAGGAAACTCTTCACATCTGCCATAACCTGGCCCGACAGATTGTTGCGCGGATCGAACATGGTGAGCACCACGCCCTGGATGATCAGACGCGGATTGAGGCCGGCGCGGACCTGCTCCACCGTCTTGAGCAGCTGGCTGAGACCCTCCAGCGCAAAGAATTCGCACTGCAGCGGTACCAGCACGGCATCGGCGGCCGTCATCGCGTTGATGGTGATCAGGCTGAGCGAAGGCGGGCAATCGATCAGGACATAGGTCAAATCCTGGCAGCGCTGGTCGTAGCACAGCTCGTCGATTGCGGTCTTCAACCGGTGTGCACGATCCTTGGCGGAGGCAATCTCCAGCTCCACGCCAAGCAGATCGAGTGTCGAAGGCGCCAGCGACAAGCCGGGCACAGCCGTCGGCTGGAGCGCCTGACCCAAGCCGACATCGCCGCAAAGCACGTCATAGGTCGAGGATTTCCGGTTGCGGCGATCGACGCCCAGCCCGGTCGAAGCGTTGCCCTGTGGATCGAGATCGACGATCAGCACCTTCTCGCCGATCGCCGCTAGCGCCGTCCCCAGATTGATCGCCGTCGTCGTTTTGCCGACGCCGCCCTTCTGGTTGGCGAGCGCGATCACGCGCGGGCGGCGCGATGGTGTCGCAGATGGAACCTCAGTCATGAATCGGCTCGTCTCTCGGCCGAGCGAACCATCAGGATTCGCGCAGCGGCATCTGTCACGGAGGAAACCGTCGTAGCCTGAATCTTCCAATATCTTGCTGAGTCGGTCAATTCCGCATCTAGATGTTGTCCCTTGGGAAAGAGGCCGAGAGTGCCGTTTCTCAATAAATCTTCGCACCAATCGAGAAGCTGGGTCAGTGACGCCAACGCGCGCGCTGTGACGACATCGACCTTGCCGTTGAAATCGCCGATCGCATCCTCGATCCGTGCCGCATGCACCCGGACCGGTGCTCCGGTGACGCGAGCCGCGTGCCGCAGAAACGCGCATTTGCGGGCATTGCTCTCGACAAGATCGATCTGGCCCCGGCCCTGCTCTGCCAAGCAAATGCCGATCACCAGACCGGGAAAACCGCCTCCCGAGCCAAGATCGAGCCAGCGCTCGCACCCGGCCGCGAGATTGAAGATTTGCAGCGAATCCGCGATGTGACGCGTCCAGACCTCGGACAGAGTTGCCGAGGAGACGAGGTTCTTCGCCGCCTGCCAACGCTCCAACTCCGCGACGAGCAGGGCCAGTCGCTCCTCTGTTTCACGTGAAACAGGCGTCAAGCGCAAAGCGTGCTGACGGTCTTCCTTATCAACAGTCACGTCGGTCCTGTGGATAAAACTGCCGCGGCCCGGGTTTTTCGCGCATGCGCCGCCAGCAACGTCAAAGCCGCTGGAGTCATGCCTTCAATCTTCCCAGCCTGCGCCAGATCAGCCGGTCGCTGCAACGCAAGCTTCGCCTTGAGCTCGTTCGACAGCCCGGAAATGGCGTCGAGATTCAGATCGACGGGGACCTTCAGCGATTGGTCCCGGCGATAGGCCTGAATCTCCGCGGCCTGCCGGTCGAGATAAACCGCATAGACGGCATCCGCCGTGACGCGCGCCGTCACCGAGGCCGGCCAGCGGTGCAACTCTGTCCAAACCGCCGCTAGCCGCCCGAAATCGACATCCGGGTAGGAGAGGATCTGATACGCGCTACGTCGCACCCCGTCGCGATTGAGCTGCAGGCCAACGCTGTCTGCCTGCTGAGGCGTCAGCCACAGGTTTTGCAGCGTCTCGCGCAACATCCCGATCTCTCGGTGCCGGTCGTCGAACGCCGCCTGTCGGATCGAGCCGACAATTCCGAGTTGGACACCCAGCGCCGTCAGCCGCTCGTCCGCATTGTCGACGCGGAGCGACAAGCGGAATTCCGCTCGCGACGTGAACATTCGGTACGGTTCCGTAACGCCGTGCGTGACGAGATCGTCGACGAGAACGCCGATATAGGATTGGGTCCGATCGAAGACCACCGGCTCAGCGCCGCCAGCAAGTCGCGCGGCATTGAGCCCTGCGAGCAGGCCCTGCGCGCCCGCCTCTTCATAACCAGTCGTGCCGTTGATCTGTCCCGCCAGGAACAGTCCACCGATGGTGCGAGTCTCCAGCGTGTTCTTCAGCGCGCGCGGATCGACGAAGTCATACTCGATCGCATAGCCGGGCCGCAGCATCGCCGCGCGTTCGAGACCGGGGATCGTCTTCAACAGACCAAGCTGAACATCCTCAGGCAGCGAGGTCGAGATGCCGTTCGGATAGACGGTGTCGTCGTCCAGGCCCTCGGGCTCGAGGAATATCTGGTGGCCGTCGCGGTCGCCGAAACGCCCGACCTTGTCCTCGATCGATGGGCAATAGCGTGGGCCGCGTCCCTCGATCTGGCCTGAGAACATCGGCGCGCGATGCAGATTGGCCCGGATCAGCTCGTGGCTCGCCAGCGTCGTGCGCGTGATTCCGCAGGAGATCTGTGGGTTGGTGATCGCCGTGGTCAGCGCTGAGAACGGCTCCGGCGGCTCGTCGCCGGCCTGCATTTCGAGCGCCGCCCAATCGATGCTGCGGCCGTCGAGCCGGGGAGGGGTTCCGGTCTTGAGCCGTCCCAATGGAAAACCGTGACGCTCCAGCGTGGCCGAGAGGCCGAGGGACGGCGCTTCGCCGACGCGCCCGGCCGGGATGCGGGTCTCGCCGACATGGATCAGGCCACGCAGGAAGGTGCCGGTTGTCAGCACGACCGTTCCGGTAACGAATCGACGTCCATCCGCCAGCACGACGCCGACGACGCGCTCCGCGTCGACCAAGAGGTCGAAGACCTCGCCGGCAACGATGTCGAGGTTCTCTTGCCGCGCAAGCAACTCCTGCACGGCAAGGCGATAGAGTTTCCGATCGGCCTGGGCGCGCGGGCCGCGCACGGCCGGACCCTTGCGCCGATTAAGCATGCGGAACTGGATGCCGCCCAAATCGGCGGCATGCGCCATGATCCCGTCGAGCGCATCGATCTCCCGGACCAGATGACCCTTGCCGAGCCCGCCGATGGCCGGGTTGCACGACATCACGCCGATCGTCTCGGGCTTATGCGTCACCAGCGCGGTGCGCGCGCCATAGCGCGCCGCGGCGGCAGCCGCTTCGGTTCCGGCATGGCCGCCACCGACGACGACGACGTCGTAATGCTGCGGATGAATGGACATGGTGTTTCGCTAGCGAAGCGAGACAGGTGGGTCAACGGCAATCGCGGAAAAGCGATGAAATGGGACGCCGGCTGTCACTTTCCGATGCAGAATCCAGAAAACAGCTGGTCGAGCACATCCTCGACATCGATGCGGCCGACCAGCCGTTCCAAGGCGACGACGGCCAGGCGCATATCTTCCGCCAGCAGTTCGCTTTGCCCGTGACCCGCCGTCACGGCTCGCTCCAATGCAGTGATCGCATCCGTCACCGCGGCGCGGTGGCGTTCACGTGTCACGAGTGCCGGTTCGGCCTGACCCAGCGCTTGCAAACGCGTAACGATCTCCGTCAGAAGCCCGGAAAGCCCGTCGCCGCTTTTGACCGAGATGGCCCGTTCGCCGGGGAGGGCAGCTCCGCCCAAATCCGACTTCGTCGCAATTGGCAGCGTCGGAGCAGCTTCATGGATTCGATACGGCTCCGAATCGATGCTTCGCAGAGCGAGGACGAGGTCCGCTCGATCCACAAGCGCCCGGGCGCGCCTGACGCCTTCGGCCTCGATTGGATCGATGCTGTCTCGCAGGCCGGCCGTGTCGATCAGAATGACGGGCAAGCCAGCGAGATCGAGGCGCACTTCGAGTGCGTCGCGCGTCGTACCGGCGATGGGTGAAACGATCGCCACCTCACGCCGCGCCAATGCATTCAGCAGTGTCGACTTGCCGGCATTGGGCGGCCCGGCCAGCACGACCACAAAACCTTCCCGCACACGCTCGCCCATGGCGAAGCTGCCGAGGGCATCGCGCAGCGACGCCAGAACCTCCACCGCGAGCCCCAGCGCCTGTTCCTGCAGCGGCCCTGACACATCACCTTCATCGGAGAAATCAAGCTCCGCGGCCAGCAGGCTCATCGCCTCGATGAGCTTGCCCCGCCATGCCTGCGCGACAACACCGAGAGCGCCGTCCATCTGGCGCAGCGCCTGCTTGCGCTGCCATTCCGTTTCCGAATCGATCAGATCGGCCAGGCCCTCGACCGCGGCCAGATCGAGCTTTCCCGCCTCGAAGGCGCGGCGGGTAAACTCTCCCGCTTCGGCCAGTCTGACTCCCGGTAGTGCCGCGAGTATGGCCAGAATTCGCGCGAGAACTGCGCGGGAACCGTGAATGTGGAACTCAGCGACATCATCGCCGGTAAAACTCGCCGGCGCCGCGAAGAACAACACCAGCGCAGTATCCACGGTCATACCGTTTCCATCCGACAACCGGCGCAATGTCGCCATACGCGGCTCGGGTATGACTCCTGCAACCGTTTCCAGAACGAATCGAACGCGCGGGCCCGACACTCGCACAACCGCCACGCCAGCGCGGCCAGGCGCCGACGACAAAGCGACGATGGTGGGATGGGCTTCGGATGTGTCGGTATCTGCTGCGGCCATGGTGGCTGATCGATGCTCGGTGAGGCTTTGTGAGGGTGTGCTTTACCAGCGAGGGCCAGTCAAACCCTGCCGAGCCTTCCAGCCCGTGCTGCCAGCAATGCCCGCCGGATGGGAGGCACTGCGTTTCGCACCGGCCGCGCTGATGCTTAGGCGTGCTCGGCTGCAAACCAGCAGCAACCGGCTATCTTCCGCCTTTTGGCAATCATTACGCTACCGAATCGGAGATCAGGGAATGCCTCTCGTTGCCCTCAGCGCGAGTTCGCGCGTCCGACTGCCGTTTGGAACAGCGGTATGACTCTGCGGAAGATGGCAAAGCGCGAAGAAACGCGGAGGTCATACCTAGTCGGCCTGCGGACACCAACCGACTCCAGACAAAGATGACCGACTCCGAATCGATCAACGCGCCACGGTTGGTCAAAAAAGCGTCTGCCCACAAAACGACTTCGCCGCCGCACCGACTGCCGGCTTAGGCAATCGATACGGCGGCGAATCAAATCAGTCTTCTCGAGGCAGGTCCCTCAGGTGTTCATCGAATCGAAGAACTCGGAGTTCTGTTTGGTCTGGCGGAGCTTGTCGATCAGGAACTCGATCGCGTCCTGCGGACCCATCGGGTTGAGGATGCGGCGCAGCACATAGGTCTTCTGCAGATCGGAGCGCGGCGTGATGAGTTCCTCCTTGCGGGTTCCGGATTTGAGGATGTCGATCGCCGGGAAGATGCGCTTGTCGGCCACCTTGCGGTCGAGCACGATTTCCGAGTTACCCGTGCCCTTGAACTCCTCGAAGATCACCTCGTCCATCCGCGAGCCCGTATCGATCAGCGCGGTCGCGACGATAGTGAGCGAGCCGCCCTCTTCGATATTACGAGCTGCACCGAAGAAGCGCTTCGGCCGCTGCAGGGCGTTGGCGTCGACACCGCCGGTCAGCACCTTGCCGGAGGACGGCACGACGGTGTTGTAGGCACGGCCAAGGCGCGTGATCGAATCGAGCAGGATGACGACGTCACGGCCGTGCTCGACCAGGCGTTTGGCCTTTTCGATGACCATCTCGGCAACCTGGACGTGGCGCGAGGCGGGCTCGTCGAAGGTCGAGGACACGACCTCGCCCTTCACCGAGCGCTGCATGTCCGTGACTTCTTCCGGCCGCTCGTCGATCAGCAGAACGATCAGATAGCATTCCGGATGATTGGTGGTGATCGACTGCGCGATGTTCTGCAGCAGCACGGTCTTGCCGGTCCGCGGCGGCGCGACGATCAGGGCGCGCTGGCCCTTGCCGATCGGCGCGACGATATCGATCACGCGCGGCGAGAAATCCTTCTTGGTCGGATCCTGCACTTCGAGCTTCAGCCGCTGGTCCGGGTAGAGCGGCGTCAGGTTGTCGAAGTGGATCTTGTGCTTGATCTTCTCCGGGTCCTCGAAATTGACGGTGTTGACCTTGAGCAGGGCGAAATAGCGCTCGCCATCCTTCGGGCCGCGGATCGGGCCTTCGACAGTGTCGCCCGTGCGCAGGCCGAACTTCCGGATCTGCGACGGCGAGACGTAGATGTCGTCAGGCCCTGGCAGGTAGTTCGAATCGGGCGAACGCAGGAAGCCAAACCCGTCCTGCAGAACCTCGACCACACCCTCGCCCAGGATCTCGGTCTCGCGGGCGGCGAGCTGCTTGAGGATGGCGAACATCAGCTCCTGCTTGCGCATCGTGCTGGCGTTCTCGACCTCGACCCCCTCGGCGAAAGCCAGCAGTTCGGTCGGCGATTTGCTCTTGAGCTCTTGAAGCTTGATTTCCCGCATGGGGCACCCGGATCGTGAACGCCCTGCGAACCAGCAGGGGCGGGGGACGGTACTGGATTGATCGACTTCGGTCCTGGCCGGACCTGCGCGGAGGTTGCGCGACATGAGCTGCTGCAGCGGCAGATCGCTCACGAATAGTCGACAACAGGGAGGACGCTGGAGAAGCGCAGTGTCCTGATAGCGGGAAATGCGCCGGGACTCAAGCCGGAAGCATGATAGGCCTTCAGAACGGCTTGACGATGACGAGAATGACGATTGCGAGCATCAGAACGGCCGGCACCTCGTTGATCATGCGGAAGTAGCGGGCCGGCTTCTGGTTCCGATCCTCCGCAAAGGCCCGAACGTGTTTGGCCAGCATCCCGTGAATACCGGAGAGGATGACGACCAGCAGCAGCTTGGCGTGCAGCCAGCCACCTTTGAAGCCGAACGCATACCAAGCGAGGTAGAGGCCAAGCACCCAGGTCAGCATCATCGCCGGGTTGATGATGCCCTTCAGCAGCCGCCGCTCCATGATCTTGAAGGTCTCGGACTGGATCGAGCCGGTCTGGGCTTCGGCATGGTAGACCATCAGCCTCGGCAGATAGAGCATGCCGGCCATCCACGAGATGACGGCGACGACGTGGAAAGCCTTGATCCACTCATACATGTCCTGATCCTCAGCCCCGAACCGCCTTCAGCAACCGCTCGACATGGGCGATCGGCGTGTCCGGCAGAATGCCGTGCCCGAGATTGAAGATGAATGGCCGGTCGCCAAAGGCAGTCAGGATCATCTCGATCTCCTTTTCCAGTTCCGCTCCGCCGGCCCTGAGCAGGAGCGGATCGAGATGGCCCTGAACCGGCACGATCGACTGGATCGCCTCGCGGGCAAAGCTCCGGTCGATATCGGTTTCGAGCCCTACGGCATCGACGCCGGTACCGGTAACGTATTCCGGGATCAGCCTGCCGGCTCCACGCGGGAAGCCGATGATGCGGGCCTGGGGATGAACGGCCCGGACGCCGTCGACGATTCGCCGCGTCGGCGCGATGCACCAGCGCCTGAAATCATCGGGGCCGAGCGCTCCCGCCCAACTGTCGAAGATCTGCACCGCATCGACGCCGGCAGCGATCTGCGCGTTGAGATAACTGATCGAGGCATCGACGATGCGATCGACGATCGCCTGGAACAGCTCCGGGTCTTTGGCGAAGAGCGCCTTGGCAGGCCCCTGATCCGGCGTGCCGCGCCCGGCGACCATATAGGTCGCAACGGTCCAGGGCGCCCCACAGAAGCCGATGAAGCCTGTCGCTGCGGGCAGGGTACGGCGCACCCGCTGCACGGTCTCCACGATAGGGTCGAGCTGGCTCACGGTGGCAACGCGATCGATCTCGGCCAGACGGCCAGCATCAGCGACGGGTTCGAGCCGCGGACCTTCCCCCTCGACGAACCAGAGCTTCTGGCCGAGCGCTTGCGGCACGACCAGGATATCGGAGAACAGGATCGCCGCATCGAAGCCGAAGCGTCTGATCGGCTGAAGCGTCACCTCGGCGGCAAGTTCGGGATTGTAGCAGAGCGCGAGGAAGCTACCGGCTTTCGCCCTGACCTCCCGATACTCCGGCAGATAGCGACCGGCCTGACGCATCAGCCAGACGGGAGGGACGGGCAGAGTCTCGCCAGCGAGAGCCCGAAGGAAGATGGGCATTTCACTGGCCATTCCGAGTGCTCGCCGATCCATCTCGCTTCCTCTCTAAAAAGAGATTCTATGAAAGACTCTCTTTCTTTGACTCTTGGACAGGGGAGATAGCCCGGCCCAATCCTGTCCACAACCGTTCCACAGGCAGTGGGACAGCGGGTCGCGGGCTGGCAGGAGCCGCCACCGGCCATTAAGGCTTTATTAACGAATTGGAATCCGCCGCTCCGGCGAGACCGCCAAAATGATTCACGTGAAACACTTCCTTAACCATGCACAGCCGGCCGGCTGTTGATGGTTGGGGTGAGTTATACAAGGCCTCCGGTGGCGGCCGTCTGGATGCGCAGTTGTCCACACCGCTCCCCATGCCCCGGGAAAACTCGGTCCGGCTGCTGTGGCGGTCCTTTCTGCCCGAATGTCCGATTCCGGTCCGGCTGAAAGCGCGCTAAATGAAGTGAGTGCTTCGAGCCGGGGAACGACGTGGTCCGTAACTATTTTCACCTGCATCTGGTGTCGGACGCGACGGGCGAGACCCTGATCGCGGTCAGCCGTGCCGCGGCGGCGCAGTATGAAAGCGTCTCCGCGATCGAGCATGTCTACCCTCTGGTTCGCTCGGAGGCGCAGCTCGCCCGTGTGCTGGCGGAGATCGAATCCTCGCCGGGCGTCGTGCTCTACACGCTGGTCGAGCCGGAATGGCAGGAGAAGCTCGAGAACTTCTGCCGCGAGCTCGGCTGCCCCTGCCTCTCGGTGCTGCAGCCGGTGCTGTCGCTGTTCCAGTCCTATCTCGGCCAGGCCTCGGCCACGAAGCCGGGCGCGCAGCATGTGCTCAACACCGAATATTTCCGCCGCATCGACGCGATGAACTACACGCTCCTGCACGATGACGGGCAGATGGGCGGCGATCTCGACAATGCCGATGTGATCCTCGTCGGCATCAGCCGGACCTCGAAGACACCGACGAGCATCTATCTCGCCAATCGCGGCATCAAGACCGCCAACATCCCGCTGGTGCCGAACATCCCGCTGCCGCCGGAGCTTGAAGGTGCGAAGAAGCCGCTGATCGTCGGCCTGATCGCCAGCCCCGATCGCATCGTTCAGATCCGCCAGAACCGCTTGCTCTCGCTGCGCGCAGACGACGAAACCTCCTATGTCGATCCCGCCGCGGTCGCCGATGAGGTCACCCAATCGCGCCGGCTTTGTGCCCGCAAGGGCTGGCCCGTCATCGACGTGACCCGCCGTTCTATCGAGGAGACGGCAGCGTCGATCGTCGACCTGCTGCGCGACCACCGCATGAAGTTCATCGCGACATGACCGTACCGACCGGCCTCTGGCTCGAAGCGGAGCCCTTGATCCTCGCCTCGGGGAGTTCGACCCGCCGCGACATGCTGGCCGCGGCGGGTATCCCGGTCGAGGTCCTGAAACCCGGGATCGATGAACGCGCGGTCGAGCACCCGCTCGTCGAGAAGAAGGTGCCGGCGGATCAGGTCGCGGCGGCGCTCGCCTGTGCCAAGGCACTTGCTGTCTCTCATGATCGGCCCGGCCGTCTCGTCCTGGCCGCCGACCAGACTCTGACCTGCGACGGAATCGCCTTTCACAAGCCGGTCGACAGCTTTGCCGCAGCCGAGCAGATCGCGGCGCTGGCAGGCAGGACCCATGAACTCCATTCCGCCTTCGTGCTGGCCAGGAATGGTGCGCCGATCGCCGAAGGGCGCGAGACGGCCCGGCTGACGATGCGCTCCCTCGATAGCGATTTTATCGGGCTCTATGTCGAGACGGTCGGTCCTGGGGTCCTGTCCAGCGTCGGCGGCTATCAGCTTGAGGGATTGGGATCGCATCTCTTCGACCGTGTCGAAGGCAATCACTTCACCATATTGGGCCTCCCCCTGCTCGCCGTTCTCGACGCCCTGCGCGATCTCGGCTGCCTCGCCCGTTAATCGGACTGCCTCATGTCGCCTCGCTGCTTCGTCGTCGGACACCCCATTGCCCATTCGCGCTCGCCGCTGATCCATGGCGAATGGCTGCGCCAGCATCGGATCGGCGGTTCCTACGAACGCCTGGACGTCGCGCCGTCCGATCTGCCGGCCTTCGTTGCTCGCCTGCGCGATGGCGAATTCAGCGGCGGCAATGTCACAGTTCCGCATAAGGAAGCGATGATGGCGCTGGTCGATGAGGTCAGCGAAGCCGGGAGGGCCGTCGGCGCGGTCAACACGCTCTGGCGCGATGGCGGGCGCATCCTGGCTGATAACAGCGACGTGTCGGGCTTCCTCGCCCATCTCGATGCGAGTGTGCCGGACTGGCAGAAACGGGTCGGAACCGCGCTGATCCTCGGAGCCGGCGGTGCGGCGCGTGGTGTCTGTTACGGCCTGAAGGCGCGGGGAGTCGGTCGCATCCTCATCGTCAACCGCAGCCGCGGACGTGCCGAAGAGCTGGCTGCGGCTCTCGGTCGGCCGCTCGAAGCCGGCGAGTGGAGCGAACGCGATCGGCTCGTCGGGCAGGCGGACCTCATCGTCAACACCACCGCGCTTGGCATGCAGGGCAAGCCGCCGCTGGAAATCGATCTCTCCGGCCTCCGGCCTGGGACCATCGTCGACGACATCGTCTACGTGCCCCTGAAGACCGCTTTGCTGGCCGAGACCGAACGGCGCGGCGGCATTCCGGTCGATGGCCTGGGCATGCTGCTCCATCAGGCCGTGCCGGGCTTCGCCCGCTGGTTCGGTGTGACGCCGCAGGTGACGCCGGCACTGCGCGCCTTGATCGAAGCCGATATCCTGAAGGCCTGATTCGTCGGAGAGATCATGACCTTCGTACTGGGCCTGACGGGCTCCATCGGCATGGGGAAGTCGACGACGGCCGGCCTGTTCGTCGAGCGTGGCGTGCCGCTGCATGATGCGGACGCGGCCGTGCATCGCCTGCATCGTGGGCGCGCCGCGTCCCCGATCGAGGCAGCCTTCCCGGGCACGGTGATCGACGGTGCGGTCGATCGGGCGAAGCTCGGCGCTGCCGTCCTCGGCAACCCGGAGGCGCTGCGCCGACTGGAAGCGATCATCCACCCGCTGGTGCGGGAGGAGGAGGAAGCCTTTGTCGCGCGCTGTCGCCGCGAGGGAGTGGGGCTCGCGATCATCGACGTGCCGCTGCTGCTAGAGACCGGCGGTGAAGAGCGTTGCGACGCGGTTCTCGTCGTGACCGCGCCGGCCGAGGTTCAGCGCGAGCGCGTCCTCGCGCGGCCGGGCATGAGTGCCGAGAAGCTTGCAGCGATCCTCTCTCGCCAGATGCCGGACGCCGAAAAGCGGCGCCATGCCCATTTCCTTGTGGACACCTCGCATGGGCTCGTGGCCGCAGGCCGGGAGGTCGGCTCTATCCTGAAGGCGCTCGCCGGCCGGCCCGGGCGCGGCGCGGCCAAGAGATTCCAAGCGAGGTCCTGAACCGATGCGCGAGATCGTTCTCGATACCGAAACCACCGGCGTCGAAGCCAATAACGGCGACCGCATCGTCGAGATCGGTTGCGTCGAGCTGCTCAACCATTGCCCGAGCGGCCGCAACTACCACGTCTACATCAACCCAGAGCGCGGAATGCCGGTCGAGGCGTTCAACGTCCATGGCCTCTCTGAGGCTTTCCTCTCGGACAAGCCGGTCTTCGCCGCCGTCGCCCAGGAGTTCGCGGAGTTCATCGCCGGCGCGCGGCTGGTGATCCACAACGCCGCCTTCGACGTCGGCTTCATCAATATGGAGTTCAAGCGCCTCGGCCTGCCGCCGATCGAGCAGGCTCGCGTGGTCGACACGCTGTCGATGGCGCGCCGCAAGCATCCCGGTGCCTCGAACAGCCTCGATGCGCTCTGCTCGCGCTATGGCATCGACAACAGCCGCCGCACCAAGCACGGTGCGCTGCTCGATTCCGAGATCCTGGCCGAGGTCTATATCGAGCTGATCGGTGGCAAGCAGGCGTCGCTCGGCCTCGGCGTCGAGGCTGCGGCGGGCCGCGCGGGCCTATCCGTCGTGACCGTCGAGAAGCCGCAGCGCCAGCGCCCGCTCGCGCCACGCCTCGACGAAGCCGCGCTCAAGGCGCATGAGGCCTTCGTGCTCGGCTCCCTGAAGGCGCCGCTCTGGAAGGGCTATCTCGGCATCACCGACGACGCGGCCCAGTAGGGCCGCGCCGCCCGGTCCGGCGGGCTCATCCGCCGATGTCGGTCCGCGCCGGCCGGCGCGACAGCATGTTGAGCGCCTCGACCAGGGCCGAGAACGCCATCGCGGCGTAGATGTAGCCCTTCGGCACATGCACGCCGAAGCCTTCCGCGATCAGCGTGCCGCCGATCATCAGCAGGAAGCCGAGCGCCAGCATCACGATGGTCGGGTTCTTGTCGATGAAGCGCGCCAGCGGATCGGCGGCGAGCAGCATCGTCAGCACCGCTACGATGACGGCGATCACCATCACCGGGACGTGCTCGGTCATGCCGACGGCGGTGATGATCGAGTCGATCGAGAAGACGATGTCGAGCAGCAGGATCTGGAAGATCGCGGCGCCGAAGGTCAGCGTCGCCGCGCGGCCGCCACCTGCGGCGAGGGCGGAATCGGGATCGGGATCGACTTTGTGATGGATCTCCTTCGTCGCCTTCCAGACCAGGAAGAGGCCGCCGGCGATCAGGATCAGGTCGCGCCAGGAGAAGGACTGGCCCAGGACCGAGAAGATCGGCGCGGTCAGCTTGACGATGAAGGCGACGGTGCTGAGCAGGGCGAGGCGCAGGACGAGCGCCAGGCCGATGCCGATCTTGCGGCCCTTCGAGCGCTGGTGCTCCGGCAGCTTGTTGGTCAGGATCGAGATGAAGATCAGGTTGTCGATGCCGAGCACGACCTCCATGGCGATCAATGCCCCGAGCGCGGCCCAGACAGCGGGGTCGGCGGCAAGTGTCAGAAGGGCGTCCATCAGGTCTCCATCGGATACGGAAAAGGCGGGCGTCCCTGCTGGGGCGTCCGCCATCGATCAGCGCGAAATGGAGAGGCAGTGGAGGCTTCGCAAGGACAACAATAATCCGCAACAAATGAAAAAGGGCCCGCAAGGGGCCCTTCCTCTGATCGTTTCCGCGCCTGAAGGCGTCAGTTGGCGGTGGCGCCGGGCTGGCCCTGCAGCTCCTGCATGCGCTGCTGGTAGAGCGAGGCGAAGTCGATCGGCGGAATGTAGAAGGGCGGGAAGCCGCCGTTCTGCACCGCTTCGGCGACGATCTGGCGCGCGAACGGGAAGAGCAGGCGGGCGCAGTCGATCACCAGCACGGGGTGGATGTGCTCCTGCGGGATGTTCTGCAGGCGGAACACGCCGGCATAGCTGAGGTCGAAGGCGAAGAGCGTCTCGCCCTTCAGCTCGGCCTTGCCTTCCAGCCGCAGCACGGTCTCGTAGTCGGCGTCACCGAGCGCGGTGCTGCCGACATTGACCTGCAGCGACATCTGCGGGCCCTGCTGGGCCTCCTGCTGGGCGAGCGAGCGCGGCGCCTTGGGGTTCTCGAAGGAGAAGTCCTTCGTGTACTGGACTAGGGCGTTCAAGCTCGGAGCCGCTTCCGCAGCGCCCGTGCCATTGCCGTTGGGGAGTTCGTTGGCCATCGGTCCCATCTTGTTCTGGCAGGCTGTCTCGGGAAATCCCGCGCCATTGCCGGCGTTCGGGACTGCGCCCACTTTCAGCGGGCGGCGCGCGCGTCGGCTATCATGGACGCCGGGTCGGCACAAGAAGTCGCCTTCACAAGGTGGGGGGTGGATGTTACGAGCCTGTCTTACCATATGACGGCTAAGGCGTTCCGCAGCTGCGCGGGAAGGCCATAAGCCATGACGGGGAGCGCGGGTCCGCCTAAATGCAAAATTCCTTCGACATGACGACTCTGGTCTTCTTGGCTCTGGCCGTTTTCGTCGCCTGGAAGCTGCGCTCCGTCCTTGGCCAGAAGACCGGCCACGAGCAGCCCAAGGACCCCTTCGCGCGCCGCGAGACGCCGCCGATGCGGCCCGACCAGGCGCAAGGCGCGGACAAGCGGGACAATGTGATCCGTTTGCCGGGCGCGGCTAATGATCCGGTCGCCGCCGAGCCGCCGGCGGCCGAGCGCTGGAAGGATCTGGCCCCGCCGGATTCGCCGATCAGCGCCGGCATCGAGGCGATCATCCGCCAGGAGCCGAGCTTCGATCCGCATGAGTTCGTCTCCGGCGCCAAGTCCGCCTATGAGGCGATCGTCACCGCCTTCGCCCGCGGCGACCGCAAGATGCTGAAGGGTCTGCTTGCGAAGGACGTCTATGACGGCTTCGAGCAGGCCATCACCGAGCGCGAGAAGCGCGGCGAGAAGGCGGAATCCAACTTCGTGTCGATCGACAAGGCCGATCTCGCCGCCGTCGACGTCAAGGGCAAGACCGCCCAGGTGACCATCGCCTTCATCTCCCAGCTGATCAGCGTCACCCGCGACGCGCAGGGCGCCGTCGTCGACGGCAGCGCCGAGCAGGTCTCCGAGGTCAACGACATCTGGACCTTCTCGCGCCAGCTCGGCAGCCGTGATCCGAACTGGCTGCTCGTCGCCACCGAATCGGCTGCGTGACCCGTGCCAAGGGGATCGCGCTGTCGCTTTCGGCGGCGATCCTCCTTGCATCCATGACCGCCATGGCCGCTCCCTTTCCCTTGCCGGATGGTGCCCGGGCCGAGCAACTCTCGCCCGGGGAGATCGACGGCTGGGCAAGGGACGACCATGCCAGGGCCTTCACGATCTTCGCGCGCGGCTGCATGGCCGATCCGCCGCTGCGCCAGGCGGTGCCGCTTCCAGACGCTCTCACCGCCGCCTGCGACAAGGCCAGGGCGTTGGCCGCGAAGGGTCAGGTCGGCCGCAATCTGGCCCGCGATTTCTTCGAACGGCATTTCAGTTTCTGGCGCATCCGCCCCTCCGGGGCCGAGAACGGCTTCACCACCGGCTATTTCGAGCCGGAATTCGAAGGCTCCCTGACCCGTTCCGATGCCTTCCCGACGCCGCTCTACGATCGGCCGAAGGACCTCGTGACGCGTTTCCCGGATGATGACTGGCCGGGTCTCGACAAGACCCTCTCCGCCGCCCGCCGCACCGACAAAGGCCTCGAGCCCTTTCCGGACCGCACTGCGATCGAAACCGGCGCGCTCGACGGACAGGGGCTCGAAATCCTCTGGCTGCGCGATCCCGTCGATCGTTTCGTGTTGCAGGTCCAGGGCTCCGGCCGGGTGCGCCTGCCTGACGGGTCTGTCACGCGGCTGACCTATTCCGGCCGCAACGGCCATCCCTACACCTCGCTCGGCCGTGTTCTCAGCCAGCGCGAGGGCATTCCGCCCGAGCAGATGACGATGGACCGGCTCGTCGCCCGGCTGAAGGCCGATCCCGCTTTCGCCCGCGACCTCATCCGCGTGAACAGATCCTTCGTCTTCTTCGCCCGCCGCGACGACCTGCCGCCCGAGAGCGGGCCGATCGGCGGCGCCGGCCTGCCGCTGACGCCTTTGCGCAGCATCGCCATCGACCGCACGGCCTGGCCCTATGGCCTGCCGGTCTGGATCGATGCGACGATTCCCGATGGCAGCGGCGGGGACGAGCGGCTGGCGCGGCTGATGATCGCGCAGGACACCGGATCCGCCATTCTCGGCCCGGCCCGGATGGACATCTTCGTCGGCTCGGGCCCGGCTGCCGGCCATCGCGCCGGGTTGATCCGGCATCCCGTCGCCTTCACCGTGCTCTGGCCGCGCTGAAATGCGTTCGCGCCGGGGCAAGACGCTGACGGAGACCGATATCGCGCTCTGGCGACAGGTGGCGCGGTCGGTCAAGCCGCTGCCCGGCCGTGCGCCGATCGAGCCGGAACCGGCCCCCCAGACGCCTCCGGCGCCGGCGACCGAGACGGCTGTACTGATCGCCGCGGCCTCTGTCACAGTGCCCAAGACCCTGCCCGTGGCACCACCGCTCGCGCCGATCGAGCGCCGTTTGCGGACGCAGCTGCGTCGCGGCCAGCAGGGCGTCGAGGCGGTCATCGACCTGCACGGCATGCGCCAGGACGAGGCCCATCTGGCGCTGCGCGGCTTCCTGCGCCGCGAGCAGTCCCGCGGCACCCGCCTGACCCTCGTCGTGACCGGGAAGGGCGGAGCGGGGCCAAGCCTGTTCGGCGAGGAGCGCGGGGTGCTGCGCCGCATGGTTCCGCATTGGCTCAGGCTTTCCGAACTGCGCTCGCTCGTGCTCGGCTTCGAGGAGGCCGAGCAGCGCCATGGCGGCTCCGGCGCGCTTTATGTCCGTCTGCGGCGGCTCAAGGAATACGGGCCGTGACGCCCTTCGGCCGGCGCGTGCGCGAACTCAGGCAGCGCCGTGGCCTCACCCTCGCTGAGATGGCGGAGGGCCTTGGCGTCACGCCGGCCTATCTCTCGGCGCTCGAGCACGGCAAGCGCGGCCGCCCCACCTTCACCCTGATCCAGGGCACCATCCATCTCCTTGGCGTGATCTGGGACGAGGCCGACGAACTCGTCCGCCTCGCCGACCTCTCGCACCCACGCGTCACGGTCGATACCGCCGGCCTCGATGCCGAAGCGACGCTGCTCGCCAACCGCCTCGCCCGCGAGATCGGCGAGCTCGACGTCGACGATCTGCGGCGGCTCGCCGCCATCCTCGACGAGGCCATCGCGCGGCGCGATATAGGTTGAACAGCTCCGCTTGACCCCGCGCCGTGCGGATGCGACACGCCCGCACCTTCCTTTCCGGCACTTCCGCCGCGCAATCCCGGACACCAGCCCATGACCAAGCCCCGCACGGATGTCCTCGCCCTCGGCAACGCCATCGTCGATGTCCTGGCCGCAGCCGAGGAGGATTTCCTCGTCGCTCAGAAGCTGACAAAGGGCGCGATGATGCTGATCGACGAGGCCCGTGCGGAATCGATCTATGCGGCGATGGGGCCGGCGCGCGTCATCTCGGGTGGCTCGGCCGCCAACACCATCGCCGGCCTCGCCTCCTTCGGCGGCAACGGCGCCTTCATCGGCAAGGTCAAGGCCGACGAGCTCGGCAAGCTCTACCGCCACGATCTGACCTCGCTCGGCGTCTCCTTCGGCACGGCCGATGCGGCGGACGGCCCGGCGACCGCGCGCTCCTTCATCATCGTCACGCCCGATGGCGAGCGCACGATGAACACCTATCTCGGTGCCTGCCAGGGCCTGTCGGTCGCCGATGTCGATGCGGTGGCGGTCGAGAACGCCGACATCATCTATCTCGAAGGCTATCTCTGGGACCCGCCGGCGGCAAAGGAAGCCTTCCGCAAGGCTTCCGAGATCGCGCACAAGGCCGGTGGCCGGGTTGCCATCACCCTGTCCGATTCTTTCTGCGTCGACCGCTATCGCGACGAGTTCATCGGCCTGATCCGCAACCGCATGGTCGATCTCGTCTTCGCCAATGAGCACGAGCTCAAGAGCCTCTACCAGAGCAGCGATTTCGATACCGCGCTGGCGGCGCTGCGGGCCGAGAACATCCTTGCGGTCGTCACCCGCTCCGAGAAGGGCGCGCTGGCGGTGACGCCGGATGGCATCGTCGAGGAGCCGGTCTTCCCGATCGAGCGCGTCGTCGATGCGACCGGCGCTGGCGATCTCTTCGCCGCCGGCTTCCTCTTCGGCCTGACCTCGGGCCGCGAGGTCCGCGACTCCCTGCGCCTCGGCGCTCTGGCCGCGGCCGAGATCATCTCGCATGTCGGCGCCCGGCCGGATGTCAGCCTGAAGAGGCTGGCGGGGAACGAAGGGCTGCTGTGATTCTTCCTTCTCCCCTCGGGGGGAAGTGTCTGTGCAGCAGACGGATGAGGGAGGGGTCGCGCAAGCGGCCCTTTCTTGTTTTCAGTGGGGGCTCGGCCCTCATCCGTCACGGCTTCGCCGTGCCACCTTCTCCCCCGAGGGGAGAAGGGCGGCGCCCTCCTCAATACAGCGTGGCCTTGACCCGGGCCGGCAGCGCTTCGTCATAGGCCTTGCCGTCGAAGGTCTCGACCTCGGCATTGCGCGCCGTGATGTCGCGCAGGATCGTGCCGGGCGACGGCAGCTTGCGCTTGTCGACCTGCCGCTCCGGGTTCCAGAGCTCGGCCCGCACCACCGCGCGCGAGCACTGGAAGTAGACGGCGTCGACATGAACGATCATGACGCTCGCCGGCAGCTTTCCGGCCATCTCGAAGCGCGAACACAACCCAGGATCGCAGGATAGCTCGGCGCGTCCGTTGACGCGTAGCGTCTCGCCGTAACCGGGGATCAGGAAGAGCATTCCGATTCGATCGTCGAACAGGATATTTCTTAACGAATCCAGTCGGTTATTGCCTTTTCGGTCGGGAATGAGCAGCGTTTTCGCGTCCCGGACCGTGACGAAGCCCGGCAAATCCCCACGCGGTGAACAGTCCAGCCCCTCCGGACCGACCGTCGTGAGCACGAAAAACGGCGAGGCGGCGATCAACGCTGCATAATTCTCGTCGACATGATCGATCTCCTTGAAGACCGATGCCGGGGCAGATGGGTTGGGATAAGCGCGGGCGAGGTCGTCAAGCGAGGCGATGCGGTGGTCGGACATGCCGGTCTCCATGAATCGGCATATGTCTAGACTATTGATCGCAGCGCGTCACCCTGCCGCTGGCGCCCCGTTCTTCACGACAGCGCCGCGGCAATCGCCCGGCTGAGGCCGCCCGGATTCTCCCAGGCCATCGAGTGCCCCGCATCCGGTACGACGATACTGGCTACCCCGGATTCCGGCAGGCCTTCCGCGTCGTCATAGGGCAACGACCTTTCGCCGATGATGATCGTTCTTGGCCGGGTGAGGCTCGTCACCACGCTTCGCCATGTCGGATCGCTGCCCGCGATCAGAGAACGCGCCGTCCGATGAACGGCATGGGGTGCGCTCCTTGCGAGCGACGCGGCCCAGATATCATTGCCTTCGTCCCGGCTGGCACGGACCAGCGACGCCTGGCCATGGTCGACATAATCCTCCTCGCTCATCGCGGCGATCCTGCGGCTGAAGAAGCCGCCGCCGGGATCGAGATTGGGCTCCCCGACGACGAGCCGGCCGATACGCTCCTTCAGCATCGTGGCCGCGGCGATGGCGACCGCGCCGCCCATGCTATGGCCGAAAAGGTCGAGCTCTCTCAGATCCAGCGCCTCGGCGAGTGCAACGATACTACGCGCATGGTCGTCGATCGTGTAGCCGAAGGCCTGCGGCCGATCGCTGAAGCCGGAGCCGAGCAGATCGACCAGCAGCATGCGGCGACCTTGTAGGGCGCCATTGGCGGCGACCGCGGGATAGTCGCAGGACGACGCGCAGCCGAGGCCATGGATGAACAGCAGCGCCGGTCCATCGCCCGTGATGTCATGGAACCGCAGCCGCGCGTCGATTCCGGGAAGAGGACAGGATTTCATCGGCACGCCTTCCGCTCGTCTCCGGCATGGCAAGCCGATGCGCCGGAGCATGTCAGTAGCGGCACAAACGAAAACGCCCCGCATCCTGCGATGCGGGGCGTCTCGTTTCACGTGAATCGCGGCGGGTGAATTACTCGGCCGCGCCCTGCTTCTCGCGGCTCTTCTCGGCGTCGCGCTGCGCCTTGAGCTTCTCGGTCAGGTCCTCGCCGGTCTCCTGGTCGACGACCTTCATCGAGAGGCGGATCTTGCCGCGCTCGTCCTGGCCGAGGAACTTGACCTTGACCTTGTCGCCTTCCTTGACGACGTCCGAGACCTTCTGGACGCGCTGCGGGGCGAGTTCGGAGATGTGGACGAGGCCGTCCTTGGCGCCGAAGAAGTTCACGAAGGCGCCGAACTCCATGATCTTTACGACCGTGCCGTCATAGATCACGCCCGGCTCGGCTTCCGAGACGATCGACTTGATCCACTTGATTGCGGCTTCGATCGACTTGCCGTCGGCCGAGGCGATCTTGATGGTGCCGTCGTCCTCGATGTTGACCTTGGCGCCGGTCTTCTCGACGATCTCGCGGATCACCTTGCCGCCCGAACCGATGACTTCGCGGATCTTGTCGACCGGGATCTTCATCGTCTCGATGCGCGGCGCGAACTCGCCGAGCTGGCTGCGCGAGGCCGAGAGCGCCTTGTTCATCTCGCCGAGGATGTGATCGCGCCCGCCCTTGGCCTGGTCGAGGGCGACCTTCATGATCTCCTCGGTGATGCCGGCGATCTTGATGTCCATCTGCAGCGAGGTGATGCCCTCGGCGGTACCGGCGACCTTGAAGTCCATGTCGCCGAGATGGTCCTCGTCGCCGAGGATGTCGGAGAGCACGGCGAAGCGCTCACCCTCGAGGATGAGGCCCATGGCGATGCCCGCGACCGGCGCCTTCAGCGGCACGCCGGCATCCATCAGCGCCAGCGAGGTGCCGCAGACGGTGGCCATCGAGGAGGAGCCGTTCGACTCGGTGATCTCCGAGACGACGCGGATCGTGTAGGGGAATTCCGCCTTCGCCGGCAGCATCGGGCGGATGGCGCGCCAGGCGAGCTTGCCATGGCCGATTTCGCGGCGGCCGGGCGAACCCATCCGGCCGGTCTCGCCGACGGAGTAGGGAGGGAAGTTGTAGTGCAGCAGGAAGGTTTCCTTGTAGGTGCCTTCCAGCGAGTCGATGAACTGCTCGTCGTCGCCGGTGCCGAGCGTGGTCACGACCAGCGCCTGCGTCTCGCCGCGGGTGAACAGGGCCGAGCCGTGGGTGCGCGGCAGCATGCCGGCTTCGGCGACGATCTTGCGCACGGTCTTGAGGTCGCGGCCGTCGATGCGGGTGCCGTCGTCGAGGATGGTCCAGCGCACGACCTTGGCCTGGGCTTCCTTGAACTGGCCGCCGACCTGCTCCTTGGTGAAGGTGGTCTTGCCGTCGGGCTCGGCCGAGATCAGCGAGGCGACCTTGGCCTTGGCGGCGTCCAGCGCCTTGTAGCGCTCGGCCTTGGTGGTGATCTTGTAGGCGGCGCGCAGATCGGCGTCGACGAGCTTGAGGACGGCGTCCAGAACCACCGAGTTGTCGGCCGGGGTGTAGTCGCGCGGCTCCTTGGCGGCCTTCTCGGCCAGACGGATGATCGCATCGATCACCGGCTGGAAATGCTTGTGGCCGAACATCACGGCGCCGAGCATCACGTCCTCGGGAAGCTCCTTGGCCTCCGATTCGACCATCAGCACCGCGTCCTGCGTGCCGGCGACGACGAGGTCGAGAACCGACTCCTTGGCCTCCTCGACCGTCGGGTTCAGCTTGTAGGCGCCGTCGATATAGCCGACGCGCGCGCCGCCGATCGGGCCCATGAAGGGCACGCCGGAGAGCGTCAGAGCGGCCGAGGTGGCGACCATCGCCAGAATGTCGGGATCGTTCTCCAGATCATGCTGGAGCACGGTGACGACGACCTGCGTGTCGTTCTTGTAGCCTTCGACGAAGAGCGGGCGGATCGGACGGTCGATCAGGCGGGAGACCAGCGTCTCCTTCTCGCTCGGGCGCCCCTCGCGCTTGAAGTAGCCGCCGGGGATGCGGCCGGCGGCGAAGGTCTTCTCCTGATAGTTCACCGTCAGGGGGAAGAAGTCGAAGCCCGGCTTCGGCTCCTTGGCCGAGACGACGGTGGCGAGCACGACGGTCTCGCCATAGGTGGCGAGCACGGCGCCGTCGGCCTGACGGGCGATCTTGCCGGTTTCGAGGACGAGCTTGCGGCCGCCCCAGATCAGTTCTTCGGTTTGGATATCGAACATGAGATTCGTCTTTCGGTCGGGTTCGACCCGTCCGGTGCCTTCAGGCCCATGGGCAAGACGGCGGAACGCTCGGTGAGGAGGATGGAGCCCGAGCGCTCGGCGATCCTGCCATGGACGTCTTCGGCGCCCGGCGGGTCACGCGGGAGGACCGCCCCATGCGGTCGCCGCGGAAGTCAGGTGGTCCGCCCCATGGCGGCATCGCCTGAAAAGGAGCCGCCCGGAGCGGGTCGCACCGGGCGGAAACGGTTCAGCCTACGATCAGCGGCGGATGCCGAGCTTCTCGATCAGCGTCTTGTAGCGGCCTTCGTCCTTGCCCTTGAGATAGTCGAGCAGCGAACGGCGCTGCGAAACCAGCTTGAGCAGGCCGCGGCGGGAGTGGTTGTCCTTCGCGTGCGACTTGAAGTGGCCGGTCAGGTTGTTGATGCGCTCGGTCAGGATCGCGACCTGCACTTCCGGCGAGCCGGTGTCGTTCGGCTTGGTGGCGTGTTCGTTGATGAGCGCGGTCTTGCGCTCGGCAGTGATCGACATCGGGATGTCCTCTTGTTTCGGGTTGATCTGGCGGGCCAGGCCGGGATGTCGTCCAGCAAGGTCCGAAGCCCACGAGCCGCCTCATCGCGGAGGGGTCGCGCAGCCGGCTCATTCGGGCCGGTTGCGGCGCGTATACACGAAATCGGCGGAAATGCCAGCGTCCTGCGGAACATGGCTGGCCGCGGCCCGTTTGACTCGATCACTCAGTTCCGGCTGCGGGAGTCTTGTCATGGCCGTTCCGTCGAAGAGCACGGTTTCACCGAAGGACCGGCTCATCATCGCGCTTGCCGCCCAGCTCCGGGCCGAGCGCGAGACACGCGCCGCCCTAGCGGAAATCGTCGCCAATGGCCAGCTCGACCGGGAGGTGCTGGAGGCGGTCCTGACCGATCCCGTTCCTGTCATCACGCAGGAGGATGTCGCCCATGCCGAGCGCCTCGCCATGGAGCCTGCACGGCTGGCCCGCCATCGGGAGACGCATTGATGGCACCGCGTCCGGCCTGGAAAGGCTATCTCAAGCTTTCGCTCGTCTCTTGCGCGGTGGAGGTCACCGGCGCGACCAGCCAGAGCGAGAAGGTTTCCTTCCGCATCATCAACCGCAAGACCGGTAACACCGTCCGCCGCCAGTATATCGACAGCGTCTCGGGTAAGCCGGTCGCCGACGATGACGAGGTCAAGGGTTACGAGATAGGCGACGATGAGTACCTCCTGATCGAGGAGGACGAGATCGAGGCCGTCCAGATCGAATCCTCGCACACTCTGGCGATCGAGAGTTTCGTCGACCGCGCCGACATCCCGCAGATCTATTTCGACACGCCGTATTACGTCACGCCCGCCGACGAGGTCTCCGAGGAAGCCTTCGCCGTGATCCGCGAAGCCATGGCTAAGCAGAAGAAGGCCGGCATCGCCCGCATCGTGCTCTATCGCCGGGAGCGCCCCGTGATGATCGAGCCCTTCGACAAGGGCCTGCTGCTGACGACGCTACGCTACGACAAGACAGTCCGAAAGCCCGAGGAGATCTTCGACGGGCTCGGCAAGGAGAAGACCGATCCCGAGCTGATCGACCTCGCCACCCATATCATCGAGAAGAAGCAGGCGACGTTCGACCCGTCGAGCTTCGAAGACCATTACGAAGACGCGCTGCTGGAGCTGATCCAGGCCAAGCAGAAAGGCAAAAAGCCTCCCGTCGTTCAGGCGGCGGAGCGGCCGGCCAATGTGGTCAACCTGTTCGAGGCGCTGAAGAAAAGCCTTGCAGGCGACGACGGCGGCAAGCCGGCTTCGAAGTCCGATTCAACGCCTGCCAAATCGAAATCGACGCCGAAAAAACCCGCGGGCAAGGCGCGCAAAAGCGCTTGAAGCGCGATCGACGTTGAGGAGGGCCGATGTCCACGCTCGATCTCTACCGCTCCAAACGCGATTTCACGCGCACGCGCGCGCCCAAAGGCACCGGCAAGGGAAAGAAGGGGGCAGCTGCGCAGGGCGGTGCCTTCGTCGTCCAGAAGCACGCAGCCCGGCGCCTCCATTACGATTTCAGGCTCGAACATGCCGGCGTCCTCTGGTCCTGGGCGGTGACGCGGGGCCCGAGTCTCGACCCGGACGAGAAGCGGCTTGCCGTCCATGTCGAGGACCACCCGCTGGAGTACGGCGGCTTCGAAGGCACGATTCCGGCCGGCCAATATGGCGGCGGATCGGTGATCGTGTGGGACGAGGGCCGCTGGTTGCCGGAGGGCGACCCGGCGGCGGGCATGAAGAAGGGGCACCTCGTCTTCACGCTGGAAGGCCATAAGCTCCATGGCCGCTGGCATCTCGTGCGGCTGAAGCCCCGGCGTGGAGAGAAGCGGGACAACTGGCTGCTGATCAAATCCGAGGACGAGTTTGCCAGGACCGACGAGGATATTCTCGAAACGCAGCCGGATTCAGTGAAGTCCGGCCTTTCGGTCGAAGCCATCGGCAGCGATGCGGAAAAGGGCGGCGTCTGGGATACGACAAAGCCTGCGAAACGCGCCGCAGCAGCAGCGAAACCGGCCCAAAAGGCGCGTCGGAAAAGCGATGACGGCGAACTGCCGCCCTTCATCGATCCCTGTCTCGCGACGCTGCAAGAAAAACCGCCCCCCGGCGAGAATTGGCTGCATGAGGTCAAGTTCGACGGCTATCGCTTGCAGGCGCGTATCGACCATGGCGCGGTGAAACTGCTAACGCGGTCCGGTCTCGACTGGACCTCGCGCTTCGGCAAAAGCCTTGTCGCGGCGCTGGCGGCCCTGCCCTGCGATGAGGCGCTGATCGATGGCGAATTGGTAGCGCTCGCCGAAAGCGGCATTTCTTCTTTCTCGGCCCTGCAGGAGGCGTTGTCCGAAGGCCGTAGCGCCGGCCTTGTATATTTCGCCTTCGATCTGCTCCATCTCGACGGTGAAGATCTGCGCAGCGAGCCGCTTCTGGCCCGCAAGGAGCGGTTAGAGCATCTGCTGCAGCACGGTGCCCCCGCTGAAAGTTTGGTGCGCTACAGCGAGCATTTCGTCGAACCGGGACAGACCATGCTGAACCATGCCTGCCGCATGGGGCTCGAGGGTGTCATATCGAAGCGTGCGGACGCACCCTATCGCAGCGGGCGCGGTCGCGACTGGATCAAGTCGAAATGCACCCAGCGCCAGGAGTTCGTGATCGCCGGCTATGTCCCGTCCCAGGCTTCGCCGCGCAAGCTCGGCTCGATCGTCACGGGCTACCATGAGGATGGCGAACTGAAGCCCGCGGGCCGCGTCGGCACCGGCTTTACCGTAAAATCGGCCGCAGCGCTGAAGGCGAAGCTCGATGCGATCGCGAGCGATGCGTCGCCCTTCTCGGGCGCCGCCGCGCGGGAGCGAGGTGTCGTCTGGGTGAAGCCGGAATTGGTTGCGGAAGTCGAATTTCGGGCCTGGACCGCCTCGAAGACCCTGCGGCACGCTTCATTCATGGGATTGCGCGAGGATAAGCCGGCTGGCGAGATCGTCGCCGAATTGCCGGTTAAACCGGCCCTGGAGAAGGCCAAAAAGGCGACATTGGGTTCTGAAAAGGCGCCGCCTGTGAAGACGACGGTGAAGCTGTCGAACCCCGACAAGCCGCTCTGGCCGGATATCGGCTTCACCAAGCAGGATCTGCTCGCCTATTACGCCAAGGTCTGGCCGCTGATGCAGCGCTTCGTCGTCGGCCGGCCCTTGAGCCTGGTGCGGGCGCCGAATGGCATCGAGGGCCACCGCTTCTTCCAGAAGCATGCCGGCCCGGGGATGCACGAGGCCGTCAAGCGCCGGAAGGACAAGGATGGCGAGGAGCTGATCTATATCGAGGATTTCGACGGGCTCGCTGCGCTCGTCCAGCTCGGAACGGTCGAAATCCATGTCTGGGGCGCGGCGATGGAAGCCGTCGAAACGCCCGATCAGGTCATCTTCGATCTCGATCCCGATACGGGCGTGCCGCTCGAACGGGTGCGCGACGCGGCAATGACGATCAGGCGCCATCTCGAGGAACTCGGCTACGAGAGCTTCCTCAAGGTTTCCGGCGGCAAGGGCTTCCATGTCGTGCTGCCGCTGAAGCCGAAGGCCGGCTGGGATCGCGTCAAGGATTTCGCCCGCGACTTCGCCAAGGCGATGGAGCACGCCGAACCGAAGCTCTACACCGCGACGCTCTCGAAGAAGGCGCGGCGTGGCCGCATCTTCATCGATTATCTGCGCAATGGGCGCGGCGCGACTGCGATCGCCCCTTATTCCACTCGCGCAAGGCCGGCCGCAACGGTTGCGATGCCCGTGCCCTGGGAGGAGATCGGCGCCCTGAAGCCCGACGCCTTCACGGCGCCGGATATCAATCCGCGGTGATATGCTGGAGGATCTCTGGAACGGGTTCTTCGCTGCTGCCAAGCCGCTCACCGGCGACTGAGCGCCGGCGTTGCTGCAGGCGGCGTCAGGCCGCGGTCGTAAAGCTGCTGCGCGGCTTCGACCTCGCCGATATGGCTCTCGGCCCAGAGCGTGAGCTGGTTCACAGTCTGCGCCAGGGTGCGGCCGAGCTCGGTGAGCGAGTATTCGACGGTGACGGGCACGGTCGCGAATACTTCGCGCCGGACCAGCCCGTCGCGCTCCAGGCTTTTCAATGTCTGCGACAGCATCTTCTGCGAGATGTTCTCGATGCGCCGCCGCAATGCGTTGAAGCGCAGTGTGCCACCATCGAGCGAGATCAGGATCAGCACCGCCCAGGTATCGCCGATGCGGTCGAGCACGCGCCGCGTCGGGCAGAGCGCCTGGAAAGGGTCGGGGCGTTTCAGCATGGCGGTTTCCGGCAGGTGACCATGTCGCGTGAAAGTGCCTTCTTTACGGGGCCACACAGCGTGATCAGATAGGTTCCATCGGGATGCAGGTATCTGTTGGATACTAACATAAGGAACCCCTGTCATGAAAGTTGCCTTGATCGGAGCCAGCGGCTTCATCGGCTCGCGCCTGCTGGCCGAGCTCGCATTTCGCGGTCACGCCGTCACCGCGATCGTCCGCAATCCCGAAAAGGTTTCGGCCCTCCAAGGCGTCACGGCGGTGAAGGGCGATGTCTTCGACAAGGAGGGGCTGACAAAGCTCCTCGCCGGCCACGACGCGGTGATCAGCGCCGTGCATTTCACCGCCAGCGATCCGCAGGCCCTGCTCGCAGCAGTCAGGCAGTCGGGGGTGAAGCGTTATCTCGTCGTCGGTGGCGCTGGGAGCCTCGAGGTCGCGCCGGGCGTCAAGCTGTTCGACACGCCCGAATTCCCGGCGATCTACCTCGACGAAGCGAAAAAGGGCGGTGCCTTCCTCGAGCTGCTGAAGCAGGAACAGGCGCTGGACTGGACCTTCCTCTCGCCTTCGGCCCTGATCCAGCCAGGCGAGCGCACCGGCACATTCCGGCGCGGAGCCGACCGGCTCCTCGTCGACGACAAGGGCAACAGCGCGATCTCGGCGGAGGATTACGCGATCGCCCTCGTCGACGAGCTGGAAAAGCCGGCCCATAGCCGCCGGCGTTTCACCGTCGGTTACTGACCGGCTCTCTGATCTACGCCGGAAACAATAAGGGCCATGCCACCGATCGGAGGCATGGCCCTTCTGCATTCAATGACCGGTCACGCCTTGCGGAAGCGCTTCTCGCCGATGCTGAGCGTGCCGCGCTTCAATTTGCCGAGGGCGACCCAGCCGGTTTCGCCCTCGAAATAGAGCTTCGAGCGGTCGACGGCATAGCGGCCGCGATGCTGGCCGCCCGCAGCCGGCTTCTCTTTTTGGAACTGCCCGTCGGGCCTGAGGTCGATGAGGATCGCTCCGTCCTCCGTCGTCCAGGTGCCGATCGCTGCCTGTTCGAAGGGGCTGGGGCCATCCGTCTCGATGAAATCGATTTCGAGCGGGCGTACGGAACGGCTGCTCGGCGTGAAGTCCGAGGCGAGCTGGCCGAGAGCCTGAAGAACCTGGCTGAATGGCATGGTTCGTCTCCCTGTTGTGGTGACGGCTGAAACCGCTTGTCGCAGACATCCCCGTCGGGATCTGTCAGCAAGCGGTTTGGCATCCGCCGCTTCCGGGGAAGCGGCCTGACGATCGTCACGGATCTGTTTGCGATGGCGGCGTCGTGAGGGGGCATGAAGCCCCGGCGCCTCTCGCACAGATAGGTCGATACCGGCCCGGCACAAGGCGCGGTCGTACAAAAATCTGATCGCCTGAAAGAAAACGGCGCCCTTTCGGGCGCCGCATGGTGTCGGGATGGATCGGCCGCGTGGTCTGCGGCCGGCGCGTCTGCCGTCTCAGAACTCTTCCCATCCGGCATCCTGGGCGCGTCCGTTGGCGACCTTGCGCGGGGCGGGAGTGGCCTTGGACTGGGCGAAGGCGGCTTCGGCGAGCTGGCGCAGGCGCTCGGGCTCGGCGCCGGCCGGAGCCCGGACGGATGCCGCCGGGGACGCTGCCGCAACCGCGACCGGCCGGGCCGGGGCCCGAGCCGGCGCCACGGTTTTCAGGGCGCGCGCCGCGGAGGAGGCCGCCATGACCGGCTGCGGATAGCCGCTCTGGCCGACAGCCTCGCGGCCGGTGCGGAAGGCCGCGACCAGCTCGTTGAGCTGGCCGATCCGGCCGGTCAGCGCATTGGCGGAGGCCGCGCTCTGCTCGGCCAGCGCCGCGTTCTGCTGGGTCATCTCGTCGAGATGGGCGACGGCCTGACTCATCTCGTCGATGCCGTTGGCCTGCTCGCCCGAGGCGGCCGAGATGTCGGCGATGGTGGCCGCCACCTTCTGCGAGGCGGCGAGGATGCGCGCGAGCTGGTCGCCGGCCTGGCGCACCAGTTTCACGCCCTCGCCGACCTCGGTGTTCGAGGAGGAGATCAGCCCGGAGATGTCCTTGGCCGCCTCGCCCGAGCGCTGCGCCAGAGTGCGCACCTCGGAAGCGACGACGGCGAAGCCCTTGCCGGCCTCGCCGGCGCGGGCCGCCTCGACCGCGGCGTTCAGCGCCAGCAGATTGGTCTGGAAGGCGATGTCGTCGATCACCCGGATGATGTCGGAGATCTTCTGCGAGGCGCTCTCGATGCGGGCCATGGCATCGACCGCCTGGCCGGCGATGGCGCCGCCGGACTGGGCGGCCTGCATGGCCTCGTCGGCGATGCGGGCGGCATCCTTCGAGGCCTGGGCCGAAGCCTTGACCGAGGCTGCGAGCTCCTCGGTGGTGGCGGCGGTCTGCTCGAGCGAGCTCGCCTGCTCCTCGGTGCGCTTGGAGAGGTCGTCGGCGCCCATGTTGATCTCGCGCGCCGCGAGCCCGACATCGGCCGAGGTGGCCTGGATCGTCGCGACCGTGGCCGAGAGCCGGTCCACCGTCTCGTTGATCGCGCCCTTGAGATCGGCGAAGCGGCCGCGATAGGCGGTCTCGACCCGGTTGGTCAGATCCCCGCCCGCAATCGCCGACAAAGCCTGCGCAAACTCCGTCGTCGCAGAATCAACAACTATGTTGATCTCGTTGATGCCGGCCACCAGCCGCTTCATCTGCTCGTCTGCATCCTCGATCTGCAGCCGGGCCGAGAAGTCGCCGGCCGCTGCGGCGGCCACGACCTCGCCGACATCCGACACCACGGCCTCCATCGACTGGGCACGCGCCAGACGGGCCGCGGCTGCGGCGCGCTCCTGTTCCTGCAGCAAGGCGACCTGCTCGGTGCTCTGGCGCAGCACCGAGACGGCGCGCGCCATCGCACCGATTTCGTCCGGACGGTCGGCATGAGGGACGTCGACGCGGGTATCGCCGGCGGTCAGCTTCTCCATGACCTTGCTGAGGTCGAGGATCGGGCGCGTGATCGAGCGCTGGGCGAAGATGAGGGCGACGCCGACGGAGACCAGCAGGGTCGCCAGCAGGACGATGGGCAGGACCCACTGCACCTGGCGGGTAAAGGCGGTCGCCTCGTCGCCGACGAGGATGCCGGCTTTCTCGGTGGCCTGGCTGAAGGTGATGAGCACGTCGTTCAGCGCCTTGCGATTGGCGCGGTTCTGATCGTTGTTGCCCTGGGCGTTGGCGGCCTCGGGCGAGACGGCGCGTGCGAGGCGAACGGTTTCGCTGCGGAAGGTGATGAAGTCCTCGACCGCCTTGCCGATCTGCCCGACGGTTTCGCGCTGCTCGGCCGGCGCGATCTTCTGGAGATCGGCGACGAGCTTGCGCAGTGTCGGGAAGCGATCCTCGACGCCCTTGGCGAAAGGCTCGGCCTCCTGGGGGGTCTTCGACATGTAGATTCCGCGCGCATCCATGACCACGGCCGTGACCACGCCGTTGATCCGCTGCGTCAGGAGCGCGACATTGGCCTGGATCTCGGAGCGCGTGTTCAGATCATCGGCCCTGTGCAGGCCGTAGAGACTGATGATCGCAGACAGAATGGCCCCGCCGGCGACGATGGCGAGCATGGCGAGAATCTTCAGGCGAATGGATTTCATGATAACGGTCCCAGGACAGCCTCCTGACCGGGGAAGCCGTTTCAACAAACCGACCATTCGTCATTAAGGCTAAAAAACTGCTTAAAAATTTTTGCGCCGGGTGACGTAGAATTCTGGGACGACCCTTCGGCAACAGCCAAGAGAATCGTTCACAGCTAAACATTGAATAACGCAGTCGCCGGTGCAGCTTCCATGGAAGTATTCTGTTCGTCTTGAAGAGCACAGCATAAGCCTGACGATCGAGGCCATGTCCGCATCGCCATCGGTCGCTCGATCGTGATCGAGGGCGATGTCGCGCGGCTTCCCTCTTGATAGAGCGGCCTCGCCTGAACATGTTGGCGTCTTCCGCAGTCCAGCTTTCCGGTTCCTGATCCTCATGTCCGAACACAGCAATACCCCCGTGATGCACGCCACCACCATCCTGATGGTGCGCAAGGGCGGGCGTGTCGTCATCGGCGGCGACGGACAGGTCTCGCTCGGCCAGACGATCATGAAGGGCAATGCCAGGAAGGTCCGCCGCCTCGCCAAGGGCGCCGTGATCGCGGGCTTTGCCGGCGCGACTGCCGATGCCTTCACCCTGTTCGAGCGTCTGGAAAGCAAGCTCGAGCAATACCCGACGCAATTGCTGCGGGCCTGCGTCGAGCTCGCCAAGGATTGGCGGACCGATCGCTATCTGCGCCGGCTGGAGGCGATGCTGCTCGTCGCCGACAAGGAGGTCTCGCTGCTGATCTCCGGCACGGGCGACGTGCTGGAGCCGGAGGCGAGCGAGCACGGCGCGGTGATGGCGATCGGCTCCGGTGGTAACTACGCACTCTCCGCGGCGCGCGCCTTGATCGATATCGAGCCTGATGCGGAGGCGATCGTCCGCAAGGCGATGAAGATCGCGGGCGACATCTGCGTCTACACCAACCACAGCCTCGTCATAGAGACGTTGGAGTCCGCATGATCGCTCAGGAGGATATCCAGGAGGCTGTTACCCAAGGGATCATCGACCAGGCCCAGGCTGTGCGGATCGTGCATTTGGCGCGGTTGCGGCAGGTTGCGCAACCTGCCGTCGAGGCGGAGAGCGTCGATCCTGATGACGAGCATTTCCGGCTGATCGGCGGCTTCAACGACGTCTTCGTCGGCATCGGCGTAGCGCTGCTGGCCGGCGCGTTGATCGGTCTTTCGCGTGTGCTCGGCTTCGGCAAGGCTTTCGCGTTGACAGCGGCGCTCGCAGCCTGGGGGCTGAGCGAGATTTTTGCACGGCGGATGAGGCTTGCGCTTCCATCGATCCTGCTTGCGGTGATGTTCGCCGGCTCTGCGGGAGTATTCGCCAGTATCCTCGGAGGACCGCAAAGCTTCAGTTCGGGGTCCTTTCGCGCCGAGAGCAGCTACTCGACTTTTGCCTTCGCAGGCTTCGGTCTGGCGGCCGCTCTGCATTACTGGCGCTTCCGGGTCTCGATCGATCCCGCCCTGGCTGCCATCGGCGCGCTTGGAGCCATAGTCGCCGCCCTGTTCATACTCGCGCCAGACTTCATGCACAGCTTTGCCAATGCTATTTTTGTTGCGGGGGGGCTGACGATCTTCGCGGTTGCGCTGAAGCTTGACATGGCCGATCCCAACCGGCGCACGCGGCATTCGGACGCCGCCCTCTGGCTTCATTTGTTGGCGGCCGGCCTGATCGTCCATCCGATTTTCCGGGCCATCGCCTTCACGGGGCGGTTAGGTTCTGCCGAAGCGGCCCTGATCCTTTGCCTGTTCGTCATTCTCGGCATCGTTGCGCTGGTAATCGACCGGCGTGCACTGCTGGTCTCGGGGCTGAGCTATGCCGGCATCGCGCTCGGTTATCTGATCACGCGCAATGTCTCTGACAGTCTGGGCCTGCCGCTCGCCTTGCTTGGACTTGCGGTCCTCGTGCTCGCGCTATCTGCGGGTTGGCGGCGCCTGCGCGGCACGATTTTGCCCCACCTACCGCTCGGCAGCCTGCGCGAGAGGTTGCCGCCGGTCGCGCTACCGCAATGATCATGCAGTTTCACCCGGATAGTCCAGCCCAATGACCAGCTTTTCTCCCCGCGAGATCGTCTCCGAGCTCGATCGCTTCATCGTTGGCCAGAGGGATGCCAAGCGCGCCGTCGCCATCGCGCTGCGCAATCGCTGGCGCCGCCAGCAGCTCGAAGGGCCGCTGCGTGAGGAGGTTTCGCCGAAGAACATCCTGATGATCGGGCCGACCGGCTGCGGCAAGACCGAGATCGCCCGCCGCCTCGCCAAGCTCGCCAACGCGCCCTTCCTCAAGGTCGAGGCCACCAAGTTCACCGAGGTCGGCTATGTCGGCCGCGACGTCGAATCGATCGTGCGCGACCTCGTCGAGATCGCGATCGCGCTGGTGCGAGAGAGCCGGCGCAAGGACGTGCAGGCAAAAGCCCATGTCGCGGCCGAGGAACGCGTGCTCGATGCGCTGGTGGGGGCCAATTCCAGCCAGGCGACGCGCGATTCCTTCCGCCGCAAGCTGCGCGCCAACGAACTCGACGAAAAGGAGATCGAGGTCGAGGTGGCGGCAGGCAGTGGCTCTGCCACGCCGATGTTCGAATTGCCGGGGATGCCGGGCGCCTCGATCGGCGCGATCAATCTCGGCGACATGTTCGGCAAGGCCTTTGGCCAGAAGGGCAAGCCGAAGCGCATGCAGGTCAAGGACGCCTACCAGCCGCTGCTGGCCGAGGAGAGCGACAAGCTGATCGACCAGGAGGCGATCATCCAGGCGGCGATCCGCGAGGTTGAGAACAACGGCATCGTCTTCCTCGACGAGATCGACAAGATCTGCGCCCGCGAGGGCAAGGGCGGCGCCGATGTCTCCCGCGAAGGCGTGCAGCGCGACCTGCTGCCGCTGATCGAGGGCACCACCGTCGCGACCAAGCATGGCGCGGTGAAGAGCGACCACATCCTCTTCATCGCCTCGGGCGCCTTCCACGTCTCGCGTCCCTCCGACCTGCTGCCGGAATTGCAGGGCCGCCTGCCGATCCGCGTCGAGCTCAACCCGCTCGACATCGAGGATTTCAAGCGCATCCTGACCGAGACCGAGGCGAGCCTGATCAAGCAGTCGGTCGCGCTGATGGCGACCGAGGAGGTGACGGTCGAGTTCAAGCCCGACGCCATCGACGCCATCGCCCGCATCGCGGTGGAGGTGAACTCCACGGTCGAGAACATCGGCGCGCGGCGTCTCCAGACCGTGATCGAGCGCATTCTCGACGACGTCTCCTTCACCGCGCCGGACCGCTCGGGCGAGACCGTCGTCATCGATGCGGCCTATGTCGAGATGCGCATCGGCGATCTCGCGAAGAACGCCGATCTGAGCCGGTTCATCCTCTGAAGCAGCGGAAGCCGTCTCCGGCTGTCATAGCTTCTGTCTTCAGGATTGTGTATCTTGAAGACAGAAGGAGGAAGCCATGGCCCGCACGACGACAATGACGGTCCGAATCGGCAGCGCGCTTGGCGATTTCGTGGCCCGCAATGTCGGCGAGGACGGCGTTTATGAGAATGTCAGTGAATATGTCCGGGATCTGATTCGGCGTGACAAGGAGCGTGTCGAGCAGGAGGCGTTCGAGCGGCTCAAGGCCGAGTTGACTCATGCCTTCTCCGCTCCCGATGAATCCTATCGTCCGCTGACAGCGGCCGAGGTGATCGCGCGCAACAAGGCCTCCGCGTGACGGCCATCCGCGTCCAGGAAGCGGCATCGCGGCGACTGGACGAGATCTATCTCTATACGCGGGATGCCTTCGGGGCCGCGCAGGCCGAAGGCTACATCGAAGGCCTGTTCGAAGCTTTCGGGAGGATCGAATCTCATGCCGTTCTGTCGCGGCCCATTCCGGCGGAATTCGGCGTCGATGGCTTCTTCTTTCGTTACGAGCGCCATGTCGTTTACTGGCGCAGGCTGGCGAACGGCGATATCGGCATCGTGACCATTCTGCATGCGCGGATGCACCAAATCAGTCGCTTCCTTGAGGATTTCGGGCTGTGACCGGGGAATGTGGCTTTGACCTCCGACGCTGAGCCCTCCCGTCTTGCCCGCGATTCGGCCGTCGTCGGTGCCGCCACGGTTGCCTCGCGCCTGCTCGGTTTCGCCCGCGATGTGCTGATCGCCCGCCTGCTCGGTGGCGGTCCTGTGGCGGACGCCTATCTGGCCGCGCTGCGCCTGCCCAATCTCGTCCGCCGCGTGCTGGGCGAGGGCGGGCTCAACGCACCCTTCGTGCCGCTCTATCTCGGCATTGCGCGCGAGCGGGGCCCGGAGGAGGCGCGCCGCTTCGCCGCCGAGGCGACCGGCAACCTCGCCTTCCTGCTTCTGCTGCTGGTCGCGGTGGGAGAACTCTTCGCGCCCTGGCTGGTGCTCGGCCTCGCCGGCGGCTTTGCCGAGGAGCCGGCGACGCTGGCCTTCGCCGCGTATTACACCCGGCTGATGCTGCCTTTCCTGCTGCTGACCACCTTGGCGTCGCTGCTGGCTGCGCTGCTCAATGCCGAGAAGCGCTTCGCCGTGGTGGCGCTGGCGCCGGCTCTGATGAATGCGATCCTGCTGGCCCTGCTGCTCGGGCTGCATCTCAACGGCACGCCGCCGGAGAGCGCGGCGCGATGGCTCGCCATCTGCGTCAGCCTGACCGGCGTCGCCCATCTCGGCATGATCCTGCTGGCGCTGCGCGGCCTCGGTCTGCCGCGCCCCGTGCTGCGCTGGTCGCCTGACATGACGCGCCTCCTGCGCACGGGCGGCGCGACTTTGCTCGCGGCCTCCGCCGCGCAGCTCGTGCTGCTGGTCGCGACGCAGGTCGCCTCGACCGAGCCCGGCGCCGTCGCCGCGCTCTACTATGCCGATCGCGTCTTCCAGCTCCCGCTCGGCTTCGTCGGCGTGGCGATGGGAACGGTCGTGCTGTCGGACATGGCGAGCGCGGCCGGGCGGGACGGGCCGGACGTAATGCTGGGGCACTCGCTGGCGCTGGGCCTGGCGCTCGCGCTGCCGGCCGGTACCGCTCTCGTCGCACTGGCCGATCCGATCGTCTCCGTGCTGTTCGAGCATGGCCGCTTCGGGGCCGCCGATCGCGCGCGGACGGCTGCGGCGCTCGCTGCCTTCGGCTATGGTCTGCCCTTCGCCATTGCTGCCAAGGTCTTCGGCCAGGTCTATTTCGCCCGGCACCTGCCGCGCTTGCCGCTGCTTTCGGGCTGCCTCGCGGTGCTGGTGGCGGCGCTGGCCGGTTTCGGCCTGGCCGATGGCAGCAATGCCGCGCAGATGGCGGCTTTCGCCGCGACGCTGGCTTTCGCCGTGCAGGCCACGATGCTCGGCGTCATGCTGATCCGGGACGGTATCTGGCGGCCCAGCCCCGGCAATCTGCGGCCCATCGTCGCCAGCCTCATCGCGAGCACGATCATGCTGGGCACGCTGCCGCTGCTGTTGAGGGCGCTGGCGCCGTCGCTCGCCCTCGATCAGCCGATCCTGCAGCGTGTCGGCGCGCTCGCGCTGCTCTGTCTTGGGGGACTCTTCGTCTATGGCGGCACCGGCTGGGTGCTCGGCGCCTTCGGCGCTCTCCCCTTGCGCAAGCGGCGGGCTTGAGCCAGAAGCGCCGCTTCCTTCCTCCATCGTGACGACGGAGTGCCCCCATGTCGGGTTTTCATCAGCGCGTTTTTTCAGGCATGCAGCCGACCTCAACGCTGCATCTCGGCAATTATTTGGGCGCGCTGACCAACTGGGTGGCGATGCAGAAGACGCATGAGTGCATCTATTGCGTCGTCGACATGCACGCGATCACGATGTGGCAGGATCCGGCCGATCTGAAGCGCGCGATCCGCGAGGTCACGGCCGCCTATATCGCGGCCGGTGTCGATCCCAAGTCGAGCATCATCTTCAACCAGAGCCAGGTGCCGGGCCACGCCGAGCTTGCCTGGGTGTTCAACTGCGTCGCGCGCCTCGGCTGGCTGAACCGCATGACCCAGTTCAAGGAGAAGGCCGGCAAGGACCGCGAGAACGCCTCGGTGGGCCTGTATGCCTATCCGAACCTGATGGCGGCCGACATCCTGCTCTACAAGGCGACGCATGTGCCGGTGGGCGAGGACCAGAAGCAGCATCTCGAGCTGACCCGCGACATCGCCCAGAAGTTCAACAACGATTTCGGCCCGCAGATTGCCGAGCTCGGCCTTGGCACCGGGGAGCTCGGTTTCTTCCCGCTGCCCGAGCCGATGATCCAGGGGCCGGCGCCGCGCGTGATGAGCCTGCGCGACGGCACCAAGAAGATGTCGAAATCCGATGCCTCGGACTATTCGCGCATCAATCTGACGGATGATGCCGAGACCATCGCCCAGAAGATCCGCAAGGCGAAGACCGATCCCGACGCGCTGCCTTCCGAGGAGAAGGGGCTGGAGGGGCGTCCCGAAGCGGAGAATCTCGTCGGCATCTATGCCGGGCTCTCGGGTGCGACGAAAAGCGCGGTGCTCCAGCAGTTCGGCGGCGGCCAGTTCTCGGGCTTCAAGGCGGCGCTGGTCGATCTCGCGGTCGAGAAGCTCGCGCCGATCGCCGGCGAGATGCGCCGCCTTCTGGCCGAGCCCAAGCATATCGACGCCATCCTCGGCGGGGGCGCGGCCCGCGCCGACGTCATCGCCGCGCCGATCATGCGCGAGGTCAAGGACATCGTCGGCTTCGTGCGCGGCTGAAGGCAGGGCTTTAGGGGCGGGCTTGCGCCGGGGGGCCGACGCGGGCCACCATGGCGCTCCCTCAGGCGGCGGCAGGGGATAGTTTCATGGTCAAGAGACGGCGGTCCTACGAGACGGGCCATCGCCCCAAATTCCTCGCGGTGGTCGACGACAGCGAGGAATGCGCCAAGGCGATTCGCTTCGCCGCGCGTCGCTGCGCCCGCGTCGGCGCTGCGATCGTTCTGCTTGCCGTCGCCCCGCCGCCCGAGCACGAGACCTGGCTCGGTGTCGGAGACGTGATGCGGGCGGAAGCCGAGGCCGAGGCCGAAAAGCGGCTCGACACGGCCGCGGCCGCGGTGCGGACGCTCGCCGGCCTGGAACCGGAGCGGATCGTGCGCACCGGCGACAAGGCCGGCGAACTGGTCAAGCTGATCGAGGAGGACGAGGACATCTCGCTTCTGGTGCTGGCTGCTGGCACCGGGCGCGACGGTCCGGGGCCGCTGGTCAGCGCTCTTGCCGGAAAATCCTCGGCGAGCTTCCCGATTCCGGTGGCCATCGTGCCCGGTCATCTGGAGGATGAGGAGATCGACGCGCTCGCCTGAGCGGGGCGCGACGACGCTTCACGCGCTTGTCGCTGGAATGATTCCAGCCCTCGGCCTATATCGGAGCCAGGAACGGCGACCTTGAATCGCCGGGACCGGAGATTGAGCCATGTTCATCCAGACCGAAGCCACGCCGAACCCGGCGACCCTCAAATTTCTTCCAGGACGTGCCGTCATGCCTGACGGCACGCTCGATCTGCGCGATTCCGCCGATGCCGAGCGCTCCCCGCTGGCCCAGCGCCTGTTCGGCGTTTCCGGCGTTTCCGGCGTCTTCCTCGGCTCCGATTTCATCACCGTGACGAAGTCGGATGGCGAATGGCCGCATCTGAAGCCGGCCATTCTCGGCGCGATCATGGAACACTTCATGTCCGGCGCGCCGGTGCTGGCCGACGGCTCGGCCGCCGACATCATCGAGGAGGGCGAGTTCTTCGCCCCCGAGGATGCCCAGACTGTCGAGACCATCAAGGACCTGCTCGAGACCCGCATCCGCCCGGCCGTGGCCGGAGATGGCGGCGACATCACCTTCCGGGGCTATCGCGACGGCACGGTCTATCTGGCCATGAAGGGCTCCTGCTCGGGTTGCCCGTCCTCGACGGCGACGCTGAAGCACGGCATCCAGAACTTGCTGCGCCACTTCCTGCCGGATGTGCGCGAGGTCGAGGCCGTTTGAGCGGGCGTGACCTCTATCAAGTGACGACAAGCCGGGCTTTCGCGGAATGAAGATCTGATGCGCATTCTCGCGATCGACACGGCGCTCGGGGCCTGCTCCGCCTGCGTGCTCGAAGCCGGTGTTGCCGAGCCGCTGGCGCAGGAACAGCTTCTCATGGACCGCGGCCATGCCGAGGCGCTGATGCCGCTGGTCGAGCGGGTGATGAAGGCGGTCGAGGGCGGCTTTTCCTCGCTCGGGCGCGTCGCCGTCACCGTCGGGCCCGGCAGCTATACCGGCCTGCGGGTCGGCGTCAGTGCGGCGCGGGCGATCGCCTTCGCCGCCGGCATACCGGCCGTCGGCGTCACGACAGTCGCCGCCTGCGCGGCGCCGCTGATCGGGCGCGAATCCGGCCGCGTCATCGCGGCCGCCCTCGATGCCAGGCATGGGCAGGTCTGGTTCCAGGCGCTGACCTCCGAAGGCAAGCCGCTCGTCTCGCTCCGGCAGGTCAGCTACCGCGACGCGGCGCGCGCCATCGGCGCCGGCCCGGTCAGCCTCGTCGGTTCTTCGGCGCTCGCCGTCGCCAACGAGGCCTGGGCGATCGGCCTCGATGCGGTCGTCATCGACGATGCGAAGGCGCCCGATATCGCCTGGGTGGCGCGGCTCGGCCTGATCGCCGACCCGGAGAGCGCGCCGCCGCGCCCGCTTTACCTGAAGGCGCCGGAGACGACGCCGCAGGACAAAGCCCGCCTGCCGCGCCGGTGAGCTCATCCTCCAAATGGTGGTTGACCCTGCGTCAGCCCATGCGAACAAGCGGCATGGATTGGCTGCGCAAACTCCTGCACCCTGATTCGGCGCCTGCGCGCACGATGCGGCTCGACGCCGGTCACGCACGGCAGGTCGCGATCCTGCATCATCAGGGCGGTTTCGCCCGCGGCTGGGAGCCGGCCGAATGCGCCGCGCTGATCGCGGATGCCGGCGTCGCCACCGACGGCGTCTTCGGCAAGGGGGCCGAGCCCACCGGCTTCGTTATGTCCCGCAAGGCGGCCGACGAGGCGGAGATCCTGAGCATCGTGGTCGCATCGGCACGGCGCGGTGATGGTCTCGGCCGCGCCCTGCTCTCGGCGCATCTCGCCAGGCTGGCGGAGGACGGCGTCGCGCATGTCTTTCTCGAGGTCGAGGAAGGCAACCTGCCTGCCGAGCGGCTCTACCGGCATTTCGGTTTCCGCGAAGTCGGCCGCCGCAAGGGCTACTATCCCAAGGCCGATGGCAGCCGCGCGACGGCGATCGCGATGCGGCTCGATCTCGCGTGACATCGCCGCGCAATCGCGGCATTGACCGCGTTCCGAGCCCGCTTGAGACGCCAGCCTTGCCGATGACCGGACCCGCCTGCGCATGAAGGGACTACGCGTCGGCGCGCTCGCTCGCCTAGCCCTGCTGGTGAGTGCCACGATGGGGCTCGTTTTGCTCCAGCTCGTGGTCATGCGTGTCCTGCCGAGCAGGCGCGGCGTCCTGCCGCTGCGCTTTCACCGCTTGGTCTGCTGGTGTCTCGGAGTTCGCCGCCATGTCAGGGGCACGCCGCCTCCGGCCGGGACCGGCGCGCTCATCGTCGCCAATCACGTCTCCTGGCTCGATATCGGCGTCATCGGGGCCGAGCGGCAGCTCGCCTTCGTCGCCAAGAGCGAGGTCGCCGGCTGGCCGGTGGTCGGTTTCCTCGCCGACCTCCAGCGCACCCTCTATATCGACCGGCAGCGTCGCGGCGCCACGGCCGGCGTCGCCGCCACCATGGGCGCGCGTATCGCGGCAGGCGAGGAGGTCGTGCTGTTCGCCGAGGGCACGACGGGCGATGGCACGCGCGTCCTGCCTTTCCGCTCCTCGCTGCTTGGCGCCGCGCATCAGGCGATGGGCGATGCCGCTGAGGATGTCACGGTCTATCCGCTGGCCATCACCTATACCGGCTGGCAGGGCCTGCCGGGCGGGCGGATCGAGCGTGCCGCGCTCGCCTGGTATGGCGATACCGAGCTCTGGCCGCATCTGAAGCTGATTCTGGAATGCGGGGCCGTCGATGTCGAGCTGGTCTGGGGCCAGCCCATCGTGATGGGCCACGCCACATCCCGCAAGCAGGCGACGCGCTTGGCGCAAGAAGCGGTGCGCGCGGCGCGGCGCGCGGCGGTGACGGGACGGCCCGCTGCCTGAACCTGCTGGCGCGGGGCTTGCCTGTCATGCCGCCATGGGGCGAGGCCGTTCCCAACGCCTCCGATCCACAGTAAGAAAATGCTTTGGAGTCCTGACTCGCGACGATGAAGAAAGTCCACATCAAGTCCTTCGGCTGCCAGATGAACGTCTATGACGGGCAGCGCATGGCCGACATCCTGAGCCATCAGGGCTATGAGGAAACGGCGACGCCGGAAGGCGCGGACCTGATCCTGCTCAACACCTGCCATATCCGCGACCGCGCCGTGCAGAAGGTCTACACCGAGCTCGGAAAGCTGCGCGACATCAAGAAGGCGCAGCAGGCGGACGGCCAGGAGACCAGGATCGTGGTCGCCGGCTGCGTCGCCCAGGCCGAGGGCGGCGAGATCCAGCGGCGCCAGCCCGCCGTCGATCTCGTGGTCGGGCCGCAGGCCTATCACCGCCTGCCGGAGCTGCTGGCCGAGGCCGGCAGGAAGCGGGTCGTCGATACCGAGCTGCCGATCGAGGACAAGTTCGGTTTCCTGCCGGCTCCCAAGCCGCAGGCCATCCGCTCGCGCGGCGTCTCCGCCTTCGTCACGGTCCAGGAAGGCTGCGACAAGTTCTGCGCCTTCTGTGTCGTGCCCTATACGCGCGGCGCCGAGTTCTCGCGCCCGGTCGGGCAGATCCTGGCCGAGGTCGAGCGTCTGGCGCAGGCCGGCGTGCGCGACGTCACCCTGATCGGCCAGAACGTCAACGCCTTCCATGGCGAGGGACCGGACGGAGCGGTCTGGGGCCTCGCCCGGCTGATGCGGCGCGTTGCCGAGGTGCCGGGCATCGCCCGCATCCGCTACACCACCAGCCATCCGCGTGACATGGACGACGACCTCATCGCCGCCCATCGCGATCTGCCGCAGGCGATGCCCTTCCTGCATCTGCCGGTGCAGGCAGGTTCGGATCGCATCCTGGCGGCGATGAACCGCAAGCATACCGGCGATGATTATCGCCGCCTGATCGAGCGTATCCGTCAGGCCCGGCCGGACATCGCCCTCTCCTCCGATTTCATCGTCGGGTTTCCCGGCGAAACCGATGCCGATTTCGAGGACACGATCCGTCTCGTCGACGAGATCGGCTTCGCCTCGAGCTATTCCTTCAAATATTCCTCGCGCCCGGGCACGCCGGCGGCCGATCTGGAGCACCAGATCCCGCGCGCCGTGATGGACGAGCGTCTCTATCGGCTGCAGGAGCGCATCGAGCACCATCGCCAGGCCTTCAACGCCGCGATGGTCGGACGGACTGTGGATGTCCTGCTTGAGCGTGTGGGCCGCCACCCCGGACAGCTTGCCGGCAAGTCGCCCTATCTGCAGGCTGTGCAGATCGAGAGCGATGCGAATCAGATCGGCGACATCGTGCGGGTGACGATCGAGCGGGCGGGTTCCAATTCGCTGTTCGGCCGTCTGGCGGAGGCGGAAGTTGCAGGCGGAAAGGACATGGCCGCTTGAGCCAGCCAAGGTCCATGCCCATCTGCTCTGGATTGGAGACGGCCTGTCATCAGGCTGAGATCGTTGCGTTCGGTTATGCTGCGAGACGACCCGGTCGGGCGCTCCTGCCCGGCTGGAACCGGCGCCAGGGAGGCGACGCATTTGGCACAGGCTGATTCGACGACGCAAAGACCGGACAGGACCCCACGGCGCGACGTGCCGCCAGCTCGCCCAGAGGGCGCGGGCAGGGACGGGCTGCCGGCGACCGAGGTGGTGCTGTCCTTCGACGACAACCGCCTCGCCAGCCTCGTCTTCGGCCAATACGATCAGAACCTCGCTCATCTCGAGCGGCGGCTCGGCGTCGTGGTCAATCCCAACGGCAACCATGTCACCGTGAAGGGTCCGCGCGAGACGGCCGAGCAGGCCGGGCGCGTCCTGAAGACGCTCTATGCCCGCGCAAAGGCAGGCGCGTCCGTGACGTTGGGGGAGGTCGACGGGGCGATCGAGGAGAGCAACACCCAGCGCTCGCTCTTCCCGGCCGCCGATGTCGGCAAGGCCTCCTTCGATGCCGTGATCACCCGCAAGCGCGGGCCGGTCAGGGCGCGCAACGCGGCGCAGGACGCCTATCTGCGCCAGCTCAAGCGCCACGAGCTCGTGCTCGCCGAGGGGCCGGCGGGCACCGGCAAGACCTGGCTTGCCGTGGGGCACGCCGTTTCGCTGATCGAGCAGGGCGTGGTCGAGCGCATGGTCCTGTCGCGCCCGGCGGTGGAGGCGGGCGAGCGGCTCGGCTTCCTGCCCGGCGACATGCGCGAGAAGGTCGATCCGTATCTGCGGCCGATCTACGACGCGCTCAACGATTTCATGGAGGCGCGCCATGTCGAGCGCGGCCTGCAGACCGGCATGATCGAGATTGCGCCGCTGGCCTTCATGCGCGGCCGCACGCTGAGCAACGCCGTCGTGCTGCTCGACGAGGCCCAGAACGCCACCTCGATGCAGATGAAGATGTTCCTCACCCGCCTGGGCGAGGGTTCGCGCATGATCATCACCGGCGATCCCTCGCAGATCGACCTGCCGCCGGGCCAGCGCTCCGGCCTCGTCGAGGCGGTGAAGCTGCTCAAGGATGTCGACGGCGTCGGCTATGCCCGTTTCGAGGAAGGCGATGTCGTCAGGCATGAGCTGGTGCGACGCATCGTGATGGCTTATGAGACCGCGTCGCGCCATGAGCGCGCGGAGCGGGAAGAGCGCTTGCGCAATCCCGATGCGCCCGCGGATCTCCACCGCGAAGGCGAGACTGAAGGGTTGAAGCGGATGTTGGCGCGGGAGCGGCCGCGATGAACGATCGACCTCGCGGGCGGCGCTCGGCGCCGCGACCCGCGAAGATATCTCTCGATCTCGATCTGAGAGCCCAGTCGCGCCGCTGGCAATCGCTGGGCAACCTTGCGAGCCTGCGCGCGATGGTCACCGAAGCGCTCGCGGCGGGCCTCGCCGTGGCGCCGCGCAAGCCGCTGGCCGGTGCGGAACTCAGCCTCCTGCTCACCGACGACCGGCGCATCCGGATCGTCAACCGCGACTGGCGCGGCTTCGACAAGGCGACGAACGTGCTCTCCTTCCCCGCCGCCCCGCCGGAGCGGATCGCCGCGAGCCCCCTGCTCGGCGACATCGTCATCGCCTACGAGACGGTGGCGCATGAGGCGCAGGCCGAGGGCAAGGACATTGCCGACCATCTGCGCCATCTCGTCATCCATGGCCTGCTGCATCTGCTCGGCGAGGACCATGAAACCGAGGCCGAGGCGCTTCGCATGGAAGCGCTCGAGGTCGAGGCGCTCGCCAGCCTCGGTATCGCCGACCCCTATGCCGACGGCGAGCTTCTCGCCGCGCCGGCCCCTTCTTCCGCACAGTCCCCGCAGCCATGAGCGACGATAGTCGACAATTGCAGTCCGACACCAATGGCCGTGGCTTCGGCCATTGGCTCGGCCAGTTCCTGGAACGCCTCGGCCTGCGCGCCGGCGGCACCGCCCGCGAGGAGATCGTCGAGGCCCTGGCCGAGGAGAACGGCGAGCTCGCCGATATTTCCGCCCAGGAGCGCGCGATGCTCAGCAATGTGCTGAGCCTGCGCGAGCGCCGCGTCAGCGACGTCATGATCCCGCGCGCCGATATCGTCGCCGTGCCGGCGGATGCGACGCTCGACGAGCTGCTCGCGCATTTCCGGACGGCCGGCCATTCGCGCCTGCCGGTCTTCGACGATACGCTCGACGACCCTCGCGGCATGGTCCACATCCGCGATTTCCTCGAATACATCGCCGAGAAGGCCCGCCCCGGCGAGAACGGGCCGCAGGAAGAAACCGGCAAGCTCGCCGTGCCGCATGATCTCGCGGTGGTGAATCTCGCGACGCCTCTCTCGGCGACCGAGCTGCTGCGGCCGGTGCTCTATGTGCCGCCCTCGATGCCGGCGATCGATCTGCTCGTCCGGATGCAGGCGACGCGCACCCATATCGCGCTGGTCATCGACGAATATGGCGGCACCGATGGCCTCGTCTCCATCGAGGACCTGATCGAAATCGTCGTCGGCAATATCGAGGACGAGCATGATCTCGAGGAAACGCCGATCGCGCCGGCCGGCGAGGGCAGCTTCACCGCCGATGCCCGCGCGACGCTCGACGAGCTCAAGCGGGCGACCGGGGTCGATCTCTCGCAGAACGAGGTCGCTGATGACATCGATACGCTTGGCGGGCTGATCGTGACCTTGGCAGGCCGCGTGCCGGCACAGGGCGAGATCGTCGAGGGGCCGGAGGGGCTGACCTTCGAGATCCTCGATTCCGACCAGCGCCGGGTGAAGCGCCTGACGATCCATCGGCGCAACCAGACGGCTCCTGAAGAAACGGCGATGGAGCCAGGCTGATGCATGTGGCGCGGCTTGCGGAGGCCGTCATTCTCGCTTGGGGATGGCGCAAGCGCCTCGTCGCGCTTCTCGCAGGCGCAAGCGGGGCGCTGGCCTTGCCGCCGCTCGATCTCTGGCCCCTGATCATCGTCCCGATGACGGTCGCGGTCTGGCTCGTCGACGGTGCGGTCGGCACCAGCGCATGGCGGCGTTTCCGGGCCGCCTTCGCCGCGGGCTGGTGGTGGGGGTTCGGCTTCTTCCTCGCGGGGCTGTGGTGGCTCGGCGCCGCCTTCCTCGTCGAGGCCGACAAGTTCGCCTGGGCGATGCCGCTCGGCGTCGTCGCGCTCCCCGCCTTCCTGGCGATCTTCCCGGCACTGGGCTTCGGCCTCGCCCGCCTGTTCTGGCCGGAAGGCGCCCGGCGTATCCTCGTGCTCGCCGCCGCGCTGGCGCTGACCGAGTGGTCCCGCGGGCATGTGCTCACCGGCTTCCCCTGGAACCTCTACGGCATGATGCTGGCGGGGGAGATTCATCTCGCCCAGTTCGCGTCGCTGACGGGACTCTACGGTTTCACCCTGCTCGCCGTTGCGATCGGCGCCGCGCCGGCAGTGATCGGCACGGCCGGGACGCCGGCCGGTCGCTGGACGGCTCCACTCATGGCGTTGGCAGCCCTCGGTGGCTTGTTCGCCTTCGGTCTGTGGCGCGTCCCGTCCAGCCCCTCGCCGGTCGTCGCCGGTGTGAAGCTCAGGCTGATGCAGCCGAACCTGCCGCAGGATGCCAAATTCAACGGCCACAACGGCGAGGCCATCCTCAACCAGTACCTGGCCCTGAGCGATCGCGCGACCAGCCCGACGACGCCGGGCCTGCAATCCGTCACGCATCTGATCTGGCCGGAATCCGCCTTTCCCTTCCTGCTCGGCCGCTCGCCGGGAGCGCTCTCGCGGATCGCCGCCGTGCTCCCACCCGACGTGACCCTGATCACTGGCGCGGCGAGGGCGGGCGAGATGCTGCCGGGAGAAAGCAGCCCACCGATCTACAACGCGATCCAGGTCGTCAATGACGAGGGCGTCATCGTCGCGAGCTACGACAAGGTCCATCTCGTGCCGTTCGGCGAATATCTGCCGCCCTTCCTGGATACGCTGATCCGCCGCGTCGGCCTTTCCGAATTCGTCTCCGTTCCCGGTGGGTTCGCGGCGGGTGCGAGCCGAGCGTCTCTCGCGGTCAAGGGATTGCCCATGGCAGCGCCGCTGATCTGCTACGAGGCGGTCTTTCCGGGCGAAGTCGCCTCGCGCGGTCCCCGCGCCGGCTTCTTCCTGAACCTCACCAATGATGGCTGGTTCGGCCAGACCAGCGGCCCCTACCAGCATTTCGCTCAGGCACGGATGCGCAGCATCGAGGAGGGGTTGCCGCTTGTCCGGGTCGCGAATACCGGCATCTCCGGCGTCGTCGACGCCTATGGCCGCGTCATCGCGAGCCTGCCTCTGGGCATGGAGGGCGTGTTGGATTCCCAGCTTCCACGTAGCGGGCCGATCACGCCCTATGCGCGGGCCGGGGATGCGATTTTCGCGGGCATGTTGCTTATTTTTATAGCATTTTCCCGCTTCAAAAACGCCTGATCATCCCATTTGGAACAAATTTTGCGAGAAAGAGTGGACCGTCCGCGGAGCCTATAATACACCACGAGTTCCATGCCGACCAGGATGGCGGCTCCTGGTCATGACAACTGACGCAAGAGCAGGCTAATCATGATCAAGAAAGTCCCCAACCCGATCGACAGGCATGTCGGCAGCCGCGTCCGTATGCGCCGAATGCTCGCCGGCATCAGCCAGGAAAAGCTCGGCGATGCGCTGGGCCTGACGTTCCAGCAGGTTCAGAAATACGAAAAGGGCTCCAACCGCATCAGCGCGAGCCGCCTGCAGCAGATCGCCAAAGAGCTCGACGTACCCGTTGCCTTCTTCTTCGACGGAGCTCCTTCGGGCGATGCGCCGTCCGGCGGTTTCGCCGATTCCGCCGCCACGGCCTATATTTCGGACTTCCTGACGACCAGTGAAGGCGTGCAGCTCACCAAGGCCTTCACCCGCATCAAAAGCGGCCGCGTCCGGCGCCGGATTATCGATCTCGTCGAGGCGCTGGCGGAGGAAGACGGCGAAAAAGCCTGATTCCACCTCGATTTTGTTCGTCTTGACGAACAATCCTTTCGATTAACGGATTTGTTGGCTTGACGGCGAACGCGTCCGCTGCGATGACGGCGTGTTCTTCAAGCTGGTGCGAAGCGCCGGCCTTTCGATGTGCCGCTTCAGGGGGTCCTGCGACCGTGTCACGCCAGAATTATCTTTTCACCAGCGAGTCCGTCTCCGAGGGACATCCCGACAAGGTCTGCGACCGCATCTCGGACGAGATCGTCGATCTGTTCTTCAAGGAGGCGGTCAAGGCCGGCTACGAGCCGTCCAAGGTCCGCGTCGCGGCCGAAACGCTGGCGACGACCAACCGCGTCGTCATCGCCGGCGAGGTCCGCACCCATCTCGACGAGAAGCAGATCAAGTCCAAGGTGAAGTCGGCCGCCCGCAAGGCGATCCGCAACATCGGCTATGAGCAGGACGGCTTCCACTGGAAGAAGTGCAAGATCGACGTGCTGCTGCATCCGCAGTCGGCCGATATCGCCCAGGGCGTCGACGAGACCGGCAACAAGGATGTCGGCGCCGGCGACCAGGGCATCATGTTCGGCTATGCCAGCCGCGAGACGCCCGAGCTGCTGCCCGCTCCGATCTACTACGCCCACAAGATCCTCGAGACGCTGACGCTCGCCCGCAAGAAGGGCGAAGGCGATGCCGCCAAGCTCGGCCCCGACGCCAAGAGCCAGGTCACGGTCAAGTACGAGAACGGCAAGCCGGTCGGCGTCACGCAGATCGTGCTCTCGACCCAGCATCTCGACGAGTCCCTGAGCTCGGCCGATGTCCGCAAGATCGTCGAGCCCTATATCCGCCAGGCCCTGCCGGAAGGCTGGATCTCCAAGGACACTGTCTGGCACATCAATCCGACCGGCAAGTTCGTGATCGGTGGTCCCGACGGCGACGCCGGCCTCACCGGCCGCAAGATCATCGTCGACACCTATGGAGGCGCGGCTCCGCATGGCGGCGGCGCCTTCTCCGGCAAGGACCCGACCAAGGTCGACCGCTCGGCCGCCTATGCGGCCCGCTACCTCGCCAAGAACATCGTTGCGGCCAAGCTCGCCGACCGCGCCACGATCCAGCTCTCCTACGCCATCGGCGTCGCCAAGCCCCTGTCGATCTATGTCGATCTGCACGGCACCGGCAAGGTCGAGGAATCGAAGCTTGAGGACGTGCTGGGCAAGCTCGTCGACCTCTCGCCGAACGGCATTCGCAACCATCTCGGCCTCAACAAGCCGATCTATGCGAAGACCTCGGCCTACGGCCATTTCGGCCGCAAGGCCGGCCGCGACGGCAGCTTCTCCTGGGAGAAGACCGACCTCGTCGACGCGCTCAAGAAGGCTGTCGCCTGAAACGACCTCGTCGGGTCATGAACAAGAAGGCCGGGGTCCACCCGGCCTTTTTCTTTTGACTTGCTGGATAAGGCCGTTGAAACACCGCGGTGATCCGGGGCTTGACCCGGAATTCATCGGAGGGCTCTGGAGCTCTATGATGGATTCCGGATCTCCGCTTCGCTGCGTCCGGAATGACGGCGCTTGATCGGACAATGCGGTACGAACACGGATCATGACCCACGACCCCGACCACGACGAAAGGGCCTTCTACGGCCGCCGCAAGGGCAAGGCGCTGCGCGACGGCCAGAGCCACCTGATCGAACATACCCTGCCGCGCCTGCGTTTGCCGGAAGGCGACATCGCCGATCTTAACGCGCTGTTTCCCGAGCCGGTGGAGGCCGTGCGCCTGGAGATCGGGTTCGGCGGCGGCGAGCATCTGCTGATGCGCATGCGCGAGAGCCCGCAGATCGGCTTCATCGGCGTCGAGCCGTTCATCAACGGCATGGCCAAGTTTCTCGCCGTCGCGGAGCGCGAGGGCCTGACCAATATCCGGGTCTGGGACGGCGATGCGGCCCTGTTGCTGCCGCGGCTTCCGGCCGGCAGCCTCGATGCCATCGACCTGCTTTATCCCGATCCATGGCCGAAGCGCCGCCAGCGCAAGCGCCGCTTCGTCTCCGAACGGACTCTGGCCCTGCTCGCCCGGGCTCTGAAGGCTGGCGGGCGCTTCCGTTTCGCCAGCGATATCGACGATTACGTCGGCTGGACGCTGTCGCGGCTGCTCGCCTCGCCCGATTTCGACTGGGCCGACGAGCGGCCGGGCGACTGGCGCACCCCCTATCCTGGCTGGATCCGGACTCGCTACGAGGCGAAGGCGGTGCGCGAAGGCCGTATCTCCAGCTACCTCACGGCTTGGCGTCGCGCATTCTGAGGAAGCCGAGCACGCGCTGGGCCGTGCTCTGTGCGAGATTGCGGAAGCTGTCGCGGGCGCGATCGACGGCGGCCTGCGATTTTCCGAAATCCTTGCGCAGCGAGATCAGCGCCGCCGTCGTCTCCCACGACCAGCCGAGGCCGCGCGCGACGATCAGGATCGCCTCGCGATCGGTGCCGAGAATGACCTGTTCGCTCGCCGGCAGGCTGAGCTGCGCCAACACGGCGACGGCGCAGGTGGCGTGCTCGGTCGCGGCCTGTTGCGCGAAGCTGCGAACCTTCTCCTCGTCGAGCAGGCCGGCTTCGTTCAGTTCCCGGATCTCGACGAGCGCCGCGCTGATGGCGCCGAGCTCGCCGGGCATCTGGCCGCCGGCCGCGATGGCATCGGCGCCGCGCTCGACCGCGCCGTCGACATCCCCGGCCAGCTTCGGTTCCAGGCTTTCGCTCAGGCGACGGCGGGCGGAGCTCTTGGCGGCGGCCATGAGCTGGCCGACCAGCTCGGCCGGAATATCGCGCCGCAGGCCGAGCGTGGCCTGGAGCGCATCGTCCTGTGCCGCCCGCATCACGAGCACGCCCATGCCGTGGCGCGAAAAGCGCGCGGTCTGGTTGGCAGCGACCGCATGGGTCACGACGCGCCCGCCGCGCAGAATGAGAAAGTCGGTGACCGGCTCGCCGAGGTCCGGCCGCTCGGTGATGGCGAGCATGTGGTCGCGGCCCTTGGCTGCGGAGACCGCGACGAGGTCCTGATCGGTCAGGCGCGGCGATTGCACCAGCACCGCGCGCGCCACGGCGATCTCGTCGAGGGCAAGCTGGCGCACCACGCCGCTCGGCGCATTGGGCACGGGCGCAATGCGTTCCGACAGCTCGACGCGGGCGCGCAGCTCGATCGCCCGCGACAGCCGCCCGATGACCGCGTCGAAGACGCCGACCTGTTCCTCGTCCATGTCGATCGCGGTGGCGAGGAAGAGATCCGTCAGGCGCGAGAGAACGACAGCTCGCTCGTCGCTGGAGCCGCGCGCCATCGTCGTTTCGAGGTCTCGCAGCAGCGTTGCGACCGCACTCATACTCTGTCCTCAACCACTATCCCGCTTCCCACATTGGCAGGGAAGGATGACCATCGGGTTATCGCCGGTGCTCGGAGCTTGCATATCGAGGCGATGCGGACTAAATAGCGCCCAACAGCTCTGGTATCGGTTAACGCCGGTGATCAAGAGCGGGCCGGCCGGCCCGCTCTTTTTTATTGGCCGCAACCCGCCGGAGGCAGACGGGACGGCCCGGGGCATGACGACAAGCGAACCGACAGCATCATCCGCTCATGAAGCCCGACTTGTTGTCGAAGGCGGCGTGGCGGCGCGTGTCGCCACGATCATCGAGCCGGCGATCGTCGATCTCGGCTACCGGCTGGTGCGTGTGCGCGTGACCGCGCAGAACGGCTGCACCGTGCAGATCATGGCCGAGCGGCCCGATGGCTCGATGACGGTCGAGGGCTGCGAGGAGATCAGCCAGGCGGTTTCGCCGGTGCTCGACGTCGACGATCCCATTCAGGCGGCCTATTATCTCGAGGTGTCGTCGCCGGGCATCGACCGGCCGCTGGTGCGTGCGAGCGACTTCGAGCGCTGGGCCGGCCATCTCGCCAAGATCGACACGAGCGAGCCGGTTTCCGGCCGCAAGCGCTTCCGCGGCATCCTGCGTGGCGTGGCCGGGAAGGATGCGCTGCTGACGCGGGACGACGCCAAGAGCGAGGAAGAGCGCGACGTCGCGATTCCGATGCGCTTGATCGCCGAGGCGCGGCTGGTCCTGACCGATGCGCTCGTCACGGAATCGCTGCGCCGCGGGAAGTCCGGCCTGCCGCCGGAGATGCCGGCGGCCGAAGAGATCGCCAGCCCGAAGAAGGGCCGAGGGAAATCGCTGGGACCGCGACCGGGCAAGACCGGCAATGCGGTTCCGCAAAGCAACGATACCGAAGAGGAGTGAGCGTCATGGTCGTCAGCGCCAACAGGCTCGAACTGCTGCAGATCGCCGACGCGGTGGCGCGCGAGAAGTCGATCGATCGCCAGATCGTCGTCGATGCCATGCAGGACGCCATCGCCAAGGCCGCCCGCTCGCGCTACGGCGCCGAGACCGACGTCCATGCCGAGATCAGCACCAAGACCGGCGAACTGCGCCTCGCCCGCCATCTCCAGGTCGTCGAGACCGTCGAGAACCCGGCGATCGAGATCACGGTCGACGAGGCCAAGCGCCACAACCCGGCCGCCCAGGTCGGCGACGTCATCGCCGATCCGCTGCCGCCCTTCGATTTCGGCCGCATCGCCGCCCAGTCGGCCAAGCAGGTCATCGTCCAGAAGGTGCGCGAGGCCGAGCGTGACCGTCAGTACGACGAGTACAAGGATCGCATCGGCGAGATCGTCAACGGCGCAGTCAAGCGCGTCGAGTACGGCAACGTCTTCGTCGATCTCGGCCGTGGCGAAGCCATCATCCGCCGCGACGAGATGATCCCGCGCGAGACCTTCAAGGTCGGTGACCGCGCCCGCGCCTATGTCTACGACGTGCGCCGCGAGCCGCGTGGGCCCCAGATCTTCCTGTCGCGAACCCATCCGCAGTTCATGGCCAAGCTCTTCGGCCAGGAAGTGCCTGAGATCTATGACGGGATCGTCGAGGTGAAGGCCGTGGCCCGCGATCCGGGTTCGCGCGCCAAGATCGCCGTGATCTCCCGCGATTCCTCGATCGATCCGGTCGGCGCCTGCGTCGGCATGCGTGGTTCGCGCGTGCAGGCCGTCGTCGGCGAGCTGCAGGGCGAGAAGATCGACATCATTCCGTGGTCGCCGGATGTCGCGACCTTCGTCGTCAACGCGCTGCAGCCGGCCGAAGTCGCGAAGGTGGTGCTCGACGAGGAAGCCGACAAGATCGAGGTCGTGGTGCCCGACGAGCAGCTCTCGCTCGCCATCGGCCGCCGTGGCCAGAACGTGCGCCTCGCCTCGCAGCTCACCGGCTGGGATATCGACATTCTGACGGAAGCCGAGGAGTCGGAGCGCCGCCAGAAGGAATTCCTGCAGCGCACCGAGATCTTCATGAACGCGCTGAACGTCGACGAGACGGTCGGCCAGCTGCTGGCTTCGGAAGGCTTCCGCAATGTCGAGGAGCTCGCCTATGTCGACCTCGCCGAGCTCGCCTCGATCGAGGGCTTCGACGAGGACACCGCTGGCGAGATCCAGAGCCGTGCGCTCGAGCATCTGGCCACCATCGAGGCCGAGCTCGACGAGAAGCGCCGCGCTCTCGGCGTCGAGGACGCCTTGCGCGAGGTCGATGGCGTCACCACTTCCATGATGGTCGCTTTCGGCGAGAACGACGTGAAGAGCGTCGAGGATCTCGCGGGCTGCGCCACGGACGACCTGATCGGCTGGACCGAGCGCAAGGACGGCGAGTCGACCCGTCACGCCGGCTATCTCGACGGCTTCGATCTCTCCCGCCAGGATGCCGAGGCCATCATCATGGCTGCGCGCGTCCACGCCGGCTGGATCGAGGCGCCGACCGAGGAGCCCGCGACCGAAGCCGACGAGGCGGCCGAGGCCTGAGCGGAGCTGTCGCGGTGAAGGCGGCGCAGAAGGATGGTCCGGAGCGGAGCTGCGTCGTCACGCGCACCGTGAAGGCGCCTGACGATCTGATCCGCTTCGTCGCCGGGCCGGATGGCGTGCTCGTGCCGGATCTGCGGCGCAAGCTGCCCGGCCGCGGTGTCTGGGCCAGCTTGAGCCGCAAGACCGTGGCCGAGGCGATCAAGCGAAAAGCCTTCGAGCGCTCGCTCAAGGCAAAGGTCGCGGTTCCGGCTGATTTGCCGGATATGATCGACCGGTTGATGCATCGGGACGCGCTGCAGGCGCTGTCGATGGCCAACAAGGCCGGCCTCGTCATCGCCGGCTTTGCCAAGGTCGAGGCGCTCGTTGAATCAGGCCGCTGCCTCGCAGTCGTCGCGGCGAGCGACGGAGCCGAGGACGGCAAGCGCAAGATCGGCCAGTCGGTCCGCAGGTTGGCGGCGGCCCGCGCGGCCGAAGGGCTCAAGGCCCGGGAATTGCCCGTCGTCGCGATTTTCACGGCGGCGGATTTGGAATTGGCGTTGGGGCGGGCACATGTGATACATGCCGCGCTTGCTCCGGGACCAGCGGCCGAGGGCGTGCTCTCGCGCTGGCGTCGGCTCGTCCGTTACCGGACGGACGATACCGCCGCACCCGACCAGAACGACACTGAAGACACGACCGAACCGGCAGGACCGAACGCGGAATGACCGATACCAAAAACCCGGGCGACAAGACTCTTTCCGTCAACCCGCCCAAGACCCTGTCGCTGAAGCGGCCTGTCGAGCAGAGCACTGTTCGCCAGAGCTTCTCGCATGGGCGCTCCAAGCAGGTCGTCGTCGAGGTCAAGCGCCGCGCCGGCGGGCCGGAGGTGAAGGAACCCGTCGCGCCGCGTCCTCCGCAGGCTCCGGCGCAGCAGGCCGCTCCGCAGCCCCGCCCCGCGCCCGCTCCGCAGCGTCCGGCCGGCAGCATGCTGCTGCGCACCTTGTCCGACGAGGAGAAGGATGCGCGTCAGCGCGCCCTCGCCGAAGCGCGCAGCACCGAGGCCGAGGCGCGCCGCGCCGCCGAGGAGGATGCACGCCAGCGTGCGGCCGCCGCCGATCGCGAGCGCCAGGAGCGCGAGGCCGCCCAGGCGCGCCAGCGCCAGGAAGAGGAACGCCGTCGCCACGAAGACGAGCAGAAGCGTCGCGCCGAGAGCGTCGTGCGCCAGCGCGAGGATCACGCGCCCCGCCCGGCCGCTCCGCCCGCCGCGCCGCGCGATGCCGCTCCCCAGGCAGCGGCCCCCGCGCCGCAGCCGACCCAGTATTTTGGCCGTCCGGCCCCGTCCGGCCCGCGCGAGTTCGCGCCGCGGCAGCCGATGCGCGACACCGGTGCGCGTCCGCCGCGCCTCGATAGCCGCCCGCCGCGCTCGGATGCGCCCCGGCCGCCCCGGGTGGATGCCTCGGCCCCCGCCGAGCCCGCCATCGCGCGTCCGGCCCGTCAGGTGCCGTCCAGCGGAGCCCCGCGCAATCGCTCGGATGACGTCGACGTCAAGGCCGCGTTCCGCCGTCCCGGCGTGGGCGCCGGCGCCGGCCGTGGTCCCGCTCCGGCGGCGCCCAAGACGCCGAAGACCACCAACGACAAGCCGCGCGGCCGTCTGACGCTCGCCACCGCCACGGGCGGCGACGACGAGCGGACGCGTTCGGTCGCCTCCTTCCGCCGCCGCGTACAGCGGATGACCGGGCACCGGGCCTCCGACGCGCAGAAGGAGCGGGTGATGCGCGAGGTGATCATCCCCGAGACGATCACCATCCAGGAACTCGCCAACCGCATGACGGAGCGGGCTGTCGACGTCATCCGCCTGCTGATGAAGCAGGGCGCGATGCACAAGATCACCGATGTGATCGACGCCGACACCGCGCAGCTCATCGCCGAGGAGATGGGCCACACCGTCAAGCGCGTCGCCGAATCCGACGTCGAGGAAGGCCTGTTCGATACGCCTGATATCGACGAGACCCTGGCGTCCCGCCCGGCGGTCGTGACCATCATGGGCCATGTCGACCACGGCAAGACCTCGCTGCTCGATGCGATCCGTAAGACCAAGGTAGTCACCGGCGAGGCCGGCGGCATCACCCAGCATATCGGCGCCTATCAGGTGACGACCCCGCTGGGCAGCCAGGTGACCTTCATCGACACCCCCGGCCACGCCGCCTTTACGGCGATGCGCGCCCGCGGCGCCAAGGTGACGGACGTCGTCGTGCTCGTCGTGGCCGCCGATGACGGCGTCATGCCGCAGACCGCCGAGGCGATTCATCACGCCAAGGCTGCCGGCGTGCCGCTGATCGTCGCGATCAACAAGGTCGACAAGCCCGATGCCAACCCCGACCGGGTGCGTGCCGAGCTCTTGCAGTACGAGATCCAGGTCGAATCGCTCGGCGGTGAGACCCTCGAGGTCTCGGTGTCCGCCAAGACCGGGCAGAATCTCGACAAGCTGCTCGAGGCGATCGCGCTTCAGGCCGAACTGCTCGATCTCAAGGCCAATCCCGAGCGCCCCGCCGAAGGCACGGTCATCGAGGCCAAGCTTGACCGTGGTCGTGGTCCGGTCGCGACCGTGCTCGTCCAGCGCGGCACGCTGCGCACCGGCGACATCGTCGTCGCCGGCGCCGAATGGGGCCGCGTCCGCGCCTTGATCGCCGATACCGGCGCGCAGGTGAAGGAGGCTCCGCCCTCCATGCCGGTCGAGGTTCTCGGCTTCAACGGCACGCCCGAGGCCGGCGACCGCGTCGCGGTGGTCGAGTCGGAAGCGCGTGCTCGTGAGATCACCGATTATCGCGAGCGTCAGCGTCGCGATCGCCTCGCCGCGCGCGGTGCCGCCTCCGGCGCCGGCCGTTCGCTGGCCGAGATGATGCGCGAGCTCAAGGAAGGCGCGGGCCGCAAGGAGTTCCCGCTCGTCGTCAAGGGCGACGTGCAGGGCTCTGTCGAGGCCATCGTCGGAGCGCTCGAGAAGGTCGGCAACGAGGAGGTGCGGGCTCGCGTCCTGTCCTCGGGCGTCGGCGCCATCACCGAGTCGGACGTCACGCTCGCCCAGGCTTCGGGCGCTGTCGTGGTCGGCTTCAACGTGCGCGCCCACAAGGAAGCGCGCGAGGCGGCCGACCGGGCCGGCGTCGAGATCCGCTACTACAACATAATCTACAACCTGATGGATGACGTGAAAGACGCGATGTCGGGCCTGCTGGCGCCGACGCTGCGCGAAACCATGCTCGGCAACGCGTCGATCCTCGAGATCTTCAACGTCTCGAAGGTCGGCAAGATCGCCGGTTGCCGCGTCACCGACGGCACGATCGAGCGCGGCGCCAATGTCCGCCTGATCCGCGACAACGTCGTCGTCCACGAGGGCAAGCTGGGACAGCTCAAGCGCTTCAAGGACGATGCCAAGGAAGTCGTCGCCGGCCAGGAATGCGGCATGTCCTTCGAGAACTACCAGGACATGCGCCCTGGCGACGTGATCGAGTGCTATCGCGTCGAAGAGATCAAGCGCAGCCTCTGAGCTGCCGCGCGATCGTTCCGACCAGGACAACGATGGCCGGGCCCGAGGCCCGGCCATGACGTTCAACCGTCCGTCCGGTCCGATCCCGGAGAACGAGAACCATGGCAAAACCCATCAAGACATCCGGTCCGTCCCAGCGGCAGCTGCGCGTCGGCGAACTGATCCGGCACGCGCTGGCCGACATGCTCTCGCGCGGCGATATCCATGACGATGTGCTGGCGAAATACGTCGTCACCGTGCCGGAGGTGCGCCTCTCGCCCGATCTCAAGCTCGCCACGGCCTATATCATGCCGCTTGGCGGGCAGGATGTTAAGCCGGTGCTCAAGGCGCTCGAAGGCCACAAGCGCTATATCCGCGGCGAGATCGCCCATCGCGTGAACCTGAAATACGCGCCGGATGTCCGCTTCCGCGCCGATGAGAGCTTCGCGGAAGCCGAGCGCATCGATGCGCTGCTCGACACCGAGGAGGTCCGCCGCGACACGCTGCGCCAGCGCCTGAAGATCGACCAGGACCAAGAAGACGACGACCGTGACCATGACAACTGAGAGCACCCCCGAAGCCACCGAGAGCCGGGAGGGCAGCCCGGCCCCGCGTCCCAAGAAGCGCGACATCCATGGCTGGGTGGTGCTCGACAAGCCGGTCGGCATGACCTCGACCCATGCGGTCGCGGTGGTCAAGCGCGCCTTTTCCGCCAAGAAGGCCGGCCATGCCGGCACGCTCGATCCGCTGGCGTCCGGCCTGCTGCCGATCGCGCTCGGCGAGGCGACCAAGACCGTTCCCTTCGTGATGGACGGGCGCAAGGCCTATCAGTTTACCGTCGCCTGGGGCACGCAGACCGACACCGATGACACCGAGGGCAAGGTCATCGCGACCTCCGAGCTGCGTCCTGACGAAGCCGCCATCGCGGCCCTGCTGCCGCGCTTCACCGGCACGATCCTGCAGACGCCGCCGAAGTTCTCCGCGATCAAGATCGCCGGCGAGCGCGCCTACGACCTCGCCCGCGACGGCGAGGAGGTCCAGCTCGAAGCCCGTCCGGTCGAGATCGATGCACTCTCCATCGTCAGCCATGACGGTGCCACCACCACCTTCGAGGCCGAATGCGGCAAGGGCACCTATGTCCGCGCCATCGCCCGCGATCTCGGCCTCGCGCTTGGCTGTCTCGGCCATGTCGCGCATCTGCGCCGCACCCGCGTCGGCCCCTTCGCGATCGAGGATGCCGCGGGGGTGGAAACCCTGCGCGAAAGTCCGGAGCGCGCGCTGGAGGCGCTGCTGCCGGTCAAGGCCGCCCTGACTCTGATCCCGGAAATCGTGATGCATCGCGACGCGGCCGCCCGTATCAAGCGCGGCCAGAGCGCCTTGCTGCGGGGCGCCGGAGCACCGGTGGAGGCGCAGGCCGCCTACGCCACTTGCGGCGGAACACTTGTCGCGACCGGCTCGGTCGAGAACGGCGAATTCGTCCCCCACCGCGTCTTCAATCTCTGAAGGCGTAACGCGGCATGCTCGGGCTCGGCCCGAGCATCTCATGCCGGCGATGCGTTCCCGGCGCGTTCTTGTCCTGAGATTCTCGGGTCTGCGCTTCGCTGCGCTCGAGAATGACGGCGCAGCGCGTTACGCCGCCCGCTTCAGCCCATCCCGCAGCCAGATCGCGCCCAGAGCCGCCACCAGCCGGTCGATATCGGCGTCGGAGTGGAAGGGCGAGGGCGTGATCCGCAGGCGCTCGGTGCCGCGCGGCACGGTCGGGTAGTTGATCGGCTGGACATAGATGTCGAAGCGCGCCAGCAGCTCGTCGCTGATCGCCTTGCAGGCCTTCGCCTCGCCGACCATCACCGGCACGATATGGCTGGGGTTGCCGAGATGCGGGATACCGGCGGCGTCCAGCTTTCGGCGTAGCGCCACGACGCGGTCCTGCTGGCGTTCGCGCTCCACCGCGCTTTCCTTGAGATGCCGGATCGCCGCGATCGCGCCCGCCGCCACGGACGGCGGCAAGGAGCTCGAGAAGATGAAGCCGGAGGCGAAGCTGCGGATGAAGTCGCAGAGCGCGGCCGAGCCGGTGACATAGCCGCCGATCACGCCGAAGGACTTCGCCAGCGTGCCCTGGATCAGCGTCAGCCGGTCGGTCAGGCCTTCGCGCTCGGAGATGCCGCCGCCGCGCGGGCCGTAGAGCCCGACGGCATGGACTTCGTCGATATAGGTCATCGCGCCGAACTCGTCGGCGATATCGCAGAACTCCCGGATCGGCGCGATGTCGCCATCCATCGAATAGACCGACTCGAACGCAATCAGCTTCGGCCTGTTCGGATCGAGCGCAGCCAGCTTGCGGCGCAGGTCTGCAGGGTCGTTATGGGCGAAGATCAGCTTCTCGACACGCGAATGGCGGATGCCTTCGATCATCGAGGCGTGGTTGAGTGCATCGGTCAGGATGACGCAGCCGGGGATGCGCGCGGCGAGCGTCGACAGCGACGCCCAGTTCGACATGTAGCCGGAGTTGAACAGCAGCGCCGCTTCCTTGCTGTGCAGGTCGGCGAGCTCGCGCTCCAGCAGGACGTGGTAGTGGTTGGTGCCGCCGATGTTGCGGGTGCCGCCGGCGCCGGCGCCGCTGCCGTCGAGCGCCTCATGCATTGCCGCGAGCACCTTCGGGTGCTGACCCATGCCGAGATAGTCGTTCGAGCACCAGACGGTGACGTCGCGCGGGCCGCCCTCGCCATGATAGGTCGCGATGGGGAAGCGGCCGGCCTGACGCTCCAGATCGGCGAAGACGCGGTAGCGGCCCTCGCGGCGCAGCCCGTCCAGTTCGCGGCGGAAGAAGTTCTCGAAATCCATTGCCAGCCTCCTGCGGCGCGCCTCTCCTAGGGCTTTCGGACGCGTCGCGGAATGGTGCGCGGTGTCGCGGCTGGAATTCTTCTACTTCGACCGTCCGGCAAGTTCCAGAATCGTTTCGAGCAGGACCTTGATCGCGATGCCGGCATCGGCCTCGCTCATGTTCTCCAATGGCGAATGGCTGATGCCCTTCTCGTTGCGCACGAAGAGCATCGCAGCGGGCGCGATCGCCGCCATGGTCATGGCGTCATGCCCGGCGCCGGAGGGCAGACGGCGGCCGGCGATGTTGCTGCCGCTGCGGGCGATGCCGGCGGTGAAGGCGTCCTGCAGGCGCGGATCCATCGGGACGGCATCGGCCTTGGCATAGGGCACGATCTCGAGCCCGACGCCGCGACGCGTGGCGATCTCGGCGAAGCGGCTGCGGATCTCGGTCTCCATCGCGGCCAGCGTCTCGTTCTTCGGCGCGCGGTAGTCGATGGTGAATTCGGTTGCGCCGGGCACGACATTGGTCGCGCCGGGCTCAGGCCTGAGCACGCCGACCGTGCCGACCGCGAGCTCGTGCCTGGCCGCGATCTGCTCCAGCGCCAATGCCATCTCGGCGGCGGCGGTGAGGGCATCCTTGCGCAGCGCCATCGGCACGGTGCCGGCATGGCCGGCTTCGCCGGTGACGCGCACCCGCGCCCGGCTCTGGGCGTTGATGGCGGTGACGATACCGACCGGCTCGTTTTCCGCGTCCAGCACGGGCCCCTGCTCGATATGGACTTCGAGATAGGCCTGGATCGAGCCGGGCTTGCGGGCGAGAGCCGCGATGCCGCTGGGGTCTCCCCCGAAGGCGAGCAGCGCATCGCCGAGCTTCACGCCCTCGCTGTCGCGTGCGTCGAGCCAGGCCGGATCATAGGCGCCGGCCAGCGCTTCCGAGGTCGAGAGATGCGTCGGGAAACGCACATTCTCCTCGTCGCCGAAGGCCACGACCTCGATCGGGAAGGGCAGGCTGATCCCGGCATCGCGCAGGGCCTGGACCGCGAGGATGCCGGCGACGACACCGAGATTGCCGTCGAAGCGCCCGCCATCCTTCACCGTGTCGATATGCGAGCCGATCAGCACGATCGGAGCTCCCGGCACCGTGCCTTCGCGCCGCCCCTGCACCGAGCCGGCGGCATCGATGAAGGCGCTCAGCCCCGCCACTTCCATCGCGCCCTTGACCCATTCCGCCGCCTGCCGGTGCGCCGGCGAGAGGTAGAGCCTCGTCAGCTTGCCCGGCTCGTCGCTGAAGCGGTTGAGGCCGGCAAGCGCGGCAAAGGCGCGGGCGCCGAGGACGGCGGCGGAGGGAAGCATCTGCGTCATGCCCAAAAGGTTAGAGCAGGGCTGGCGAAACTGCGACCGGCATTTTCGCCAAGCTGCTTGTCTCCGGCGGCATTGGTGGCGGCGCTTCCCGCCGGTTTCAGTAGGTCGCGCGCCCACCGGACAGGTCGAATACGCCCGCCGTGGTGAAGCTGTTCTCGGCCGAGGCCAGGAACGCGACCATCGAGGCGACCTCGTCGGGCAGCAGGAAGCGCCCGCGCGGGATCTTCGCCAGCATGTAGCCGATATGCTCCTCGCTCATCTGGTCGAAGATGCGGGTGCGGGCCGCGGCCGGCGTGATGCAGTTCACGGCGATGTCCTTGTCGGCCAGCTCCTTGCCGAGCGACTTGGTCAGCGCGATCACCGCGGCTTTCGAAGCCGAGTAGGCCGAGGCGTTGGGGTTGCCCTCCTTGCCGGCGATCGAGGCGACCAGGACGATGCGGCCGTAATTGCGCTTGAGCATGCCGGGAATGACCGCCCGGCAGCAATGCAGCGTGCCGTCGAGATTGAGCCGCATCACGCGCGCCCAGTCTTCGAGCGGATAGTCCCAGGTCTTGTGGTTGGGGCCGGCGATGCCGGCGCTGGTGACGAGGATGTCGACGCTGCCATGCCTGGCTTCCAGCGCATCGCTCGCCTTCTGGACGGCATCGGCATCGGTGACGTCGACCGCAAGGCCGATCGCACCATGTCCGATCTCCGCGGCGGCCTTCTCGGCCAGCGTTCCGTCCAGGTCCCAGATCGCGACGGTCGCGCCGCTTGCGGCGAAACGCTCGGCAACGGCCCGGCCGATCCCTTGCGCCCCGCCTGTCACGATGGCGACGCGGTTCTTTAAATCGATTTGGTTCATGCCCCTCAGCCTCCCTATGTCGTTCGGACCAGCCTAGCCGCGCCAATCGGTACCGGCCAGAGGGCGCGTTCGTTTCGGACATTTGTGCAGACCAGTCATGCGCGGCGTTAAGGACGACGGCAGAAAATCGGTGCCGAGCGCCACGTCGAATCCGTCCCGGATCGGGACGGTCGATGGCATCGCGTCCCGCGGTGGAACGGCATGAGGGGCGGGAAGCCGGCATGGCTGAAGACCGAGGGGCAATTCGTGCCGCTTCGGAACAACGCATTGTTTCTGCAAGAGTTTTGCCGTTAACGCGAACCCGCGAATTTGGGGAAGGTGCCGTTCACCTTTCGCCGGACTTTGCCTTGACCCGTGCCTTGGAACGGCCATGACATTGATGTCATCAAGCGCCAACAAGTGCCAGGGGATCGACAGCTTCGTGCCCGCAACCGTCTCCATCACGATCGCCAGGGAAGCCGCCGACCGCAAACGCTCGGGCTACGCCAAGCGCGATATCGGTGGCGTCGGCATCGCCGTGATGGATCGCGAAGCAGCGATCGCCGAGCTTGCCGACGCAATCGCCACGGGGGGCCACGTCAAGCTCGCCTTCTGCAACGCCAATCTGGTCAACGTCGCCGCGAATGACGTCGCCCTGCAGCGCAGCCTCTCGACCTTTCTCGTGATGGCGGACGGCATCGGCGTCGATATCGGCAGCTGGATGCTTTACGGGGAGCCTTTCCCGGCCAATCTCAACGGCACCGATTTCTTCCCGGCCTTCTTTGCCGGACAGCAGCGCCCGATGCGGATCGCGCTGTTGGGGGGCAAGCCCGGTGTCGCAAACCGGGCCGTCGCGCAGCTCTCGCAACGCTATCCGAACCATCGCTTCAGCGCCCTGTCGCACGGCTTCTACGCGCCGGCCGAGGAAAAGCAGCTTCTCGACAGGCTGAAGGCCGAGCGGCCCGACATGCTGCTCGTCGCCATGGGCAATCCCCTGCAGGAGCGCTTCATCGCCGATAGGCTCGGACCGCAGCATTGCGCTGCAGCGGCGGGCGTCGGCGCGCTGTTCGACTTTTTCGCCGGCGAGGTGCCGCGAGCGCCCGATCTGGCGCGCAAGGCGCGCCTCGAATGGGCCTATCGCCTCTGGCTCGAGCCGCGCCGGCTCTGGCGGCGCTATGTGCTGGGCAATCCGGCTTTCCTGACGCGCATGCTGTGGCAATATGCGACCGGCGGCAGGCGCAGCGGGTGAGTTCGCCGGAGTGACCACTACATTCGCCTTGGCGACGCCGAGCTATCGGGGCGATCTCGATCGCTGCCGGCTGCTCTGCGCCAGCATCGATCGTTTCGTCACCGGCCAGGCCGTCCATTACCTGCTGGTGGAAGATCGTGACGTCCCGCTTTTTCGCGATCTCGAAGGGCCGCGCCGGCGTATCCTGCCCGAATCCCAATTGCTGCCGCACTGGCTGAAATCGATCCCGGATCCGCTGAGCTTCGGCAAGCGGCGGATCTGGACAGGGCTGGGCGCCGCGGCTCGCGGCCTGCCGCCGCTGCGCGGCTGGCATACGCAGCAATTGCGCAAGTTTGCTGTCGCCAAGGCCAGCAGCGAGGACGTCGTCCTCTTCGCCGATTCGGACATGCTCTTCGTCAGACCCTTCAAGCTCGAGAGCCTCCTGAGAGACGGGGCCATCCGCCTCTACCGCAAGCCGGACGCCATCACCGCCGACATGGCGCCCCATCGGCCATGGTGCGAGAACGCCGCAGCTCTGCTCGGTCTCGGCCGGCCCAGCTATCCGGGACCCGACTACATCAACAATCTCGTGAGCTGGCGCCGCGAGCATGTATTGTCGCTGCTGGCCAGGATCGAGCGCGAGAGCGGCCGCGACTGGGTCAGCGCCATCGCGCGTGACCGCCAGTTCTCCGAGTACCTGATCTACGGCTACTACCTCGAACGCGTGCTCGGGCTGGAAGCGGCCGGGCACTGGCCGGATGCCCGCGAGCTCTGCAAGGGCTACTGGTTGAACGAGGATATGGAAGGCTTCGATCGGCTCGGTTCCTTCGAGGAGGTGCTCGAACCCTGGCAGGTCGCCATCGGCATACAGTCCTTCATCGGCCAGCCGCTCGACCGGATCCGCGCGCTGTTCGAGCGGCAGGCCTCAGCGTGAGGCAGGCCGCCCGGCCCGCGCGAGCAGCCCGTAGGTGAAGCCGGCCGAGACGAGATAGACCAGCCCGAAGACGAGGTTCATCCAGCCGGCCCAGGCCTCGCCTTCGGCAAAGCGCGACATCACGGCCGAGATCAGCGCGGCCTTCAGCGCGGTCAGCAGGCACAAAAGCGCGATGCGCGAGCCGGTCCGCTCCCGCGCATAGAGCAGCTCCGCATGATACTCGACGAGATTGCGGAAGGCCGGGACGAGCAGCATCGGCGCGAACAGATAGGCGGCTTCGGAGACATTGCGGCCGAGCAGCCCCGGGAAAGGCTTGAGCGCGACGATGACCGCCATGAAGCCGGCGATCGAGATCAGCGCGATGCCGATCTCGAAGCCGGCGAGCCGCCTGAGGCCGCCGAGCCCGCGATCCGTCATGATCTTCTGCACCAGCATCTGGGTGAAGCTGCGCACCGGCATCGCCGTCAGGTCGATGACCCGGAGCGCGATGGCGTAGAGCCCGGCCGTGCGCTCGCCGGCGAGGCCGAGCACCAGCAGCTTGTCGAGCTCGGCCTGGATGTAGAAGACGATGTCGGCCGCACCCGCGTAGACTGCATCGGCCATGCGGCGCGGATAGAGGCTGCGCACCAGGCGCCAGCGCGACGCCGGCAGGAAGGCGGTCAGCGCGATCAGGGCGCTCGCCATCGTCGCGGCGCCATAGGCGAGGACCCAGCTTTCGAGGCTGGCATGGCCGAAGGTCATGAAGAGCAGCGCCGCGATCGTGCGCAGCCCCGAGCCGATGATGACGAGGAGCGCCGCTTGCCGGAAGCGGCGCAGGCCGTTGTTGACGATGGCGACGACCTCGACGGGCCGCCAGCCCAGCACTTCCGCGACGATGATGACCGCGAATGGTAGGATGGCGAGCCGGTCCGCGAACAACAGCGCATAGACGATGGCGGCGACGGCGGCGATCAGCGGCAGCGACAGCAGGCTGAGCGCGCTGAAGCCCGCCAGATAGGCCCCGAGCAGGCGCGGCTTCACCGTCGCGACGCGATAGAGCGGCGAGATGAATCCGAAGGCGAGCAGGCGCGACAGGATCAGCCCCGTCGAGGACGCCGCAGCGAACAATCCGAATTCGCCGAGGGTCAACGTATTCGCAACGATGAGGAAGTAGACAAGGGAGATGGTGAGCCGGCCGGCGGAGCCGCTCAGGATGGTGAGGTAGGCGGAAATGGTGGCACGATCTGGCAGCATGATCCGTTCTCGCGGCGGCTGGCCCGGCGCGTGCCCTCTTATGGCGGCATAGCGGTTCCGTCTTAGCTGAGAGGCGTTGCGCGACCCTAAACGAAACGAAGGCGTTCCTTTTTCATGCAGGAAACCGAAGTGGTCCGGACTGGAGCTATGCCAACGCGGCGCATGGCGCTGCGGGGAGCGGCTGCTTTGGTCGCCGCCGGCGCCGCGGCCGGCTCCGGCTCGGCAACGGCTGCACCACAGCCGATCCCATTCGGCTCGGCCGCCGAGATCGATACGTTTCGCAAGGACCCGCGCTATCGCGAGGCGCTGACGCGCTATTGCGACGTGATCGTGCCGATGAACGACCTGAAGTGGGAGGCGCTGCGCCATGATCAGCCGCGTTTCGACTTCTCCGGTGCCGACGAGCTCGTTGCCTTCGCCGAAGCCAATCGGAAATCGCTGCGCGGCCATACGCTGCTGTGGGGAGAGGCCCTGCCGCCCTGGGCCAAGCAGATGACGACGCGGGCCGAGGCCGAGCGCGAGCTCGTCAACCACATCGAGATCGTCGTCGACCGCTACAAGGGCCGCATCGCGACCTGGGACGTGGTCAACGAAGTCATCAAAAACGATCCGCAGCCCGGCGAACCCTATCGCGACACGATCTGGCAGCGCCTGCTGGGCCCGGAGCATGTCGACATCGCCTTCCGCACGGCGGCCCGGACCGACCCGAAGGCGCGCCTCGTCCTCAATGATTTCCATTTCGAGGAGCCGGTGCCGGGTGCAGCCGCCCGCCGCAAGGTCGCGCTCGATATCTGCCGACGCCTGAAGGACAAGGGCATCCCGGTGCACGGCATCGGCATGCAGGCGCATCTTTATGCCGAAAAGGGCATCGACGTGGACGGTCTGCAACGCTTCATGCGTGATCTCGACGCGCTCGATCTCGATGTCGAGATCACCGAGCTCGACGTCATCGACTGGAAGCTGCCGCCCGATCCCGGCCAGCGCGACAAGACGGCGGCGGCGCTGGTCTCGACCTTCCTCGGTGCCGTCTGTTCGGCGAAGCGGCCGAAGGCGATCGTCACCTGGGGTCTCACCGATCGCTATTCCTGGGTTCACGAGACCTTCCCGCGCAAGGACAGTGCCCGCGCCCGGCCCTTGCCGCTCGATGCCGACTATCGGCCAAAGCCGATGCTGGCGGTGCTCGAAGGCTATCGGCGCGGGACGGCCTGATGAGGAACAGTGAAGCGTAGCGTCATGTTCACCACCGAGCCCGCCGCAAACAGAGGACAGGAGGCACCGGATCGCCCAGAGCGGCCGTCTGCGCCCGTCTCTGCGCAGTTCGCGAAACTGGCCGATCCCGCCTGGATCGCGGCGACGCTATGGACCCGGCGCGGGCTGATCCTGCTGATGGCCCTGCTCGGCCTCGGCCTTGCGGTGGTCGCCGGCCTGCTGATGACGCCGAAATACGTCTCGACGGCGCAGCTCTTCATCGATCCGCGCGACCTGCGCGTGCTGCAGAACGACGTCTCGCCCAGTTCGGTCGGCAGCGATCCGACCTCGATCACCGGCTATCTCGAAAGCCAGGCGCGGGTGATCGCCTCGGACAGCATCAAGTCGCGCGTCGTCGAGCGGCTCGGCCTCGACAGGGATCCCGATTTCGGTGGCGCCTCGCGCGGCTTCCTCTCCCGTCTGCTGGGCGGCAGTGATACCGCTCCCTCGCCGAACGCGGTGCTTTATGCGCTCGCGGCGCTCGACCGGAACGTCACCGTCCGGCGCGGCGAACGCACCTTTGTCATCGATATCGCCGTCACTGCGAGTGATCCCGACAAAGCCGCGAAGATCGCCAATGCGCTCGCCGAAGCCTATCTCGAAGATCAGGCGGCCGTCCGCTCCGAAGCGGCGCAGCGCGCGACCGCGTCGTTGACGGGCCGGCTGGAGGAGCTGCGCAACCGGCTGCGCATTGCCGAGGAGAAGGCCGAGAAATACAAGGAGGCCAACAATATCGTCGGCCTCAATGGCCGCTCGCTGAGCGAGGAGCAGCTTTCGCTCAACGCGGCCCAGCTCGTCGCGGCCCGGACGCGGACGACGGAAGCGAAGGCCAAATACGACCAGATCGCCGCGACGCGCGCATCCAGTGTCGAGGCCGGCGCTTTTCCCGAGGCCGTCGCCTCCAACACCATGACCGCCCTGCGTGCCCAGCTCGGAGCTGCGCTGGCGCGGGAAGCCGATCTTCTCGCTTCGCTGGGTGCGCGCCACCCGGCATTGGTTGCCGCCCAGTCGCAGGTCCGGGACGCTCGTCGCCAGATCGCCGACGAGCTCACGCGTATCGCCCGAGCCGCCAAGGCGGAGTATGACCGTGCCGCCGAAGCCGAGCGCCAGTTCGCCCGCCGTGTCGACCAGCTCACGACCGGCCAATACGCAGCCGGTCGCGCTTCGGTGCAGCTGCGCGAGCTCGATCGCGAGGTCGAGTCCTCGCGCGCGATCTACGACGCCTTCCTGCGGCGCGCCCGCGAAACGGGCGAGCTGGGCGGCATCGACACCACCAATGCCCGCGTCATCAGCCCGGCGATGCCGCCGCTGGAGAAGAGCGGAATCAGCCGCCGGACGCTCGCCCTGATCGGCCTGATCGGCGGTGGCGGCGCCGGAGCCGTTCTGGCGCTCGGCCTGGCGCTTTTCGCCGTACCCAGGCCGACGCCGGAGAGCGAGCGCCCGCCGCGCAAGCCGTTCTGGCGGCGTGTGCCTCGTCCTGTTGTGTCGGCCGCACCCGAGGAGCAGCCGGAAGCAGCGCCTGCTCCTGCGCCGCCACCGCCTCGCGCTGCGACGGCGTCACCGGACCCGCAGCCGGCAACCTCTCCCAAAGCGGGAGCATTGAGCAGGGCAGGTCTGCGCCGGCTCCTGGCAATCCAGGGCGGCCCGGCGGCCGCCAGCGTCGAGGCTCCCTCGGCGGCAGCACCAACACCGATGCTCGGCTCGATTCCGCCGGTTCGTCACCGCCGCTGGCGCCGCGACCCTGTCGAGCTGCGCTCGGTCTTTCAGTCGCAGGCCCATCTCGTCGATGTCATCGACAAGCCGCAGGCCGGCTTCGCCAAGGCGGTCGCCGCGATCCGGGCCGAACTGGCACGGGCGGGACAGGGCCGGGAGCGGCGCATTCTCGTCCTCGGCCTGCAGCCGCAGGCGGGCACAACCACGCTGGCCCTCAACCTGGCGCTCGATGCCGCTCAATCCGGCCTGCCGGCGCTGCTCGTGGATGCCGGAGACGGCACGTTGGGCTTGACCCGTGTCTTCGCGGCCGATGCCCCGGCCGGCCTCGGCGATGTGCTCGGCGGCAGGCTTGCGCTGACGCGGGCGATTCTGAAGGACGAGGGCACGGGCCTGGCCTTCCTGCCTCGTGCGGGCGGACTGCCCTCGTCACTCTCCGGCGCGATCCAGAGCGAGTTGTTCGGCACGGCCCGCCGCTTCGGGCCGATCATTGTGGATGGCGGCAGCCTGGGTTCGGATGGTCTCAGCCGGCGCTTTGCCGAGGCGGCGGACGACATCGTGCTGGTCGTCCGCGGGAGCAAGCCGGTCCCGGCCCAGATCGAGGAGTGGCGCAAGGAATTCGGCGCACAGGCCGGCAAGCTGCGCGGCATCGTGCTCAACGGCGTTTGAACGCCGCGCATGTGGCGCGGAGAGCCCGCGTCAGTTTTTCTCGGGCTTGCGATACTGCTCGTTTGCGACGCCGAATTCCGACATCAGCCGGCCGAGCGCGACCTGTGCGTGATAAAGGCCGATGAGGCCGGAGCGGGTCTGAATGGCGAGGGCGATTCCGCGCGGCACCGACGGGCCTAGGAGTGCCAGAGACTTCGCCAGCACCCGCAACCGGCCGTGAAGGCCGGGATGCTGCCGTCGCTCGATCGCGGCGGAGATCGCGCCATTGCGCAAGCCCCGCGCCGCAATCCAGCCGAACTCGCTGCGCCGGGCCGGCATCGTCTCGCGCTGCGCCGCCTCTTGCACCCACCAGAAGCGGAAGCCGGCGGCCTTGGCACGCGTGAAAAAATCCGTATCGCCCCCGCCGGTGAAATCGAAGCTCTCGTCGAGGATGGGGAAGCCGAGCCGCTCGAGCACCTCGCGCCGGATCAGATAGTTGGCGCTGGAATAGAGCATCGGCACCGGGCCAGAGACGCTGTAATGCGAGCGAAAGACGGGATGGGCCGAGAGCCAGCTACGCGACGCATCGGCGAAGACGGGCGTGACCGAACCGCCGAACAGCGCGGCAGGGGCGGTGGCGGCAGCCTTGAGGAAGGCATCGAGCCAGCCGGGCTCGGCCTCCTCGTCGTCGTCGATGCCGAGGACCTGCTTAAGAGCCGGAAAGCGCGTCAACGCGCAGCGCCAGGCGGCGTTATAGGCCTTGCAGTTGCCCTGCCGCGGCTCGACGATCACCAGGCCCTTGAACAGTCCCGCCGCATGCAGCGCGGCCGCCCGCGCGGCGCCGGCCCGTTCGAGGCCTTCGTTCTCGACGACGATAATTGCGAAGTCGTGCCCGCCCTGCTGGCCGGCCAGCGAGCGCAGGGTCGCCTCCAGCAGGTCGGGGCGTTTGAAGGTCGGCACGCAGACGACGCTTTCGACGCTCGCAAGCGCCTCCGGCGGTGATTGCGCGATCACCGCGAAGCTTTCAGGCGTGTCGAAACGCGGCCCGCGATCCGTTCGCGAAGCCTTTTCCGCCATTGCGCCCCTGTCGTCGGCTGTCGTCATGGCTGTCAGCTTTAAGCTGTCGCGGCTTAAGGTTCGGTATGTCCGGCTGCGGAAAGAACGGCAGATCCGGGTAGCCGGCGTTGAGCATAGCCGGCGACGACGCTTGACCCGCAAAGGCAATGAGAAGACTGAAGGCCATCGACAGACGAGTCTTTCCTTGCGCCTGGCATTCCTCACCTCCCTCATTCCCGTCCCGCGGCCGGACACCGGCTTCGAGATCGCCAATGCCGCGATCCTCTCGGCGTTGCGCGAGGCCGGCCACGACGTGACGGCGATCGGCTTCCTACGGCCGGGAGAGAAGCCCGCCGATCCGGAGAGGGCGGTCGTCGTCGCGCAGGTAGACATCGAGAATGCCGCGGTTCCGCCCTCAACAAGGCTGCGCTGGCTCGTGTCGGCGCTCCGTTCCGGCCTGCCCGTCGCCTGCGCCAAGCTTCGGCTGGCGGGCGCCGGGAGCCTTGTCGAGACAGTGCGGGCCCAAGGCGCTTTCGACGCCATCATCCTGAATTCAGTGCTGCTGCCCGGCGCCTTTCCCGAGTTGCTGCAACTCGCCCCCTGCATCGTAGTCGAGCACAACATCGAGTACGTCTCGGCCCGCCAGAACGCCGAAACGGCGCGCGGCCCGATCATGCGCCGGCTCTTTGCACGCGAGGCGAGGCTGCTCGAAGCGATCGAGCGCAGGCTCTGGCGTCAGGCGCACTTCATCTGGACCTTGGCGGAAGAGGATCGAGAAGTGCTCGGGCCGGAATATCAGGATAAATCGAGCGCCTTGCCGCTGCTCGGCGCGGAAGCTGTCGAAGCCTCGGCCGCTCCGCTCGATGAACCGCCGGCCTTCGATATCGGCCTGGTCGGGACCTGGACCTGGGAACCCAACCGGGTCGGCCTCGACTGGTTCCTGCGCGAGGTCTGCCCCTTGCTGCCGGAAGGGCTGCGCATCGCCGTCGCCGGGCGCGTGCCGCCGGAGCTGCGCACGCCGCTCAATGTCACGCTCGTCGGGCGCGTGCCGAGCGCTGCCGCCTTCCTACGCTCCTGCCGGATTGTCGCCCTGGCGAGCCGGGCGGGCACGGGCGTCCAGCTCAAGACGGTCGAGACGCTGCAGCTCGGCCTGCCGGCGGTGGCGACCTCGCTCTCCTGCCGCGGCTTCTCCGACCTGCCGGCGAATTTCACGCTGGCCGACACCCCGCAGGATTTTGCCGCGGCTCTGGCGGCGCGCCTTGCCATCATCCATGTCGGCGATCGGCAGCGTATCGATGGTGCGGATTTCCTTGCTGGCCAACGCAGCGCCCTGTCGCAAGGGTTGGCGCGCGGCCTCGCCGCTGCGACAGGCTGAGCGGCTCTACTTCGACGGGGCAGACCTTTCACGTCGGCGGCCGCGGATCAGGCTCATTTCGGCCAGCCCACATGAACAATCAGCCCGCGAGAGGGGAAACGGCTCGGCGCAGTGCCCGCAGCGCGGGCCTCGTGATCCTGCGACGTGCGCCCTCCCAGAACCCGTTCGAGCGGTTCCCGGCAATGCAGTCTCGGCTTCCGTCGCGCCATCGGCACAACCCGGTCATGTGACTTTGTCATTGGCCGGAATGCCGCGATTCATCAATGATTTGGGCTTGGGACGAAACGCGGGACCGGTCTTCGATGCCGGCCGGGTCGAGGGGCGATGAGCGAGGATCGGCAGACCGGTCGGCAAAGCCGATCAGGTTCGGAAGACGACGCGCCCACCTGGCAGGAGCCGGCGGCCTCACCGGCGCCCCGCCCCGATATCCAGATCGAAGCGCGCACGCCGATCGTTTTCTCGGACGTGCCTGATGGGCCGGACACGGGAGCCGCCAACTGGCTCGCCCATCGTCGGCGCCGGCTGCGGCACTGGTGGCGCGGCGCGAGCCCGAATCTGCGCGGCTCCGTCTTCATGCTCTCGGCGCTGCTGGTCTATGCGGTGATGGTCGCCGGCATCAAGCATGTCGGGCAGGCCGTCCCGCTGGCGCAGATTCTGCTGATCCGGCAGGTGATCATGACGGCGATCCTGCTCGCCTTCGCGGCCGGCAGCCTGCGGCAGGCGCTGCACACCGAGCGGCTCGGCCTGCAGGTCTTCCGCAGCGTGATCACGCTGCTCTCCATGCTCTGCGGCTTCACTGCCGTTGTGAAGATACCGCTCGCCCAGGCGACCGCCATCGGCTTCAGCCAGGTGCTGTTCGTCACGATCGCCGCCGTGCTCGTGCTGAAGGAGGCGGTCGACGGTCGCCGCTGGGCCGCGACGATCATCGGCTTCATCGGCGTGCTCATCATGCTGCGGCCGAGCAGCGACGGGCTCGATACCTACGCGCTGCTCTCGCTCGCCGGCGCCATCTTCGGCGCGGGCATCACCGTCAGCGTCCGCAAGCTCGCTTCGAGCGAGCGCACCGACACGATCCTGCTCTACCAGGGCATCGTGCTGATCGCCCTGCTGGCCGTGCCGGGTTGGCTCTGGTGGCAGCCGCCGACGCCGAACCAGTGGTTCTGGCTGATCACCCTCAGCCTGTTCGGCACCGCCGGGCAGTGGCTGATCACCCGCGCCTACCAGGTCGGCGAGGCGGCGGCGCTGGCGCCGCTCGACTTCAGTCGCTTGCTGCTGGCAAGCTTCACCGGCTTCGTCTTCTTCGCCGAGATTCCGGCGATTACCACCTGGATCGGCGCCGCCATCGTGATCGGGGCGACGCTCTATACTATCCGCAAGAATGCGCGGGTCGCCGCCGTGCCGCCGGCCTCGGCCTGAGCCGGACCCCGACGCGGGATTGCGCCGACGGCGAGCCGGGCGCTATGAATCGGCGCACGCCTCTCCCGCGTGCGCCGCGCGACCCTGATCGCGGCATTCGGCGAGCCAGCCGGCCGAACCGGCACCCAGAGGCCAGATCATGCGCATTGAGAACGATCCGAAGCTCGACTTTCGCGACGTCCTGATTCGCCCCAAGCGGTCGACGCTCGGCAGCCGCGCCCATGTCGATGTCGAGCGCAGCTTCCGCTTCCCGCATACCGGCAAGGATTGGAAAGGCTTCCCGCTGATCGCGGCCAATATGGACGTGGTCGGCACCATGGCGATGGCGCGCGCGCTTCTGAAGCACGGTGCGATGGTCGCCCTGCACAAGCACTACAGCGCCGAGGAGCTGATCGCCTTCTTCCGCGAGCCTGAATCGGCCAACGCCTTCTATTCGCTCGGCACCACCGATGCCGACCACGACAAGCTGAAGGCGGTCCACGCCCAGTCGCCGATCGGGAAGATCTGCCTCGATGTCGCCAATGGCTATACCGAGAAATTCGTCGATACCGTGAAGGCGACGCGCGCCGCCTTTCCGGATGCGGCGATCATGGCCGGCAACGTCGTCACCGGCGATATGACAGAGGCGCTGCTGCTGGCCGGCGCCGATATCGTCAAGGTCGGCATCGGGCCGGGTTCGGTCTGCACCACCCGCAAGATGACGGGCGTCGGCTATCCCCAGCTCTCCGCCATCATCGAATGCGCCGATGCCGCCCATGGGCTGAAAGGCCTCGTCTGCGGCGATGGCGGCCTGACCGTGCCGGGGGATGTCGCCAAGGCCTATGGCGGCGGCGCCGATTTCGTGATGATGGGCGGCATGCTCGCCGGCCATGACGAATGCGAGGGCGAGATCCGTTATGAGGAACACGACGGCGAGAAGGTGCCGGTCGCGATGACCTTCTACGGCATGTCCTCCGACACGGCGATGAAGAAGTATTCGGGCGGTGTCGCCAAATACCGGGCATCCGAGGGCAAGACGGTCGAGGTGCCCTATCGCGGCCCCGTCGCCGACACGATGCAGGAATTGATGGGCGGCGTGCGCTCGGCGATGACCTATATCGGCGCGGTCAGCCTCAAGGAGGTGCCCAAGCGCACCACCTTCATCATGGTCGGCAGCCAGCTCAACACGGTGTTCGGCAACTGACCCTGCAGCTCAGGCCGGAACGGGCTGGGCCTTCGGCTGCTCGCGCATCAGGAACACCATCGCGCCGGCGCCCAGCGACAAGGCGACGGCGCTGAGCCAGACCGCGTCGTAGCGCGCGCTCATGTCGACGAGATAGCCGCCCATGAAGGCGCCGGCCGCGGCGCCGACAGAATGGCCGGCCGAGATCAGGCCCATGGTCAGACCCATCACCCGCAGCCCGAGATGGCTGGCGGCGAGGCTCGCGGTGACAGGTATCGTGGCGTAGTCGACGGCGCCGAACAGCACGGCGAAGGTCACCAGCATCTCGTAATCGGCACCGACGCGCATCAATACGAGGAAGGTGAGGGCGCGCAGGAGATAGATCGAGCCGAGCAGCGCGACGCGGTTCATCCGGTCGGTCAGCCAGCCAGCCCCGACCATGCCGGCGAGATTAACCGCCGAGAGGATGCCATAGGCCGCCGCGCTCGGGACCGGGCCGAAGCCGCAATAGGCGGCATAGGGAATGAGATGGGTCTCGATCACGCCGGCCGTGGTGTAGCCGCAGATCAGGAAGCTCCAGAACAGGATGTGGAAGGCCGGCTGGCGCAGTACGAAGCGCAGATCGGTCGATAGCGTGTGGGACTCAGGTCGACGCACCGGCGCGGCTGGAGCGTCCTTGGCCGACAGGGTCCACCACAACAGCGGCGCCAGCGCCAGGCAGGCGATGCCGATCGCCAGGAAGCTCCAGCGCCAGCTGAAGGTCGCCAGCAGCACGGCGACCAGCGGCACGATCAGGAATTGCCCGCCGGTCGCGCCTGATGTCGCGATGCCCGTGGCAAGCCCGCGCTGCGCGTCGAACAGCCGGGCGACCGCCGTCGAGACGACATGGGTCGCGACGAAGCCGAAGCCGATCGCCGCGATCCCGCTGAAGCCGAGCAGGAAGACGACCGGGCTATTGGTCGAGGCGACGAGCAGGCAGCCGATGCCGACCAGCAGCAGGCCGAAGGTGAGGGTGGCGCGCACGCCGTAGCGGTCGGCGGCATGCCCGGCAAAAGGGGCGGTCAGCGCCATGACGAGCAAGGTCGCGGCTGCGGCGCCGGAGATGAAGCTGCGGGACCAGCCGAAATCCTGCATCAGCAGCGGCATAACCAGCCCGAGCGTCGCCCGCGCCGAGAACGAGATCGCGAGCGCCAGGAAGCCGAAGCCGACGAGAAGCCAGCGCAGGAAGGGCGAAGGAGAGCGAGCGGGAGCCATGATCTGTCCTCGGATGATCAGCTAGCCATTCCGCAACGCACCTCTGCCGGCAAACGATGGTTTCACCTTCGGTGTTTAGCTGTGCTAAACAATGCCATGACCATCCGCCTCTCGCTGCTGCAGACCTTCGTCACCGTCGCCCGCTCTGGCCGGATGCGCGATGCGGCCGAGCAGATGGCGCTGACGCCGGGCGCGATCAGCCAGCGCATCCGGGAGCTGGAGGAAGGCGCCAGGCGTCGCTTGTTCACGCGGACGCAGGCCGGCGTCGAACTGACGAGCGCGGGCCGCAAGCTGCTGGACACGCTCGACGGCCCGTTCCGCCGGATCGAGGAGGTCAGCCGGGAGCTGTCGGCCTCGCCGTCGCGCCGTGTCACGATCACGACGATGGCCTCCTTCGCCGCAAACTGGCTGGTGCCGCGCCTCGCCGGCTTTTCAAGGCTCCATCCCGAGATCGATATCGCGCTCGAGACCGACAACCGCGTCGTGGATCTGAAGCGGGAGCCGATCGATCTCGCGATCCGCCATGGCCTCGGAGACTATCCCGGGCTCGAAACCACTTGGCTGATGGCACCGGAGCTGATCGTGGTGGCGAGCCCCACGCTGCTGGACGCCCATCCTCCGATTGTTTCGCCGGCGGATTGCCTGGCTTTCCCGCTATTGCACGACATCGACCGCGCCGACTGGCCGCTCTGGCTCCTGGCCCAGGGCGTCGAGGCGCCGCGCGAGTTGAAGGGGCCGTCCTTCTCCGACGACCATCTGCTGGTCAGGGCCGCAGCTGCCGGACAGGGAATCGCGCTCGTCCGGGACGTCTATGCCGATGACGACCTGCGCAATGGCCGGTTGGTCCAGGCCATTTCCGTGCAGTGGCCGACGAAGCTCGCCTATTACGCCGTCGGCACGTCCGAGGCGTTGCAGAAGCCGGCGGTTCGGCGCTTCCGGGACTGGCTCGTCGCCGAGGCGCGGGCCTCCTGACAGCGTCCGGCAGGGTGCTTGCTGCCCCGCCGGATCGCGGGTTCTCCGGGCGCTATCGCTTTCGGTGCGGCTGTTGCATAGTCCGGTCTCCAGCATAGAGAGCCGTCAATGGCTTCGGGGAGACGGATATGACGATCAGGATTTTGAGCGTGGCGGCGGTTCTCGCCGCCGGAGTTTCGTTCGCGCAGGCGCAGCAGCTCGCCCCGAGCCCGACACTGGATGCCGTCAAGGCGCGCGGCAATCTCGAATGCGGCGTGCATCTCGGCCTGCCCGGCTTCTCCTTCGCCAACGACAAGGGCGAATGGAGCGGTCTCGACGTCGATTACTGCAAGGCGCTGGCCGCCGCCGTCCTCGGCGATGCCACCAAGGTGAAGTACACGCCGACCTCGGTGCAGCAGCGCTGGCCGATCCTGCAATCGGGCCAGGTCGACGTGCTCTCGCGCAACTCGACCATCACCTTCTCGCGCAATGCGACGCTCGGGCTCAACTTCCAGGGCATCAACTTCTACGAGGGCCAGACCTTCGTCGTCCGCAAGTCGACGGGCGTGAAGGAAGCCGCCGGCCTCGACGGCGCCTCGGTCTGCGTCGCCGCCGGCTCGACCGAGGAGAAGAACGCCGCCGACTGGTTCCGCGAGCGCAACCTCAAGGTCACCATCACCAATTTCCAGAAGAATGACGACGCTATCACGGCCTATGATTCCGGCCGCTGCGACGCCTATACCGCCGGCGTCGGCGCCCTTGCCGGCCAGCGCGCCAAGCTCAAGAACCCCGACGAGCACGTCATCCTGACCCAGCCGATCTCGAACGATCCGCAGGGGCCCGTGACGCGCTGGGGCGACGAGCGCTGGCAGCTCATCGTCCGCTGGGTGCTGAACGGCACGATCGCGGCCGAGGCGCTCGGCGTCGCCTCCAAGAACGTCGACGAGATGAAGGCCAACTCGAAGAACACCGAAGTGCGTCGTCTGCTCGGCGCCGAGGGCGGTTTCGGCGCCATGATGGGGCTGTCGAACGACTGGATGTACAACGCGATCAAGCAGGTCGGGAACTACGGCGAGAGCTACGAGCGCACCGTCGGCATGGGCTCGCAGCTGAAGCTCGAGCGCGGCCAGAACCAGCTCTGGACCAAGGGCGGCCTGCTCTTCACCCCGCCCTTCCAGTGAGAGCGGCTTGAAGAGCCTCTCCTCCACCGGATGAAACGCACCATCATCCCGGACAGGCCGCTCTAGCGGCGCCGATCCGGGATCCATGCCTGACCGTTCCGGCATGGATCCCGGGTCTCCGCTTCGCCGCGCCCGGGATGACCGCGCGCTCGTGATACTCTCGACAGGCAAGGCGTATGACGAAAGCCCTGTCCATCATCAACGACAAGCGCGTCCGCGACTGGATCTACCAGATCGCGGTCGTCGTCTTCCTCGTCGGCATGACCGTCTTCTTCGTGCGCAACGCCTCGGAGAACATGGTCAAGGCCGGCATCGCCTCGGGCTTCGACTTCCTCTGGCGCACTTCGGGCATCGAGGTGCCCTTCGTCCTGACCGGCTACACCCAGGCCGACAACATCCTCGGCCTGTTCTGGGTCGGCGTCGCCAACACCATGCTGGTGACGGTGATCGCGATCGTGCTGGCGACGCTGCTCGGCTTCGTCGTCGGCATTGCCCGGCTGTCGACGCACTGGCTGCTATCGACCATCGCCGGCGCCTATATCGAGTTCGTCCGCAACATCCCGCTGCTGTTCTTCGTGCTGTTCTGGTATTTCGGCATCATCGCCGCCCTGCCGGCGCCACGCCAGAGCATCAGCCTGTTCGGCGTCGCCTTCCTGAACAATCGCGGCGTGACGATCCCGCTGCCGGACGGGCTGGAGAATTTCCGCGTCGCCGGCCTCGTGATCCTCGTCAGCGTCCTCGCCTACTGGGCCTTCGCGATCTGGGCGCGCCGCCGCCAGGAGCGCACCGGGCTGCACGCGCCGACCTTGCGGGTCGGCCTCGCCCTGCTGCTCGCCGTGCCGCTGCTGGCTATCGTCTGGGCCACTCTGGCGACGCGCTGGGACGTCCCGGCGCTGCGCGGCTTCAACTATCGCGGCGGATTCGCCGTCATCCCTGAATTCGTCGCGCTGCTCGCGGCGCTCGTCACCTATACGGCCGGCTTCATCGCCGAGATCGTCCGCGGCGGCATCCAGTCGGTCTCGCATGGGCAGACCGAGGCCGGATCGGCGCTGGGATTGCGCTCCGGCCAGATCCTGAGGCTCGTCACCATCCCCCAGGCGCTGCGCGTAATGATCCCGCCGCTGACCAACCAGTATCTCAACGTACTGAAGAACTCGTCCTTCGGCGCGGCCATCGCCTATCCCGACGTGGTCAGCCTGTTCATGGGCTCGGCGCTCAACAACACCGGCCAGGCGATCGAGATCATCGCCATGACGCTCGCCGTCTATCTCGTCATCGGCCTGGCCGTTTCGGCGATCATGAACTGGTACAACGCCCGTATCGCCCTGGTGACGCGATGAACCGCGTCTCGTCCCTCTCCCTCTGGCGCGAGCGTCTGTTCGGCACGCCCTTCACCGGCTTCGTCAGCGTGGTGCTGGCCTTCGTCATCGCCTGGCTGGCGGTGCCGCTGATCCGCTGGGCGGTGATCGATGCGACCTGGACAGGCACGACCCGGGCGGACTGTGCGCCGGGCGGCGCCTGCTGGGTCTTCATCCGCGCCCGCTTCGGCCAGTTCATGTACGGGCTCTATCCCCCGGACCAGCGCTGGCGGGTCGATATCGCCGGCATCGCCTTCGTCCTGGGCATTGCCTCGGTCGTCTTCGCCCCGCAGCGGCTCAAGCTGAAGCTCGGCGTCATCATGCTCGTGCTGCTGCCGCCGCTCGGCATCTGGCTGCTCTCGGGCGGGTTCGGGCTGCGCTATATCGAGACCCGCGAATGGGGCGGGCTGATGCTCACCTTGTTCATCTCGATCTATGCGAGCCTGATCGCGATCCCGCTCGGCATTCTCTTCGCGCTCGGCCGCCAGTCGGAATTGCGCGTCATCCGGCTGATCAGCATCGTCTTCATCGAGTTCTGGCGGGGCGTGCCGATCATCGCCGTGATCTTTCTCGCCTCGCTGCTGCTGCCGCTGATCCTGCCCGGCGGCATCGGCATCGACCGGCTGGCACGCGCCGTGATCGGGCTCGGCTTCGTCATCGCCGCCTATATGGCGGAGGCCGTGCGCGGCGGTCTGCAGGCGCTGCCCAAGGGCCAGCGCGAGGCGGCGACGGCGCTCGGCCTGAACTACTGGAAGGCGACCGGCCTGATCATCCTGCCGCAGGCGCTGCGCATCTCGCTGCCGGCGATGACCAACGAGTTCATCGCGCTGATCAAGAACACGACGCTGGTGCTGGTCGTCTCGATCCTCGACCTGCTCGGCATCGCCCAGGCCTCTCTCGCCGATCCCAACTGGGTCGGCATGAACATGGAGGCCTATGTCTTCTCGGGCTCGATCTACTGGCTGATCTGCTTCGCGCTCTCGCGCTGGAGCCGGTCTCTGGAGAACAGGCGCAGGTTGTAACGGCGGCGTCGCGGAACACTTGCCGTCATTCTCGGGCGGAGCGAAGCGCAGACCCGAGAATCTCGTGACGAGAGGTCACCGGGACCTCCTTCGGCCAGAGATGGTCGGTCAAGCCCGATCATGACGCGCTCTCTACGACTCAACAAAAAACCGGCCCGAAGGCCGGTTTTTTCTCTTTCGAGGTGGCTCCCGCCTCAGGCCCGCACTTTGCTCCGGTCGCGTCGGCGGTCGGCGGCGGGCTGGTAGGCGATGCGCGAGTGGTGGCTGCAATAGGGCATGCCGGTCTGCGAGCGCGCGCCGCAGAAGCGGAACTCCGGCGTCGTCGGGTCGCCCATCGGCCAGCGGCACATATACTCGCGCAGATCCATGATGGTGACGCGCTCCGAGAACGGGATCACCACATCCTCCGAGGGAGCCGGGGCTGCTTCGGTCTCGGCTTCCGGGGAGAAATCGGGCGCCAGCGCATGAGCGCCGCGTGTCGCGGTGGCCGGCCCCGCCATGGGGTGGCTCGGCGAGCGCGTCGGCGTCTTGCGGGGGGCGGCATTGCGTGGCGTGGCCGGTTGGGCCGCGCTCTTGGCCCGGCCCGAAAGGCCGAGACGGTGAACCTTTCCGATCACCGCGTTGCGCGTCACATTGCCCAGCTCGGCGGCGATCTGGCTCGCGCTCAGACCGTCGCTCCAGAGCTTCTTGAGCAGCTCGACGCGCTCGTCAGTCCATGCTCCGGCTTCGTTCATCCGCATCACCTATCTTGTCCGGCCGGTCCTTGCGGAACCCGCCTTTAAGGGCGCTTCGTGACGGAATCCGGGATCAGCGGCTTTGTCGCTGAGACAAAACCGTTGCTGCCGCTACAGACGGTACAGGGGACGCCGCACGAAATGTCGTATCTGACGAGGACGACCATACAAGCTGCGGTGACTCGCGAACAAGAGTCGGCGAATCCGAAAACAGCTTTTCCCCAGGCGATTCGCGATTGGGCCGTCAAGCGAATCCTTTTGGCAACACTGTCGCCCACGGCTTTGAATTGACAGTTCCGGCCGCCTTAAGCATATTTATCCACAAGGTGACGCCGCCCGCTCGGGCGGCGCTTATGTTTGCGGATCAAGGCCCCGAACGATGCGGATGACGGCGCGACGAGAAGGCAGGAGCTGGGTGCGACGATAACGTCGTCACCGGGTCTCATCATGGCTGCAACCTGCAGCGTCCATCCCGGATCGTCGTTCTTCAGTTCAGCGCCAATCCGTTCTCACCCCGTCCCCCTTCGTGAGGATCTCCATTCCATGGCTCCCGCCCCTGTTTCCGCCAGCCAGTCCGTGCTCGTGCCGACCTATGCCCGCGCCCCCGTCGCCTTCGAGCGCGGTGAAGGCCCCTGGGCCATCACGGCCGACGGCACGCGCTATCTGGATTTCGGCGCCGGTATCGCCGTCAATGCGCTCGGCCATGCGCACCCGCATCTGGTCAAGACGCTGACCGAGCAGGCCGGCAAGATCTGGCACACCTCGAATCTGTACGGCGCGCCGGATGGCGAGCGCCTTGCCCGCAGGCTCTGCGAGGCGACCTTCGCCGAGCGGGTCTTCTTCACCAATTCAGGTGCCGAAGCGAACGAGTGCGCCATCAAGATGGCGCGAAAATACCACGCGGCGAAGGGGCATCCCGAGCGCTACCGCATCATCACCTTCGAGGGTGCCTTCCATGGCCGGACGCTGGCGACCATCGCCGCCGGCGGCCAGCAGAAATACATCGACGGCTTCGGCCCCAAGGTCGACGGCTTCGACCAGGTGCCGTTCGACGACGAGAAGGCGCTGCGGGCGGCGATCACGCCGGAGACGGCCGCGCTGATGATCGAGCCGATCCAGGGCGAGGGCGGCCTGCGCTCCGTGCCGCCGCGCTTCCTCAAGCTGCTGCGCGATCTCTGCGACGAGAACGGCCTGATGCTGGTTTTCGACGAGATCCAAACCGGCGTCGGCCGCACCGGCAAGTTCTTCGCTCATGAGATGTACGGCGTCACGCCCGACATCATGTCGATCGCCAAGGGCATCGGCGGCGGCTTCCCGATGGGCGCCTGCCTTGCGACCGAGGAAGCGGCATCGGGCATGACGCTCGGCACGCACGGCACCACCTTCGGCGGCAACCCGCTCGCCATGGCGGTCGGCAACGCCGTGCTCGACGTGGTGCTGGAGCCCGGCTTCATCGAGCGCGTCGGCCAGATCGCGCTCCGGCTGAAGCAGTCGCTCGCCGAGCTCAAGGACAAGCATCCCGACATCATCGCCGACATCCGCGGCGAGGGCCTGATGCTGGGCCTCAAGCTGCACACGCCCAACACCGATTTCGTCAACGAGGCCCGCGCCCACGGGCTGCTGGTGGTCGGCGCCGGCGACAATGTCGTGCGCCTGCTGCCGCCGCTGATCATCACCGAGGCGGATGTCGCCGAGGCCGTGTCGCGGCTCGACAAGACCGCCGGCGCCGTCGAGGCGACGCTGAAGCGTCCGGCCGCCGAATAAACTCAACCGATCCATCCCGCGAAGCGAAGGAAGCGCCCGTGACGCGCCATTTCCTCGACCTCTCCGATTTCTCCGGCAGCGAGCTGCGCGCCATCCTGCGCGCCGGCGAGGAGATGAAGGCGCGACGTCGTACCCCCGCCGCCGTCGGCGACCGCCTGCTCGAGGGCAAGGTCATCGCGATGATCTTCGAGCAGCCCTCGCTGCGTACGCGCGTCTCCTTCGACGTCGGCATCCGCGAGCTCGGGGGATCGCCGATGATGGTCGCCGGTCATGAGATCGAGCTCGGCGAGCGCGAGACCATCGCCGATACCGCGCGCGTGCTGTCGCGCTATGTCGACGCGATCATGATCCGCATCCTCGACCACGATTCGCTGGTCGAGATGGCGAAATACGCTACCGTCCCGGTGATCAACGGCCTCACCAAGCGCCAGCACCCTTGCCAGGTCATGGCCGATGTCATGACCTTCCAGGAGCGCAAGGGCGCGATCGCGGGCAAGCGCATCGCCTGGACCGGCGACACCAACAACGTCCTGACCTCCTGGGTCCATGCCGCCGGGCGGCTCGACTTCGAATTGTCGATCGCGACGCCCGAGGAGTTGGCACCGCCGCCGGCCCTGATCGCCTGGGCGAAGAAGCAGGGCGCCAAGCTCTCGCTGACCCATCGTCCCGAGGAAGCGGTCGAAGGCGCCGATTGCGTCATCACCGATTGCTGGGTTTCGATGGGGGACGACGACGAAGGCACCCGCCACAACCTGCTGCGGCCATACCAGGTCGATGAGCGGCTGATGGAGCGCGCCGAAAAGGACGCGATCTTCATGCACTGCCTGCCGGCCTCGCGCGGCGAGGAGGTCACCGACCAGATCATGGACGGGCCGCAATCGGCCGTCTTCGACGAGGCCGAGAACCGGCTGCACGCGCAGAAGGGCATCCTTGCCTGGTGCTTCGGCGGAGTGGCGGCCTGATGGCCGTGGGCGACGCAGGCGACACCGCCGGGCTCGACGATCGGGTCATTCCCTTCGCCGTGCCCGATCTCGACGTGCGCGGCCGCGTGGTGCGGCTGGGCGCCTCGATCGATACGATCCTCGATCGCCACGGCTATCCCGCGCCCGTCTCGCGCGTGCTCGGAGAGGCTGCGGCGCTCACCGTGCTGCTCGGCACGGCGCTGAAGTTCGATGGCCGCTTCCAGCTCCAGACCAAGAGCGACGGCGCCATCTCGATGATGGTGGTCGACTTCAACGCGCCCGACAATTTCCGGGCGGTAGCCCATATCGACGAGGCCAAGCTCGCCGAGGCGATCGCCCACGACAAGCTCTCGACCGGCGAGTTGCTGGGCGAGGGGCATCTCGCCATGACCGTCGATCAGGGCACGGCCACGACCCGCTACCAGGGCATCGTCGCGCTCAAGCGCCAGAGCCTCGAAGAAGCCGCGCATCAGTATTTCCGCCAGTCCGAGCAGATCCCGACCCGCATCCGGCTCGGCGTCGGCACGGTCACGACCGGTGGCCGCCCGCAATGGCGCGCCGGCGGCATCCTCGTCCAGTTCATGCCGCATTCGCCGGAGCGGCTGCGCGCGGCCGACATCCATCCGGGCGACGCACCGGAAGGCCACGAAATCCTCGCCAACGCCGACCCGGACGGCGTCAGCGACGATGCCTGGATGGAGGCGCGCTCGCTGGTCGAGACGGTCGAGGATCACGAGCTGCTCGATCCGATGCTGGAAAGCGAGCGCCTGCTCTACCGGCTCTTCCACGAGCGCGGGGCGCGCGTCTTCGAGCCGGTCCTTGTCCATGAGGCCTGCCGCTGCTCGCGCGAGCGCGTGCTGACGATGCTGCGCGGCTTCTCGCCCGACGACCGCCAGGCGATGATCGCCGATGACGGCAAGCTCGGCGTCACCTGCGAGTTCTGCTCCCGGCGCTACAGCTTCGAGCCCTCCGAGGTCGAGGACGGGCTTACGGCGGGGTCATAGGCGCACCGGAACCGCGGGAACCCCTCTGCCATTGCCTGCGTGATTCGGGATCTCAGCGCAGGTGGAGCTCGATTGCAGCTCGAATCGGAGATCGCTTTGCCTGAGCGGTTTTAGATGACAATTGGTGCCGATGCGGAGGTCTACCTCTGCCAAATCCGTGACGGGTATGTTGCAGGGGTAAGCGTCAGGGGTAGATATCGCGTCTGCTCTCATCGGCCGGCCTCTGCCGCTACCACGAAAACTTGATGCCCACGCGGCCATCATAGGCATGGGAGCGCCCATCGAGGCCGATCGAGTAACCGGCGGAGGCGTAGATCGCGGTGTTCCTCGTGATCTGCGCATCGATCCCGGCCTTGATCTCGCCCCAGGCTCCGCCAAGATCCGAGCGGAAGGGGATAAAGCCGGTCGCCGAGGAGAACGAGGTCATGGGGCTGCCGAGGAACTCGTTCCAGAGGCTCGCCTTCAGCCAGGCGGTCATCATGCGCGGTTTGGAAGTCGTTGTCCCCTCTTCGAGCGCCCAGCTTCTGGCGAGGCGAGCGCCGATCCGTCCGGCCAGTGACTCGACTTCCGAAAAGCGCACCAGAGCCGCCCCGTCATTGCCGGAGCCGTTGACCAGTGTCTGGTAGATGACCTGCGCTTGCGGCTCGATGATCCAGCCATTGCCAAGAGCGATCGGGTAGCCGCCTTCCAACGAGGCAGCGAAACCGAAGCCTTCTCTGTTGAGCTTGATCAGGCGCCTGGAGTCGGCTTGGGCATCGAACCATGTGCCCTGCAAAACACCGTCGAGATACCAGCCTGACGCACCGAAGTGGGTCCAGTAGGCGCCGATCGAATAGCCGTCGATGGTGTTGGTGCCGGCGTTGATGCCATTAAAGTGCCGAACATCGCCCTGAATGCGGCCGATGGCGCCATAGATGCCCGCGTGATCGCGGCTGCCGTCGGCGTTATAGTTACGATAAAGATCGAGGCCGGCCTGCAAGCCGTAAATATCGTAATCGAAATTCGGACCGCTTCCGAAGATGCCCCCCCGACCGCCATTCTGGTTACCGTGGGTGCCGATGATCCGGGCCCAGCCGGCGGCGGTGTAGGAGCGGCCGGCAGCAGCCGAGCTGACGGGTAGGCGCAGGGTCGTGGTGCAGCGAAAGTTCGTCTCGGGGTTCTTGCACCAGATGGTGCGTTCCTCGGTGACGGGCGGCGCCTCCAGCATGCCCTGTTCACCGACCCGCTCATGCAGGCTGTCGATCATCGTGCGTCCATAGATCAGCCCCATCGACGGAAGAGCCGAGTAGAGGGAGACCTCCCGGCGGTAGTTGGGGATCGGAGCAGGAGCTGGCGGAATCGGAGTCGGGTTCGGTGGAATTGGCGTCGGTTCTGGCGGAATGGGCCCCGGTTCCGGCGGAATGGGCCCCGGTTCCGGTGGAATGGGGCCCGGAGTGGAAGTATTGCGCAGATACCAGTTCTGGGGGCCCGAGGTGTCCGTGCTGCCACGATACAGCGTGTATTCATATGGACCTGCAACCACCGGCCTGCCCAAGGAGAAGGCTCCCGAGCTGGTGGTGCCGCCGTTCTGCGCGTCGACCACGAGAATGCCGTTGCCGAGGGTCAGATCTCCGGCGCCAATCGTATTCGAGACCAGGAGTGCGGATGTCCCGCTGGCTTGCCCACCGAGGATGACAAGCCGATCGGACGGTGAACCGTCCGTCCCGAGAAATGTGTTCAACGCGATTGAGCCGGCTCTGCCGACATAATCCCTGACCGTCAGCGTCTTATAGCTTGCGAGTTGCGACAGGTCTCCCGTCGGGGGGCTGTAAATAATCTGGCTGTTATCGTTGGTGACTGATGTTGCCGTGGAGTTTCCCGTCATCGTCCAGACGGTGGCCACAGCGGGCACAGTGGCCTGAGTAAGCGTCACATTGCTCGTATTGCCGGCGGGCGTGGTGATGACCCCTCGCAGCTTCGATCCCCGAGCGATGAAAAGTGTGTTTCCGCCGCCGTTCGTCTCCAGCAACGTATTGTTGTTCGCGACAGCAGTGGTCCCGTCCAGGATGATGTCGCCGGTTGCGCCCTGGACAGAAAAGGAAGCCTGGCTTGCTTCGATCACGCCACTGCCATAGCGCAGCAGATTGACGGCGCCATTGCTGAACTGGAAGCCAAACCCACCGCTGCCCGACGCAGTGACGTTGGTCCCGTTCATGTTGACGATACCGCCGCTCTCGACCAGGCCGCCCGTTCCGTTGACCACGGAAACGGAGCCGCCGGAGGTCTCAATGATACCGCCGTTCGCGGCGTTAACGCCTGCATTGCCGCCCGCGCCGCTGACGTTCACTGCGGTGTTCGTCGCCGAAACGAGGCTGCCACTGTCGGTCGAGCGTAGCCCCCTTTCGCCACCTCCGCCCCCGCCGATGGTGATGCTGCCGCCGGTTAGCGTCACTTGGGCCCCTGATGCGGCGCTAACACCTGTGTCGCTGCCACCAACGTTCACCATCGTCACGGCCGTACCGTTCGCAGAGATTAGGCTACCCAATCCCGTTGCTGAAAGTCCGATATTGCTGCCGCCAAGATTCTGGCCAGGAAGGGCGTAGGTGATCTTCGTGGTGTCCAGCGTAACCACGCCAGCATTCATGGCAGAGGCACCAATGTTATTTCCCCCGCCATTCATATTTACGGTGAGGCCGGTTGCGAAGATGCTGCCCCCCGTGGCGCTTAGGGCCGAGACTCCGTTGCCCTGTGAGCGATTGATGGCCGATCCAGGCTGGAAATGATCTGGCCGCCCGTTTGCGCCAAAGCGGCGGTGGTGAAATTGCCTCCGATGGTTGATCCGGGTCCGAGGGTGATCGTGCCTGTGGTTTGCGCCAACACCCCGATCGTTCCTCCGTTCTGCGGAGCTATTGTGACGTTGTTGGTGTTGGTGGTGATTTGGGCGCCATCGCTCGCCGCGACGGTGGGGAAGGGATAGGGAAAGGTGAAGTCACTCCCGATAAGCGTCGAGTTCGCGATGGTACATTGGCCGTTGCCGGAGCGCACGACTGTGGAGTTGATAACTGGGCACAATTGAGCTTGCGCCGACGATGCAGAGATCCAAACTGCTCCCGCAGCACTGGCTGAAAGCATCAGCCGCGTTGTCACATGTTGGCGCCCGCGTTTCTTCGACGCGGGAGATGGATGCATCTGATCGGAGAACGTCGCAATGGGGAGGCCCCTTGATCTCCAACTGCCGCCAATGACGGAAGCCCGATATCGCAAAAGCGCACTCAGGACCGGGTCGGTGATCCAGTAATCACGCCGCGTCATTCAATAATTCCAAACAGGAGATGAATTCAGGCGATCCGCGTTGGACAGAGTCCAAGAGGGCGCGCACCTTGGTTAACAAATAGGAAATGCGCCGGCATGCCGCCAGCACTCAGGCCACGATATCAGTTTTCACCCGCATCGCGGCAAGGTTACATTCGGGAACCGCACTGAGGACAATAAGACGTCTCCGCCGAAAGCTAGGTGTTTGATCCCAGGTTTTGATGGTGCGATCTTTTCCATCGGATGGAAGGAGGCACTATGGGCCAGGTTCTGCACGGGAGCGCCACAACGACGGAGGCGATCCGTCGAGCGATACAGCATAGTCAAGCGAGCCTGAGGGCTCTGGCAAAGCGCTACGGCATCAACCAGAAGACCGTCGCGAAGTGGAAGAAGCGGGCCTCGGTGGCTGATCTGCCGACGGGCCCGCAGCAGCCGGCTTCGACGGTTCTGTCAGCCGAGGAAGAGGCGATCATCGTCGCCTTTCGACGACATACCCTGCTGCCTTTGGATGACTGCCTCTACGCGCTTCAGGCCACGATCCCGCATCTGACCCGTTCGTCGTTGCATCGCTGCCTGCAACGGCACGGCATCAGCCGGCTACCGGAGATCGAGGGCGACAAGGAGCCGAAGAAGCGGTTCAAGTCCTACCCGATCGGCTTCTTCCACATCGACATCGCCGAGGTCCAGACCGCCGAAGGAAAGCTCTATCTGTTTGTCGCGATCGATCGGACGAGCAAATTCGCCTTCGTGCAACTGGTGGAGAGCGCCAACCGGGTGACGGCCTCAGCTTTCCTCGTCGCCCTGATCGCAGCCGTTCCCTACAGGGTCCATACGATCCTGACCGACAACGGCATCCAATTCCGCTTCCCGCCGCGCTACGCCAACGGTCCCACGGCCCGTTACATCACCCACATGTTCGCGATGCGCTGCCGCGAGAATGGCATCGAGCACCGCTTCACCAAGATCAACCATCCCTGGACCAATGGGCAGGTCGAGCGAATGAACCGGACGATCAAAGACGCGACCGTCAAACGCTATCACTACGACAGCCACGACCAGCTCGATCGTCACCTCCAGGACTTCGTCTCAGCTTACAATTTCGGCCGGCGCCTGAAGACCCTCAAAGGCCTCACGCCCTACGAGTTCATCTGCAAGCGCTGGACTTCAGAGCCGGAACAATTCACCCTCGATCCAATCCACCAAATGCCGGGACTAAACACCTGGGCCAACATCCCGCCCAAGAGCAACCGGAAGGACCCGATCTGCTTCAGCCGGCACCTCTACAGGGACAGGAACCTGATCGAGCGCTTCTTCAACAAGATCAAACAGTTCCGCCGCGTCGCCACACGCTACGACAAGCTCGCGGAGAACTTCCTCGCAAGCCTCAAGCTCGCATGCGTCAGGATCTGGCTACGCGGTAATGAGTCGACGGCCTAAGCCGAAGGCGGCGATGAACATTACACCACGCCTCGGCCCTTCCTACGGACGCTATCTACGCAGGCGCAGGCGGAAGCCACCAAGGCGGCACAAGCGGCGGCATCGCATGCGAAGGCGAGCAATGGCAGCGCCTACAAGGGTCGCAAGCCGAGCTTTACCCGGGCGCAAATGGAAACCGTGCGGGACCTGCTGGCGCAGGATGCAGGTGTCAGCGTCATTGCCAGGACGACCGGTCTGTCCCGGCAGACGATCTACCGGATGAAGGATGATCCCGCGGAGGCAGAGGCGGCGCTGGCAAAGTGGGGCTTATAGCGCGCGGGTCCACCTGTGGCGTTGGGGAGAAGCTACCGGGCAAGGTAAGCTTGAGGGCACGGATGGCCTCAAGGACCAATGCCGGTGGCCGCTAAATTCATCACCCTAATGTCGGCTTGGGGATTATTGGCCCGGGGGCTGGGTGTAGTTCGTCGCGATCCGCAGCAGTGCGCGGAAGTGGTCAAGCAGGCTGCGCTTACGAAGCCTGATCTCGATGTGGACCTTGGATCCGGGTGCCGAGGGCCGGCAGACTATCGAACCGTGCTCCTTGATTGTAGCTTCGATCTCGGCAAGGCTGATCTCTTCGGCCATTCCGTTTGCCTGAATGAGATCGGCCAGTTGGCGCGCCGTGAACAGTGAGCGCTTTTCCTGGCCATTCTCGCGGACGGTAAGCACATCATAGGACTGCGCGTGCTTGTGCGCGGGGACGGCCATTGCCTCCTGTGCGCGCTCGTTGATGATCTCCTCCTTGGCATTGCGAAGCAGGCTCGCCCAGAACATCTGTCGCGCCTTGCCTGCATTGGTTGGGTTGGGGATCGGTGCGTTCTTGCCGGCCTTGGCGCGGAAGCGCCTGAGAGCTCGAGCCATCGCCTCTTCGTCGATAGTCATTGATAGTCCCCGACCGTATCGAGGAGAATGTCCTTGGCCTGGTTGAGGCCGGTGTTGGGAGCCGAAAGCCCCTCGGATTTCGCTTCGAGGCCTGGCTCTCTCCGGCGGTCCCCGAAGCCGATCGATTGGAACTCGTGACCAAGTACCTGATCAAGCCGTTCATTCGCCGTATGTATCCTGGCGCGGACATCAGCGTTCTGCAACGGCTGACTCGCTCACCTGATGAGCGGGATGAAGACGATCGCGCCGACCACGATCACGATAGCTGTTCGGATCAAAAGGCCGTTGACTCGCGCCATCTCCGCCTCGGACGATTTTGATCTACTCATGTCGAACTCACTGCCTACGCGTGATACTTCAGCGCGAGATTGATCAGCGCAATCGGCAATCCGCAGACGGTTCATTTTTAAGCGCTGGGCGTGGCCCAAAAAGCACTGGGCGGCGCGGCTCTTCGCATTGTGCGCCGTCGACGCAGCGTCGCGCCTATCTTCCCAAAGGGAATGGCGTTAATTGACATAGTCGCTGCATCCGCCGTTGCTATGCTGCTGTTGCCTATGTCCCCCATGGTTCATGTGAGCGCTTGATGTCGGCCCAAGAACGCGGGCTTGCCCGTCTCATGCTTCGGTTCCCCGAGTTCCGCCAGGGCTTCGCGCGACTGCGGGGCGGAAGGTTTGGCGGCGTCTGCGAGGAGTACGATCTCGTCTGGGAGGTGATCGGCAGGTGGTCCCAGGCCGAACACTGCGCCTTGTTTTCCTTCAACGATTACTGCCTCCTTGCGGCCGCGATCGAGCGCGACGCGATCGCAATGGCGAAGGCCGTGCCGGATCCGGGCGCCATCGCCAAGGCGCCTGGGCCGGACTCAGCGCCCACATCATCCTCGGAGTTTCGACAGCCAGTGCCGCCCACGCCTCCCTCTTGGTGAAGCGGGGCCCGCCTGCATCCGCTCAGGATCGCCACGCGGGAGGATGAAGCCGGTCTCCCACGAGGCAGGCCTGAGACGGTTCACACGATCCCTGGCGCCCCGCCTCCGGTCCGGTGACCGGCAAACCAGCGAGCAACTCTGTTGGGCTTACAAAAACAGCCCGGCGCAAGGCGCCGGGCTGCTCGCAGGTCCAAAGCTGTCGCTTCAGAACTTGTAGTTCACGCCGACGCGCAGGAGCCCGGCACCGCCGCCGCCGTTGCTGACCGCGGTATAGGTTCCGGCCGGGAGCACGCCGCCCGCCGCATTGTCGAAGGATCGGGCGCGCCGGCCCTCGCCGGTATCGACGTAGAGGCCTTCGATCTTGGCCGTCCAGTTGTTGGTGAAGGCGTATTCGACACCGCCGCCGACGGTCCAGCCGGCGTTGCTCGTCGTGTTGCCGGTCAGCGGGTTGGTGTTCAGGCCGCCATAGGCCAGACCGCCGGTGACGTAGACCAGGGTTCGGTCGAAGGCATAACCGATGCGAGCACGCACAGTGCCGAAATAGGCGCCGTCACCGCCGCCGCGGCCATCCCACCAGGAATAGCGGCCCCAGGCCACGCTACCGCCTGCATCGACATACTGGATGTCGGTCTCGAGGCCGTAGACGATCGCGCCGGACTGCCAGTTATAGCCGATCTGGGCGCCGCCGACGAACCTGCCGTCGCCACCGCCAACACCGCTCAGGATGCCGGAAGAGGCGGCCGTCGGTCCGTTGACGCCGATCTCGCCCGAGTCAGCCCAGCCCACGCCGGCGTTGAGACCGACATAAAGACCAGCCCAGGTGAACAGGGGCACGTAGACGGGAGCGGGAGGCGGGGCCTGGCGGCTGGGAAGATCGGCCGCGAAGGCCGAGGTTGCCAGGCAGGTTGCCAGCACAGCAGTGGAAACGAGGCCTAGACGCATAATACTCTCCTAGGGTGATTTCGTCCGCCTAACCGTTGCACATGAAACTTTAGATGCGAAGCTAATTGATGGGTGACGTCGGCGGGCCTCAGGCAATAATCGTTGAGGGTGGCAATTCAGTCACTCCCACGAGACGAGGCAGCGCTCTTCTCTCGACGCGAGGCCTAGATAGATTTCGCTGCGATTGCTTCCGCCGCCCCCGGCGGGAGCCTGAGGTCACCAACATCAATGGCCGCCCCCCCACCCCTGCCCTCTCCTATCGGAGAGGGTTTCCCGCGCTCTTCGGGAGGGAGCGCGCCGTTCAGCCCGCCTGGCACTCGGCCATCAGCTTGCGCATGAAGGTCTCGCCGGCCTGAAGCTGTTCCAGCGTGATGTACTCGTTCGGCTGATGCGCCTGGTCGATCGAGCCGGGCCCGCAGACCACGGTTGCCAGCCCGGCCTGCTGGAAATGCCCGGCCTCGGTGGCGTAGGCCACGGCGATGGTGTGGTTGCGTCCTGACAGCCGCATGGCGAGCCGCTCGGCCTCGGAGCCCGGCTCGGGCGCCAGCCCCGGAACGTCCGACGTCATCACCGTCTCGATTTTAGAGCTCGGCGCGGTCGCGCGCATGCGCTCCAGCACCTTGTCCGACACGGCCGCGAAGCGCGTGGGGCCGGCCTCCGGATCGGAGCTGGGGAGCGTGCGGATCTCCCAGAGGATTTCGCTGCGGTCGGCCAGGATGTTGCGGGCGATGCCGCCATGGAAGGTGCCGATATGCACCGTGTCATAGGGCGGATCGAAGCGGCCGCTCGCGTCCAGCCCCCGTTTCGCGTCCTCGGCCATGTGGTCGAGCTCGGCCGCGAGCAGCGCGCCGGCATGGACGGCGCTGGCGCCGAGTTGCGGCTTGGAGGAATGCGCCGCGAAGCCCGCGATGCTGGTCTGGAACGTCCGGACTCCCTTGTGCGCGTCGCAGATGTCGAGCGAGGTCGGCTCGCCGACGATGACGGCGCGCGGCCGCGGCAGCGTCTTGCCCCCGGTCGTCTTGCCCATCGCGGCGATGCCGTCGACCACGCCGAGGCAGGTCACCTCCTCGTCATAGGACAAGAACAGGTGGATCGGCGTCTTGAGGTCGGCGGCAAGGAAATCCGGCACCAGCGCCAGCCCGAGCGCGACGAAGCCCTTCATGTCGACCGCGCCGCGGCCATAGGCGCGTCCATCCTCGACATGCAGCGCGAACGGGTCGCGGCTCCAGGCCTGGCCCGTTACCGGCACAACGTCGGTATGGCCTGAGAGTACGACCCCGCCTCGGTCCTGCGGGCCGACCGTGGCGAAGAGCGCAGCCTTGTCCCCCGCCGCATTGGGAAAGCGCACGGAGGCGACGCCCCAGCCGGCGAGATAATCCTCGACGAAATCAATCAGTGGCAGGTTGGACTTGTCGCTCACCGTGTCGAAGGCGACGAGGCGGGCGAGCATCTCGAGCGGCGTGTAGCGCTGCCCGGCTTGAGCGGAGGCGGTCAATGCAGAACCTTCTTCACATAGGGGGAATCGAGCGGGAAAAGCGGCACTTCGACATCGAAGATCACGCCATTTTCGTCCTGCATGGCATAAAAGCCATGCATCGAACCATCAGGTGTCGCAAGCGGGCAGCCCGAAGTGTAGTTGAAGCTCTCGCCGGGCCGCAGCACCGGCTGCTTGCCGACCACGCCCTCGCCGCGCACTTCGTGCACCTCGCCGCGCCCATCGGTGATGAACCAGTGCCGGGTCATCAACTGCACCGTCTGCGTCGAGAAATTCACGATCTCGATCGAATACGCCCAGAAGTAGCGGCCCTGCGCATGCGAGGACTCTCCCTCCATGAAGGACGGCGCCACGGTCACACGCACGCCACGCGTCTGTGCCTGATACATTGCAAGGCTCCGGCTTCAGCCGTCGCGGCGCGTGCCGCCCTTGCTCTGTTATCGGCCTGCCGGCGGCAGCGTCAATGCTGTCAATGTCGCGATTCTGGCGTGGACAACCCGGCTGCCGTGATATGCGCCGCGCCCGCGCACTTGGCCTTTCCGAGGCGCTTCGCTAGCTATGACCGATTACCTTCGCGGACCTCGCATGCTGCCCTTCAAGCCAGGCATTCAGCCAGACAGCTTCATTCGCGCCTTTATCGAGCAGGGCGCGATCACGCTCGCCCAGCCGCCGGCCGAGGGGCAGATCCAGCCGGCGAGCCTCGATTTGCGCCTGGGCGAGCGCGCCTACCGCGTCCGCGCCAGCTTTCTGCCCGGCCCCGAGCGCAGTGTGAAAAGTCGGATCGATGACCTGTCGCTCCACGAGATCGATCTGACGCGCGGCGCCGTTCTGGAAACCGGCTGCGTCTACATCGCCGAGCTCATGGAGGGCCTGCGGCTGCCCAAAGGCCTGCGCGCCGCGGCCAATCCGAAGAGCTCGACCGGCCGTCTCGATGTCTTCACCCGCGTCATCACGGATCGCGCCCGGGAATTCGACCTGGTCGAGGACGGTTATGAAGGACCGCTCTTCATCGAGATTTCGCCGCGCACCTTCCCGGTGCTGGTCCGTTCCGGCTCGCGGCTCTCGCAGATCCGCTTCCGTTCCGGCGAGGCGCGGCTCGACGATCGGGCGCTCGGCGAGGTCCACGCGCGCGAGACGCTGGTCAGTGCCGCCGATCCATCATTCCAGGGCGGTGTTGCCGTCAGTGTCGATCTCTCCGGCTTCGAGGGGCTGCTCGGCTATCGTGGCAAGCATCACACCGCGCTGATCGATGTCGATCGTGTCGGTGCCTATCGGGCCGCCGAGTTCTGGGAGCCGATCCCGGATGACGGCTCGGGCAGCATGATCCTCGATCCCGGCCAGTTCTACATTCTGGCCTCCAAGGAGGCCGTGCATGTTCCGCCGGACTATGCTGCCGAGATGACGCCCTTCGACGCGCTCGTCGGCGAATTCCGCGTGCATTATGCCGGCTTCTTCGACCCCGGCTTCGGCCACAGCGCCGCCGGCGGCAGAGGCGCGCGCGCCGTGCTCGAGGTTCGCTCCCGGGACGTCCCCTTCATCATCGAGGACGGTCAGATCGTCGGCCGCCTCGTCTACGAGACCATGGCGGCGAGGCCCGACGCGCTCTACGGCGCCGGCCTGAAGTCGAATTATCAGGGTCAGGCCCTCAAGCTCTCCAAGCATTTCAAGGGCTGAGGAAGCCGTTTTGCGGTGTGCGGGAGGCGGAAGCATGGCGGCTTCTCGGCGTCGGAGCCGGCCGCAATTCCAGGATGACACTCGCTCGCAGACCCGCTATGAACGCACACCTGTCACGGCGCTGCTCCGCAGCGGCATGCGGCATGCGGGCGTAGTTCAGTGGTAGAACGTCAGCTTCCCAAGCTGAATGTCGTCGGTTCGATCCCGATCGCCCGCTCCAAAAATCTCTTGAATGTTCTATCCTGGATTGCAGTGGGTGCTGGTATTTCGCTGCTGCGACTCCACCTTTGCTATCTCAGCGCTCATGGGTTCAGGACGCATCGATGGCGCGGGCATCGTGATTGGCGTGCCGCCGACGGCCCATGCTGCGGATGGGCCGGTTGATCGGACACGGACCGAGGACTATGGGTTCCCGGCGGGGCGGGAATAGCGAGATGATGATGGCGCCGGAGGAGCAGACGCGAAGCGCGCGCGCCTGTGCGGCCGTGGTGCTGTACCGGCCCGACCCCGCATTGCTCGCCCGGCAGGTCGAGGGCCTGCGCGGGACGCGTTTCATCGCCTTCGCCAACGGCCCCTTGGAGGCCGACGCTGCTGCCCTGATGGCTGAGGCGGACCTCCGCCTGATCCCGAACCCCGACAATGTTGGACTGGGGCGAGGGCTCAACACCGTGATGGAAGCGGCTTGCGAAGAAGGCTTCACGCATGTCCTGCTGCTCGATCAGGACAGCGAGCCGACATCCGAGCTTCTGATGGAGCTCGCAGCGCGGATGCAGCAGCTGGAGCGCTTCGGGGAGAGGATTGCTGTGCTGGCTCCTCGCCTCGTACCCCCCGGAGAGGGCTTCTACAAGCCAATCCGTTATGAATGGCGCGGTAGGCCGCGAAGCGATGGTCTGGCCGCCATAGATTTCAGCCCGACATCCGGATCCTTGGTCAATGTTGCCGCCTATTCCGAGGTCGGTCCCTTCCGTGACGACTTCTTCATCGCCGGTATCGATGTTGAATGGGGCTTCCGCGCCTGGAGCAAGGGCTGGGCGTCCTATGTCGCGACTGACCTCGCCATGCCGCACCGCTGGGGCGAGGCTGTGTCTGATGACCAGATCGCCAAGCCCCAGATCCTGCGCCATACGCCCGTCCGCAACTACTACTACGCCCGCAACGTAATCGCCGCGGCGAGGCTCGCGCATGTGCCCCTGTCCTGGCGGATCAAATCCTTTGCGGGGCTGGCGGCGCAGATCGCGTTGCTCGCGCTCAAAGGAGCGCCCGGCGCGCTAAGACCCATCTATGCGGGGCTCCGAGATGGCTTCGCGGGGCGGTTAGGGCCCGCGCCGGCAGGCATGATGGCGCCGTCAGCGCATGATCAGTCCTTGCGCCCGACGCCGTGATAGCTGAAGCCGAGCGCAGCCATCTCGTTCGGACGATAGATGTTGCGCAGGTCGATCACGATCGGGCGTTTCAGTGCCGCCTTGACGCGCTTGAGATCGAGCGCGCGGAAGGCGTTCCATTCGGTGATGATCACCAAAGCGTCGGCATCTTCCAGGCAATCATAGGCGCCGCTTGCGAAGGTGATACCCGGCAGGAGCGGTCGTGCCTGCTCCATGCTCTCCGGATCATAGGCGATGATCTCAGCACCCGCCTGCTGCAGCATCGGCAGGATGTCGAGCGAGGGCGCGTCACGCATATCGTCGGTGTTGGGCTTGAAGGCGAGGCCAAGCACGGCGACGCGCTTGCCTGCGACAGAGCCGCCGCAGGCTGCGATCACCTTCTGGGCCATGCGCTTCTTGCGCAGATCGTTGACCGAGACGACCGTCTCGATCAGCCGCACTGGGCTCTCCGCGTGCTGCGCGGTCTTGACCAAAGCGAGCGTGTCTTTCGGGAAGCAGGAGCCGCCATAGCCCGGACCTGCATGCAGGAACTTCGAGCCGATGCGATTGTCGAGGCCGATGCCGCGGGCGACGTCCTGAACATCTGCGTCGACCTTCTCGCACAGATCCGCCATCTCGTTGATGAAGGTGATCTTCATCGCCAGGAAGGCGTTGGCGGCGTATTTGATCAGCTCCGAAGTGCGCCGGTTCACGAAAATCAGCGGGCCCTGGTTGATGTAGAGCGGCCGGTAGATCTCGGTCATGACCTTGCGGGCATGCTCCTCATCGGTTCCCACGACGATGCGGTCGGGGCGCTTGAAATCCTCGATCGCCGCGCCCTCACGCAGGAATTCGGGATTGGAGACGACGGCGATGCCGGCTCCGGGCCTGACCTCGGCGACAATGCGCTCGACCTCGTCCCCCGTGCCGACGGGAACCGTCGACTTGGTGACGATCACCGCACCTTCAGCTGCCACGCCGGCGATCTCGCGAGCGGCAGCATAGACATAAGACAGGTCGGCATGGCCATCGCCGCGCCGCGTCGGCGTGCCCACCGCGATGAAGATCGCATCGGCATCCCCAGCCGCGGATGGCAGATCGGTGGTGAAGGAGAGCCGGCCGGCCTTGACGTTGGCCTCCATCAGCGCGTCCAGACCGGGCTCGAAGATCGGAACCTCGCCCGCCTGCAACCGCGCGATCTTGGCCGGATCCTTGTCGACACAGACCACGTCATGGCCAAAATCGGCAAAGCACACCCCCGAGACCAAGCCGACATAACCCGAACCAACCATCACGAGGCGCATTCAATATCTCCGAGCGCGCCGATCATCCCTGGAAATTCTCGAGCATTGCACGCGAGCGCGCCTTACCATCACCCGACCGGTGGGCAAACCCCCAACCCGCGCTTCATTAACTGCCCCGAACGAAAACGGGCACTTCATGAGCCAAGGGTATCGCAGCGAACCGGGCAAAGCCCAACCTCATGCTCGTCCCTCCCGTCACACGATCAGCCAAATGCTTGACAGCCCATGACCTTGCTGTTTCTTCCCAGCGGCCTGATATCGGGGTCCAAGAGACTCTCGACCCTCCGGAGTGAAGCGGCGTGTCACTGAAATTCCTGGTCACCGGCGGCGCCGGCTTCATCGGCTCGGCGGTCGTGCGCAAGCTGATTGGCGAGACGCAGCATAGCGTCTGCGTCGTCGATAAGCTGACCTATGCCGGTAACCTGGCGTCGCTCGCGCCCGTCTCTGGCAGCAACCGCTATCGCTTCGAACAGGCCGACATTGGCGATGCCGAGCGCATGCGCGCGATCTTCGCGGAATTCGATCCCGACATCGTCATGCATTTGGCAGCAGAAAGCCATGTCGACCGCTCGATCGACGGCCCCGGCGACTTCATCCAGACTAACATCGTCGGTAGCTTCGCGCTGCTGCAGGAGGCGCTGCGCCATTGGCGCGGGCTCGATGATGCCCGCAAGGCGGGCTTTCGCTTCCACCATATCTCGACTGACGAGGTCTTTGGCTCGCTGGGGGCCGAGGGCTTCTTCCGCGAGGACACGGCCTACCAGCCGAACTCGCCCTATTCGGCCTCGAAAGCCGCGTCCGACCATCTGGTCCGCGCCTGGCACCACACCTATGGCCTGCCGACCGTGATGACGAACTGCTCGAATAATTACGGGCCCTATCACTTCCCCGAGAAGCTGATCCCGCTGATGATCATCAACGCGCTCGAAGGCAAACCGCTGCCGGTCTATGGCAATGGCCTCAATGTCCGCGACTGGCTCTATGTCGATGATCATGCCGACGCGCTGCTGACGGTGGCGACCAAAGGCGTCATCGGCGAGACCTACAATATCGGCGGTGACAACGAGATGGCGAATATCGATGTCGTCAAGGGTATCTGCGCTATCCTCGACGACCTCAGGCCCGATCCGGCCGGCCCACATGAGCGCCTGATCGCTTACGTCACCGACCGGCCCGGCCATGATGCCCGCTATGCCATCGATGCCGGCAAGATCGGCCGCGATCTCGGCTGGACGCCAAAGGAGACCTTCCAGACCGGTTTGCGTCGCACTGTCGAATGGTATCTTGCCAATTCCGGCTGGTGGGGCGACATCCGCTCGGGCGTCTATCGTGGCGAACGCCTCGGCGCGGCCTGAGCAGAACCGGACGACCTCATGTTGAACGTCGAATCCACAGCGATCCCAGATGTGAAGATCATCACGCCGAAGAAGCACGGCGATCATCGCGGCTTCTTTTCGGAGGTGTACAAGCAGTCCGACATGGCTTTGGCCGGCATCGACCTCGTTTTCGTGCAGGACAATCATTCGCGCTCGGCCATAGTCGGCACGTTGCGCGGGCTGCATTTCCAGTCGGCCCCCTTCGCGCAGGACAAGCTGGTCCGCGTCACCAAGGGGCGCATCCTCGACATCGCCGTTGACATCCGCGCCTCGTCGCCCACTTACGGCCAGCATGTCGCCGTCGAACTCTCCGAGGAGAACTGGCGCCAGCTCCTGGTGCCGGTCGGCTTCGCCCATGGCTTTGTCACGCTCGAGCCCGATACTGAAGTGCTCTATAAGGTGAGCGCGCCCTACGGTCCGGCCAACGACCATGGCCTCGCCTTCGATGACCCGGCGCTGGGCATCGACTGGCGCCTGCCGCATGACCAACTAGTGCTCTCGGACAAGGATCGCAAGCACCCGCGCCTTTCCGACCTGCCGCGCTATTTCGATTGATCACCATGCGGATCGCTGTGACAGGGCATTCGGGCCAGGTCGTGCTCTCCCTGCTGGAGCGTGCGCCCGCGGGCGTGACCGTCATCGCACTCGGACGTCCGCAGCTCGATCTCGCGCAACTGAAAACGATTGGGCCAGCGATTGCTGCTAGCCGACCCGACATCGTCGTCAATGCCGCCGCCTTCACCGCCGTCGACCTGGCGGAAAGCGAGGAGGATGCCGCCCGGCAGGTCAATGGTACGGCCGCCGGCGAGGTCGCCAAGACTGCCGCCGCTCTGGACATCCCGATCATCCAGATCTCGACCGATTACGTCTTCGACGGAACGCTCAGGCGGCGCTATCGTGAGGATGATCAGGTCGGGCCGATTTCAGCCTATGGCCGCAGTAAGCTTGAAGGCGAGCGCGCGGTCGCAGCCGCCACGCCCAACCATGCCATCCTGCGTACCGCCTGGGTCTACAGCCCCTTCGGCAAGAACTTCGTCAAGACCATGCTGCGCCTCGCCGAAACCCGCGACGAGATCGGCGTCGTCGCCGACCAAGCGGGTTGCCCGACCAGCGCTCTCGACATCGCCGATGCGATCCTCGCCGTCGCGCGCAATCTGATCGAGCGCCCCGACGACGACACCTTGCGCGGCATCTTCCACATGGGCGCTCAGGGCGAAGCGGTCTGGGCCGATGTCGCCGACGCTATCTTCACCGAGCGCACTGCGCTCGGCGGCGCGCCCGTGCGGGTCAAACGTATCGCGACTTCAGACTATCCGACCCCGGCCAAACGGCCGGCGAATTCGCGCCTGGACTCCTCCAGACTCGCGACGATCCATGGCGTCAGGCTGCCGCAATGGCAGGGCGCGCTCGCAGCTTGCGTGCGCCGCCTCCTGACCACCGAACAGACGGGATAGACGACGATGAAGGGCATCATTCTGGCGGGCGGCTCCGGCACGCGGCTCCACCCCATGACGCTGGCCATGTCGAAACAACTCCTGCCCGTCTACGACAAGCCGATGATCTATTATCCGCTCACGACGCTGATGCTGGCCGGCATTCGCGAGGTGCTGATCATCTCGACACCGCATGATCTGCCGAACTTCAAGCGCCTGCTCGGAGATGGTTCCGATTGGGGCATGAGCCTGTCTTATGCCGAGCAGCCCCATCCGGGCGGCCTGGCGCAGGCCTATATCATCGGCGCCGAGTTCGTCGCTGCCGAGCCTTCAGTCCTCATCCTTGGCGACAACCTGTATTACGGCCACTCCCTGCCGGAGATGATGGCCTCGGCGGCTGCTCGCCCCAAAGGCGCGAGCGTGTTCGCCTATCATGTGCGCGACCCCGAACGTTACGGCGTGGTCGCGTTCGACGCGACCGGCAAGGCGATCTCGATCGAGGAAAAGCCGAAGGCCCCCAAGTCGAACTGGGCCGTGACTGGCCTCTACTTCTATGACGCCCAGGTCGTCGATATCGCCGCCAACCTCAAGCCCTCCCCTCGGGGCGAGCTCGAGATCACCGACGTCAACCGCGTCTATCTGGAACGGGGCGAGCTCTCGGTCGAATGCATGGGCCGCGGCTTCGCCTGGCTGGATACGGGCACACCCGACAGCCTGCTCGAGGCCGGCGAGTTCGTGCGCACGCTGGAAAGCCGCCAAGGCCTGCGCATCGCTTGCCCGGAAGAGATCGCCTACCGGCAGGGATGGATCTCGGCCGGGCAACTCACCGCGCTTGGTGAGAAGCTGGCGAAGGGAGATTATGGGCGGTATATCCTGCGGGTAGCGGGGGATCGCGACGCGTGACGGCGCGCGAGCCACTCAGCGGCGATCAGAAGCCAGCCTGAGTTCGGGCGAGGATTTCGGAAGGGACGGGGGTCTTCCCTGGGGAGATACAATTGGCCTGCTGCCGATTTAGCAGAAGTCACGATCGGGTGTTTCATGAAGCCGGATGTCGCGAGCGGCGACGGAAATTTGGGCTTGATCTCAAACTCGGGACGGTTCACCGGATCATTGGCAGACGCGTTCGCCAAGCCAATGGCCACAGGACGAGGCTGCTGGTGCCAAAATCCATGCTAGATTCAAGGCGAGCGCCAGTTGACGAATCCAGCGCGACGACCTGGCAGAGGCCATCGCCTGCGGCTTGAATAAGATCGAGTGCCTGATGTGTTTGAAGCCGTGGCCTGCGCGGCCCTGATGCCGGGGCTCATCCAAGGCAGGTTGGATAACCTCAATTCGCAGTCCACAGAAGCGGCAGCAGGACAATCTGGGAAAGCGATCCAGAGCACGATGGGCGTCGGCAAGGGGCATGATTTTGCGTTTGAGGTTATCAAAATTTCGGTCACGTCCAGCAGCTTCACCCGCACCGTTTTTTTCTAGTCGCAGCGACGCCGATTTGGTAGGAGACCTGCGAAGGTGGCGAGCCTTTCTTGATAAGAGGGCAAAGATTAAAGGCAATAATAATGGATGATAAACTGAAAAATTCGCGCGACATGTATATTGATCTTATGATCCGTATACTAGCAAATACGATCTACGAAGATACCTCCATCCATCCCTATTTCCCCAAGGATTACGATCCGGACAAGCGACAAACGGGCCTCGACTGGCCCAAGACTGCGCATACGATGGTCGGCGTTGAGCGCCTCAAGAACCTTGCTGATCTGGCGTCGCGAGCGCTTGAGTCTGAGATTCCCGGCGATTTCATCGAGACTGGCGTCTGGCGTGGCGGGTGCTGCATCCTAATGAGGTCGATCCTCGGTCTGTATTCCGATAAACAGCGCCGGGTCTTCGTCGCAGATTCGTTCGAGGGCCTCCCGCTACCCAAACCGGATGTGTACAAAGCTGATATTGATGATCCTCACCATACCTATGCAGAACTGGCGATCTCACTTGAAGAGGTGAAATCCAATTTCTCGCGCTACAACCTGCTTGATGATCAAGTCGTGTTTGTTAAGGGTTTTTTTGAGGATACCCTGCAGAAATTAACCGAAAATACATTCGCTCTATTGCGGCTCGATGGCGATATGTATGAATCAACATATTGCGCTCTCGAAGAGCTGTACCCTCAGCTGTCACCCGGTGGATACATCATCATCGATGATTTCGGTGCCATCGACGGCTGCCGTCAGGCAGTAGAGGAGTACCGGCGTATTCACGACATCACGGCTCCAATGACGGAAGTCGATTGGACCGGCGTGTGGTGGCAGAAGCCGACTGCCTGAGTTATGAGACCTGCGCGCGGGTAGGCGTAGACGGCGCTCGCTGGTTGCTGCGAGCCCGCTCGTGCTTGGTTTTATGTGCCGGGCGGTCTCGGGGTTTGCGAGGTCAGGCGGTTGCCATGACGATCGATCGGGTGCGCTTGAGATTGTAGGCGATGGCGGTGAGGTGGACCTGGGCGGCGGCCTTGGCGAGGCCACGTCATCGCATTCGCCGCAGACCGTAGCTGCGTTTCCAGGCCCCGAAGATCTTCTCGATCCTGGCGCGAACGCGATGGATCGGCGAGTTCCAGGCATCGAGACGAGTCCGCGTGTCGGCTTCATCGCGGCCCCACATGCCGGGGGGCAATGACACGGGGGAAACCACCCCTAGAGCGTTTTCGTCGTTGTTTGAATCGTAAGCGCCAAAAAGACCACGTGAGTCAGCCTCAGCGGCTGTTGGTATTACAGCGGCGGAAAGCCGTCCGTGTCCCCGTATCTCGCAGATGCCCAGGTATAGACTTGCCAATCTAAAGGGCGTTTGGCAGGTCCGCTGAGCTTATCTAGCCGCAGCTATGATCAGGAACGCCGCCTCTGGGAGGTCAGATGCCACGACTTCGGCGGCACTGGGCTGAACCGGGTTGCATAAGCGTATGGCCCGAGCGCCGGCAGCCTGCCCGCATTGGACGTCAGTTTCGCGATCTCCTACCATCCACGAGGCCGTCAGATCGATATCGAGCTGAGCTGCTGCCAGGTGCAAGAAATATGGGCTCGGCTTGCGCTCCAGCGATGATCCTGAAAGATGTGGAACCGTGCCATTCGGGTGCGAAAAAGAATAGTGACACCCGTCGAAGGCAATACCTTCGGCCGCGCACAGATCAAGAAAGCGCAAATGGGCCAACCACAGGCTCCCGATAGAAACCTTACCTTTGGCAGCCGCCCCCTGGTTTGATACGACAACCAGTGAGAAACCAGCGGCCCGCAGATCGCGCAGCCCCTGCGCCGCCCCCGGTAGCAAGCATACGTCGTTCGGTCCCAAGGGAGCCTCGCGCTCTCCAGTATGCGGATAGAAGATTTCCTCGACCAGGACGCCGTCACGATCGAGGAAGACCGCCTTCTGGGTCACCGCACGGATTCCCACTTCATCTCATTGGTCAACAGCTTGGGATGAGTGACCATTCCGTGCCACACGACCGCGTGAAACGCTTCGGTATGAGGCGTCACGGTGGCGTGATTGACGGTCGGCACGACCACGCAGGCATCGGCAACCACCTTGGTATAACCACCGTCGCGTCCCACCACGCCGATCACGCGTGCACCGACGGACTTTGCCAGCTTGAGCGCCTCGACGATATTCGGCGAGATGTTTTTCTCGGCGTTGCCGCCACCCACAGAGAAGACCAGCACGGCATCTTCAGCCCGGATTCGGCTGACACGTAAGAAGCCAGCGAACACGGTGGCCCAACCTTCGTCATTCGTACGGGCCGTCAGCTCCGAGACATTGTCAGTCGGAGCGTAGCTCTCGATACCGCACAGCTTGCGGAAATCGTTCACGGCATGACCCGCGTTTCCGGCGCTACCGCCCACTCCGAGGATAAACAGGCGCCCGCCCTTGGCTCGAACGTCGACGAGGACGTCAACCATCGCATCGACCTGTTGCTGGTCGATCCCGCTTGCAACGGCCAGGACCTCTTCATAGTACTGCTTGGTGTAGTTGGTGACGGTCATTCCGTTGCCTCTGATGTAATCGTCTGTTTCTTTCAGCCCATCCTGCGAGCCGATTTCGTAGAAGCGCACATGCACTTCAAATCCTGCGAGTTCACCGTCCAAGGACAGGTCTCGGTAAACAGTAGCGAGATCGAAGGCTTGGGCCTCAGGCTGCAGCAGGAGCGTAGCAGCCGTAACGATGCCGAAGCCATAGTCGATATGGCGCATCCGATCCGTGCGATCGGTTTTATCGTATCGCAATATGCGGCCATTCTCGAACTCGACATTGCTCGTGTCCCACTGGCCGTCGTTACGGAACACGGCCATCAATGCCGGCGCCCCTGAACACCGCCAGGCCAATTCTGCCGCAGCCAGCCGCATATCCAGATAACTGTCACCATAAGTGACGAAAAAGGCGTCTCCAAGAAGTGGCAAGGCAGCCCGAAGCGCCCCTCCCGTGCCCAGCAGAACATCGCCATCGAAGTGATAGTCCACCTGAAGGCCAAACGCTGCACCGTCGCCGACGAAGGCTTTGATCTGTTCTCCGAGATAGCCGACCAGGAGCACGACCCTTGTCGCGCCGCTGACCTTCAACCGTCGAAGCTGGTGCGCAATAAAAGGCTCGCCGGCAACACTCAGCAGCGCCTTTGGGATCGTCTCCGTGATCGGCCGAAGACGTGTCGCCAAACCACCAGCAAGAATCGCTACCGGCAAAGTCATGACAGGATGACTTTGGTACCTTCGAAATCGAAGCGGAAGCGCACCTCTTCCAGGCCAGCATGGGACATGGCATGGCGTAGCCGGTTGCGGTCCTCAGCATAGAACATCAAGAATCCACCGCCTCCGGCGCCCACGAGTTTTCCGCCAATTGCGCCATTCTTCATCCCCAGCTCGTACCATTCATCGATAAGGGGATTACTCATGCCGCCAGAGCGCTTCTTCTTGTTTTCCCAGTGCTCATGCATCAAAGCCCCGAACTCGTCGGGACGAGCGCCTTCGAGAGCGGCCTTGCTGCGGTAGCCGATCTCTTTGACGTAATGGAGATTTGCCAGCATCGACGCGTCGCTCTTCTGGCTGCGCACATGCTGGTCCTTCAGGATCGCGCCGGCGCTTCGCGCGAAACCGGTGAAGAACAGGAGAAGATTATCTTCGAGGTCGAACAAAGTGTCCTGGCTGATCGCCAGCGGATAGGCCTGAACTCCTCCATCCTTGTAGAAATCAAAGCAGGTGATGCCACCGTATACCGAAATATATTGATCTTGCTTCCCAATCGGCTCTCCAAGTTTCTCGATCTCGATTTCGCAGGCGAGACGTGCCAGTTCCCCGGGATGGAGAAGCTTCATGCGATAGGCCCACAAAGCCCGCAACAGCGCCGCGGTGAAGCTTCCCGATGAGCCCAACCCTGTCCCGGACGGGATGTCCGCCAAGGTGGTGATCTCGATCTGAGAAATCCTCAGATCGAGCATCCGCAAGGCTTCTCGAATAATCGGATGCTCGACATCATCGATCGCTTCGACATGCTCAAGCTTAGAGTACTTCAGAAAGATCCCCTGGGTGAAGGGGCGCATCACCGTGACATACACATAACGGTCGATCGCAGCAGCGATCAAAAACCCCTCATGCTCCTCATAATAGGAGGCAAGGTCTGTCCCGCCGCCACCGAGGCTGATACGCAGGGGGCTACGCGTGATGATCATAACCAGAGGCCTTATAGATCTGCTGAACAATGACAAGCGCGGCAATTGCGGCGTCGAGGCCCGCGGCCGGCGCTCGGTCCAGTTCGATATCGTCGAGAAATTCCTGCAGCTCCGCCACCCATGAATCATCCGCCATGGGGTATTCCCATGAGGTGGTCTCGGGCGGCCCCATTTCCGGCAGCATATGATAGTGCGTCAGTCGCTCGGTTCCATAACTGCCGCCAAGCCCGGTCACTTCCAGCTTTCCCTGGCGGCCATAGAGCTCGAACGAGAAGAGGTTCTTCCATTCGGTGCAACTGGCATGCAGGAAAGCCACCTGCTTGGCTGCGGTCCTGAGTATCATGAAGCCATTGTCGTCGACCGGCATGTCCCAATAATAGGTGTGAGCGAAACCCTGAACCTCAGCGAAGTGACCGAGAAACCAACCGGCCAAGTCGATCAGGTGAGGCCCCTGGTCGATTAGTTCTCCGCCTCCCGACAACACGGGATCCGCACGCCATTCGCGGTCATAGCCGGGGCGCCCGCCATGACCGTAGCGCGCGCGCAAGAACATCAGCTCGCCGATGGCGCCACCGTCCACGATCTCTCGGGCCTTACGGAAGGCGCGATGATATCGATGATTGAACCCCACATGCACCTTCACGCCATGCGCTGCGGCCAACTCCAGCAGCGGGAAGACTTCGTCGGGATTGCGACCTGCGGGCTTCTCCACGAGCACGTGCTTGCCGGCACGGATCGCAGCTGCGGTAATCTCGGCGAGAGCATCATGACGCGTGGCGACGATGACCACTTGGACGCCCGGGGTCGCCAGGGCCTCGGCCCAATCCGCAAATCCCGCCCCGCCATAGCGTCGGGCCACGCTGTCTGCTCGCTCCTTTTCGGGGTCGGCACAAGCGAGAAGGCGACCTCGCGAACCAAGAGTTCCGGCCCGCTTCTGGCCGATGAACCCGCATCCAATAATGGCTACGCCAAATTTAGCAGTCACCGGTCGCCCCAATCCTGGTTCCTGTCGCGGCCCGTGATCCGGCGTAGAGTGTAAAGATCGCTCATGTCCAGAGCATCGAGGTGGTCCGGCCAGGCCTCGTAGCGATCCCAAACCGCACTGATCAAACGCCCGGTTATGCCACGTGCGGCATCGGAGGCCAGGAACACGGCTGCCTCGGCGCCCTTGCTCGGCGGTGTCCCGCCCTTCGCCTGCTGCTCCAGCGAGCGGTCGTAGAACGCCTGACCCACGCGTTCCGGCCCGGCAGCGAGAACCTCTTCGAGCATGCGGGTGTTGAGCGCGCCAGGCGCAATGGCGTTGACCGTGATTCCGTGGTCCTTAACCTCTAGAGCTAACGTCTCGGCGAAGCGCACGATAGCGGCCTTGGAACTGGCATAGGCGCTGATTCCGGGAAGCGGGTTGGTTGCTCCACCGCCGGAGATCTGAATGATTGTCCCTCGTCCCATCTGCTTCATCCCCGGCACAACCGCCGAAGCCATCAGCACAGACCCGTAGACGTTGATGGCGAAAGCTTGGGCCCAAGCGTCCCACGAGACGGTTTCGACGTCCCCCATTGGCCCGTAGACGCCGGCATTGTTCACGAGAACGTCGATGGATCCAAGCGCTTCACTGGCCCAGCGCGCGAAGTCGGCCACATCTTCGGGAACGGAGACATCCAGACGGCGGCCGATGACCGACAGGCCCGCATACCGAGATTTCAGCTTGGCGATCTCGGTCTCCAGGAGATCGAAATCCCGCGCGCCCAAGGCCAGTTCTGCACCCGCCGCAGCATAGTGGTGAGCAATCTCCAGCCCGAGGCCACGATTGGCCCCCGTAATGATCGCGCGCCGTCCCGAGAGTGAATAAATGCTCGCCATCCCTCAGCCCGCGCTCTGCGATCGATACCCGACACGCAGATAGGCAACGTCTGGCGCCCGCTCCAACGCATCTCCGATCATACCATAAGGGTCCACTACGATCTGGCATCGCATGGATTTGACCGCCGCAGGCCAATCCACACTTTGAAACTGCGGCCACTCCGTCGCGACAACCGCCGCATCCGCCCCCTTCAGCACCAGTTCGACCGAAGCTGCCAGTGCCAGCGGAAGATCATGTGGAACAGACGTGACGACCGGATCATGCGCCACCACGTCGGCCCCCGCTTCAAGCAGCGCACGAACCAACTCCACTGCCCACGATCGTCGAAGTGTATCCGTACCGGCCTTGTAGGTTAGACCCAAGACGGCGATACGACGGCCCTCCATTGTCTTAAGGGCATGCCTCAGACTGCGCAAAGCCCACGACTTATGCGCATCGTTGGAAACAGCTACTGACGGCAGCAATTTCAACCCAATCGCCTTCGTCTCGCCGATTCCCGAAAGAAAGGCGATGTCACGGGCGAGCGTCCCGCCCGCAAACGCCGGCCCCGGCGCCACATAGGCCTTGGAGCCTATGCGTGCCTCGGTTCTCAGACCGCGGGTGACTTGGCGTGCGTCCGCCCCCGTCGCCTCGCACACCGCCGCGATTTCATTGGCATACGCCACTGACATCGCCAGGAAGGCGTTGATAGCGTGTTTGGTCACCTCGGCGGATTCAATCGACATGAATTCGATTGGCGCTGAAAGCACGGAGAGCAAAGCTTCGATCCGGCTCCGGTCATCCGCATGCTGAAGACCGACCACGATGCGGTCGGGCTTGAGGAAGACGTCGATCGCCTTTCCCAGCCGAAGGTTCTCGGGCGCACAGCCGAAACCGAGGTCTGCACGGCCGATCGCCTCGGCATGGCGGATAAGGCCGCGGGTGGTTCCCACGGGAACCTGCGACGAAATCAGAACGAGGGTTTTCTGAGCAAGATATGGCAGGATCGCCTTGACCCGATCGACCACCATGTCGACATCCGCGACATCGTTCTCGTCCACCGGCGTGTCGAAGGTCACCCACAAGATTTCCGAGTCGCCGGCTCGAGCGACATCACTCGTGAAGCGAAGCCTGTCACGGCCCAGCCCTTGCGCAATCAACTCTGCCAGACCTGGTTCGAATACGGGCGCCACCGCGCGCATCAAACCATCGATAACGGCCGCATCAGGATCAATCCCGACAACCTGGTGCCCCAGGTCAGCGAGGCAGGCGGCAGTGACGCTGCCGAGGTGCCAGAGGCCCATAACCGCGACTTTCATCAGTTTCGCGCCTCGAACACCCAACCGTTGCCGCGAAGATAATCCACTGTGCGTTCGACGCCTTCACGGATAGTCAGCGTCGGCTTCCAGCCCAAAGCTCGGATTTTCTGACAATCCAGCAGAATGAACGGATTATCACCAATCCAGCCGCGATCCCCCCCCGAATATTGCAAACACGGCGCGAGGCCTAATTTTTGGCAGATCCAATCAATAGAATCACTAACCTGGCAATATTCATCAGTTCCGAGATTGTAGATCGAAAATCGATCTTGCGAATTCTTCATTCCAAATAGCACTGCATCGATGCAGTCTTGGACATAGAGGTAAGATTTCCGCTGCTGACCGTTACCTAGAACGGACAGCTTTGTCGGATCCTGCTGCAGCTTGTGGACGAAATCAAAGACGTGTCCATGGGTATAGCGCTCGCCCAGAATGGACACGAACCGAAACACCACACCTTGCATCTCGTAGCCTTCGCAATAGGCCGCGATCAGCCCTTCACCGGCGAGCTTGGATGCGCCGTAGAGAGATGTCTGCACCGGAAACGGTGCATCCTCCGGTGTCGGTATGACCTTGGCCTCCCCATAGACCGATCCGGTGGAGGAAAAGGCAATCCGCTTTACCTCGTTCGCCCGCATGGCCTCCAGCACATTGAAGGTAGCAATGGTGTTCTGATCGAGATCCCGACGCGGATGCAGCGTTCCAAAGCGGATATCGGCATTGGCAGAGAGATGGAACACAGTGTCCACTGCCTTCATCGCCGCCCCAAGCGCCGGTTGATCCAGCAGGTCTCCCTCCACCATGGAAAAGCGCGGCGAGGCATTCGCATCGACCAGGAACCGCCGCTGGCCGGTGCTGAAATTGTCGTAGCCGACGACCTCATATCCGTCCGCCAGCAAACGGTCGACCAAGTTGGATCCAATGAAACCAGCGGCGCCGGTGACAAGAACGCGCTGCATAACACTCACGGTGCACCACCCTATGAAAGACTCTTATGACGCCGCGAGCAGCAGCCATACAGGCGCAGCCCCTCTACCAGAAGAAAGCACCGCGCGAAACCGGCCCCATCCGACGGCTCGCCCGGGCAAGATCGCGGCAGATTCAAAGCACGCGAATCCACGCTAGACGCGGCAACCCGCCAATACGAATAGAAGCCAAATGAGTCACGCCAAATACGAGACGGCCGGATCGTAGCGTTCTCATACTTGGATATACTCGCTGGGCGGCAGCACCACACAGATCGAAATTATTCGAAAGCAGGTGCGTCGCGAAAATCAGACCAGCTTGTAACCAGCAGCGCGCGCGTCTTCATAAAACATCTTTACAGTCTCGAGCGAATATTGAGTGAGATCCTTGCCGAGCAATTTGAGCTTGGCCAAAATATCCGGCGTAGCCGTGATAATATGGCAGCCACACTGGTCAGCCTGAATGACATTCAGAAGTTCGCGCGGGCTGGCCCAGAGCAATTCAGCTTTGGGCAGGTGCGCTAGGCGCCTTGCAGCCTCCGTCATCACCGGAACCGGATCAACTCCTGTATCCGCGATACGACCGGCAAATATCGAGACGATGACATGAGACGTGGGGGATACGCTGCGCGCGACCACATCCACTTGTTCGAGCGTGGTGATGGCCGTCACATTGAGCGACATACCCTCGGATGAGAGCTTTTGTATCAATGGCGCGGAACTTTCGGCCTTCGTATTGGTGATAGGAATCTTGATTGAAGTGGTGCCACCCCAACTGGCAATTTCCCGCGCCTCCGCTTCCATGGCCGAAAAATCGTCGGAAAACACTTCGAAAGAGATGGGCTTGCTAGGAATAGCTTTGATCAGAGTTTGAGCAAATTCCTTGTAATCGGAAATGCCAGCCTTGCGCATCAGCGTGGGATTGGTGGTGAAGCCTGCAACGCGGCCTTCTTCAGCAGCCTTTAGAATGGCATTAATGTCGGCGCCATCTTGATAAAGCTTCACTCGCATAGGCCACCTATCAAAATGCTTGCGTCAAATAACATAGTATTTGAACGCCGCGTTGAAAGTTTCACTTTGGCATATCGCATAGGTAGCCGCACTCGACGTGTCAAGCGATGAGATAGGCGGACATTGCTAGCCGCCTCCAGCAGCGCCCGAGCGTCGATCGACCTCAACCCATTCGACAACCGCTAGCCCGAATTTCACCATGCTGACTCCGATCAGCCAGATAGCAGCCCTCGCGAGCGAGGCAATGCGAACGCGCGACATTGCGACAACAGGCGCTCCCGATACTCTTGATAGCAGCATCATCCCGGTGACGCACGCGGCCTGACTGATTCAGCGCGAATCCGTGTCGAGCCAAAACCAAGGTCACAGAACAACAGGCCTGCACCAAGCTGAAGACCACGTCATTCCCGGCGGCAGTTAAAAGCAACCCGTCAGAAAAACTTGACTGCAAACACTCAGACAGTCGGCGATCCAACGGTCGGAGGCCTCATCAGTTTCTGGGACGGAAAACGCCCGATCAAGCCTACTTCAACGCGCTGCAGCCGATCCCGGTTGCGGCATAACAAGGGCCGAAACCCACTTAGCGGCAGCCCCGAAACTGTTCAGATAAACCGAGTCGGCTCTCTCCGGTCAGGTCAGCACGAAACTGCAATGTTCGCCTGCCGTTAAGGCGCGTCGATAGAAGACGTGTTGTGCGGCAAATAGCCCGCTTAAGCGCCGGCCTTCGTGATCAACGTCACGCCCGGCGTCACCAAGACGCTGGAGAAGGGCGACCGCTCGTGCGCCACCGAGGATGAACGAGAAGGCGGCACGCCATATTCAGGGTGGGTCCAGTCCGAACGGCCAATTTCGTCGACGAGTTGCTTGATAAAACCCGGGAGGCCAAACTCATGAGACTTGAAGCGTCGCGTATACTGATAGCGGCGGAGCAGCTTCTGGACCAGATTGAGCTTCGGCCACTCCACCGGTGCATTTTTTATCAGACGGTTCGCCAAAGAGTGCAGTAACGTCTCGTCGCTCTGCTCGGAGAAATATTTTCCATCTGGGTAATATGGATGGTTTCCCCAATATCCCGTACCCCAATCCTCCAGAGCATAAACACCGTTGGCCTTGAGATGGTTTTTGAACAGGTGCCAGAAGCTAATTTTCGCCAGTTCGCCAATATGTGCGGCGTCGTCCACGATGATGTCCCAACCTTGCGGGGCGTGTTCTTGTGAGACCTTCGGCAAAAATGCCCGGTCGTCTTGCGCCCCCTGATGGATATGGACCCGAGCCTCATCGATCTGTGGTGGGAACAGGTCAATGCCAACGATCGTGCCCTTGGGAAAACAGTCCCGCCACATCTTCATCGATTTGCCGTCGGCAACGCCCAGTTCGAGAATTGCCACGTCACGATCCCGCAAATGTCCGAAATACCGTTCATAGATTTCGAGATAAGGCGCCGGCTTGCTCTGAGTCTCGCCAGCGGCCTGAGCATAATCAATCAATGAGGGTACGGTCATTTATCGTCCGATTCGGCAAGGAAGACGCGCAGAGGCTGCGTATGGCAAAACGTCGAATGAGGAACGGCCTGTTGGCGAACTCAGCCGCTGACCACTCTCACGAAATTCGATGCATCTCAAGCCACTGCCGGCGCACCATTGTCCCATCCGGGCGCAGCCAGCCCCCCGCTCCTGGGAGGGCTCTGCACGCGAAGGAGAACGGGCCAGCGCTGACGGTCAAGCCAGCCACTCATCCCTTCGGCACCTCCACGGCGAAGCCGAGCGACCGGGCACCTCGCGAGGTCGGCAAGCTGAGTGGGAAGGAACGCTGCTCCAGATCTCCTAATCCAGCGCCGAGAGGTTAAACAATCCAATTGGATCCAAGATTGCCCTAACCGCCTGCAGCTTCAGGCGGCTCCACCGTGACCGAGACCGCTTTGAGCTCGACGCCGACGAGCGCCCCGCTTCGATGGGGGGAATGGACGTCGAAGAACAAGGCATCGTGGACCCACTGATGCTGCGAGTGACTATCGAGTGTGCCGGATGCGACCGCAAACGTCACGGAGTACCGCCCCGAAGCCAGAAGCGGGAGCGGGAACGTGAAGCGGGCCAGCACGGTCTCTCCGCCGCGCAACAATTCGGGCAAGTCTGTACGATAGGAAATCGTATTCTCTCCCAGAATCGGCTGCCCAAGTCGATCCTTGGTCTGGAATCCGAAGATTGGCGAGGCAATATCGCGAACAATACGGACGCGGGCGGTCAGCTGCAGATCCTCGCCCCCCGTAATCCACGTTGGAGTCACCCCAAACGGATCGGTCAGCTCTACCGAGAGAATATCGACATCTCCGCTGCCGAAACCCGCACTCTCTTTCAGCCAATCGAAAACAACCCGGCCGGTCGGAGCTGGCGGCGGCGGCAAAACACGGATCAGCGGCTTCGCCTGCAAGATCTTGCCGGCATCGTCCGCCCCGCCGGCCTGCTCGGACGGGCGAGATGGTTTGACCGATACAGGCGGCAACCCCTGCATGATCGAATTGATGAAGGCGATGTACCCTTCGCAGACATCCTTTGATGCTCCAGCCATCCGCAACTCGCCATAGTCGAGCCAAATCGCGCGATCGCAGAAGTTCAGGACCGAATTGGTATCGTGGCTGCAGAAAAGCACGGTGCCATTCGCTTGGAAACCGCGCAGCCAGCGCAGACATTTCTGCTGGAAATAGGAATCGCCAACCGACAGAGCCTCGTCGATGATCAGAACATCGGCATCGACATGCGCAATGACAGCAAAGGCAAGGCGCATCGCCATGCCCGATGAGTAAGCCTTCACAGGCTGATCGACCGCTTCGCCGATATCGGCGAAGTCCAGGATCGCGGCCATGCGCTCCAAGGTCTGCTCGCGCGAGAGGCCGAGGATGCTGGCGTTGAGCATAATATTCTCGCGCCCGGTATATTCTGGATTAAAGCCCGAACCAAGTTCCAGCAGCGCCGCGACGCGGCCCTTCACCACGATGTCGCCCTGGCTCGGCGTCAGCGTACCGCAGATCAGCTGCAGGAGCGTTGATTTGCCCGAGCCATTGCGGCCGATCACACCGATCGTTTCACCTCGCGCGACTTCGAAGCTAAGCTCTCGGAGAGCCCAGTGCTCGGTGAAATAGCGCGACGCGACGGCAGACCTGCCCAACAGTCTGAAAATCGGCGACACTAGCCAACTCAGGCGCGGCATGATGGCCTGCTTCAGCCGGTCCGTCGGCTTGGCATAGACTCGATAGGCCTTCGCAACTCCGTCGACTTTGATCGAGGCATCAGAGGACATCGGCAAACCCCGGGCGCAGACGCTGGAACAGCCAGAAAGACGCAGCAAGCGAGACCAGCGCTAAGCACATATAGATCGACAGGCTGAAGAGGTCTGGCAAGCCGCCGAAGACAACGACCGTCCGAGATTGTTCGACTATCGAGGTCAGGGGGTTGAGCCGCATCACCGTCCTGAATGGCTCAGGGACCGCGCTAAGCGGATAAAAGATCGGCGTCAGAAATAGCGAAAATGTCACAAGTAAACCAACAACTTGCGACAGATCGCGCAAGAATACGCCGCAAGCCGAAAAAAGCATTACCAGCGCAAGGACAAAAATAAGGAAAGGCAACAGCACGATCGGAAATAAAACAAATGTCCAATTGAAAACACCCTTCAATAACATCTGTCCGATCAACACAATAGCAATCGTAATTCCTGCGTTCACAAGTGACGATAATACTGCCACAATCGGCAATATCTCGATCGGAAACACGACCTTCGTCACATAGGTTGGATGGCTGACAATCAGCCCAGGCGCACGCGCCACAGCTTCAGCAAATACCCCATGGACCGCTGTGCCCACGAGCAGCAGAATAGCAAAATCAAACGGCCCGGTCTGCTCTACTCCCCACCGCGTTCGGAACACCGTGCTGAAAACAAATGTGTACATCGCCGCCGTCAAGAGCGGCGTGAGAATCATCCACGCCACGCCCAGAACGCTGCCTTGAAAGCGCGCTGTCACCTCTCGCACGACAAGCCGCCAGATCAATTGGCGATGCCTGATGATAGAATGTGCGAAACTGGGAAGCGTGAGGTCTGGCGACGACATTGATGACCTGGATTATAAAACGTCTGATGTTCGGTTTTTTTCAAAGCAGGCACTTACCCCAGCCCCCCATACTTGCGCAACCCGCCGACGCTACGGCGCTCGAAGCCGACATAACGACGTGGTTTGATAAAAAATTAAACATTTCCAAGCTGTCACAAAAAGCGAATTCCTCCCTGCGTTGTCCCACGCAAGCTGGGGAAAGAAGTGGCTGTGCATCCGAATTTGAGCGGAAGCCGTCATCTGGACTCGATTGCGCCGCATGTCCCCAACTAAATCCCAACGCGAGACAATCGATGTGCAGCCGTCAACCTTCCAGGCGCGAGCCAGTGAATTTCCGGTGATTGGTCATGCTTCTGCGTTCTCGGGATCAGCCTTAGCAGTGCCCATTCGACAATTGATCCGGCCCAGCAGTCCCGCGGTATTGGTGTGGACACCCATCGTATCCACAGCGGGCCGCTCAACTTGGCACAAGCTGGGAATATCATAGCCTCCCTTTCGACCCCTTCTCCCGTCGCCGCTGAAGCCGCCCGGCTTCGCACCGCAACTTCCTGGTAGGCTTTAGCAGCGCGCGCTTCTATCGGTCGTGTGCCTGGCCTTTGATCGTAACCAGCGCCACAGGGGCGCTATGCGGTTCGACGGACATCCTCCCCGCGAGTTCGCCCCTGTTCTCTGTCCCTATGATAGTGGCCAATCCGACTTCAAAGCCGCAGCGTCCTTCGTGGCGAGCATCTGCAGACAGGCGCGATTAGTGAAAGCGCCACGTGATCCCGCACGGAGCCATCCGGCGCGCAATGATCTGCCATGGACAACGCCTAGGTGTTTGATCCCAGGTTTTGATGGTGCGATCTTTTCCATCGGATGGAAGGAGGCACTATGGGCCAGGTTCTGCACGGGAGCGCCACAACGACGGAGGCGATCCGTCGAGCGATACAGCATAGTCAAGCGAGCCTGAGGGCTCTGGCAAAGTGCTACGGCATCAACCAGAAGACCGTCGCGAAGTGGAAGAAGCGGGCCTCGGTGGCTGATCTGCCGACGGGCCCGCAGCAGCCGGCTTCGACGGTTCTGTCAGCCGAGGAAGAGGCGATCATCGTCGCCTTTCGACGACATACCCTGCTGCCTTTGGATGACTGCCTCTACGCGCTTCAGGCCACGATCCCGCATCTGACCCGTTCGTCGTTGCATCGCTGCCTGCAACGGCACGGCATCAGCCGGCTACCGGAGATCGAGGGCGACAAGGAGCCGAAGAAGCGGTTCAAGTCCTACCCGATCGGCTTCTTCCACATCGACATCGCCGAGGTCCAGACCGCCGAAGGAAAGCTCTATCTGTTTGTCGCGATCGATCGGACGAGCAAATTCGCCTTCGTGCAACTGGTGGAGAGCGCCAACCGGGTGACGGCCTCAGCTTTCCTCGTCGCCCTGATCGCAGCCGTTCCCTACAGGGTCCATACGATCCTGACCGACAACGGCATCCAATTCCGCTTCCCGCCGCGCTACGCCAACGGTCCCACGGCCCGTTACATCACCCACATGTTCGCGATGCGCTGCCGCGAGAATGGCATCGAGCACCGCTTCACCAAGATCAACCATCCCTGGACCAATGGGCAGGTCGAGCGAATGAACCGGACGATCAAAGACGCGACCGTCAAACGCTATCACTACGACAGCCACGACCAGCTCGATCGTCACCTCCAGGACTTCGTCTCAGCTTACAATTTCGGCCGGCGCCTGAAGACCCTCAAAGGCCTCACGCCCTACGAGTTCATCTGCAAGCGCTGGACTTCAGAGCCGGAAACGATTCACCCTCGATCCAATCCACCAAATGCCGGGACTAAACACCTAGTTCTCACGACGGCTTGACCGACTTGGCGCGTGTGATATGGCGCGCCGTCAGTGCATCCGCCTTCTGTTTCCGAGCGCTTCTCGGCCCACCAAAAGGGGATAGCGCTGGAAGAAGTGAGAGAACGAAAAGCTTAAAGCAGAAACTTCGCCAATGGCTTTTGCCGCCAGAACCGGATATCAAGCGCCCCTTTCCCTACTTTGAGGCTCCATCCATGATTGATGTCAGTAAGAATAACGGCCTCAAATTATGCGCTATTTCCATGGTTCGGAATGAAGCGGATATTATTGTTCCATTCCTGAATCAGATGGCGACTTTATTCGACAGGGTTTTTATTGTCGACATCCAATCAACCGATGGAACCCAAGAGACAATAAGCGCGTTTGCGGAGATGTGGCCCCACGTCGAACTCTATACCTGCAAGACGCAAGAACGTTATCAGTCCGCGATGATGAATATTTTGAGCAGGAAGGCTGTTGGCGATGGAGCAGATTGGGTTTTCTTCCTAGATGCCGACGAATTCGTTAACGTCGAGGGAAAGTCCGCACTACACGATTATTTGCACGCCTTTCCTCATGACGTCATGCATCTGCCATGGGCCAATTTGATACCGACTGCTTATGGCAGTTTCGACGCATTCGACGCCAATCAGGATTATTTCTGGAGCGGGCGGGTATCCTCGATCCTGAAAGTTGCCGTGTCCGCCATCTACATGAATGCGCACCCGGACTTTCATATTCAAGAAGGCAACCATGACGTCTGCCCCCGACGGGATTGTCCTCCGGTTAACGAACAGATTGGACTGAACCTGTTGCATGTCCCCGTTCGGTCAGCCGAACGGCTGAAATACAAAGCATCGAACGCCCGGCGCTTGATGGAAAGCAAGCACAACAATGGTGAAAACGAGGGCAACCACGTCACAAAGATACTGAGCTTTATAATGGACGGTCGGGTACGACCGGAGAACCTCAACATCGTTGTGGCAAATTACGGCGTCAACGACGAAGGAGCCAACGGCCTAGCGCCCAAAGAACTGGGCTGGCCGATCAGATCCATGCCCGCATACCTTTTTGAGCCGCGCTCAGGCATTCCGGTGACCCGCGGGCTAGCGGAGACATTCATGCGAGATGCTGCGCTCGTGTGGGACAAGCCCGATTTCGTTAAGGGGTGCGCGGTCGGCGCGCAGATCGATGGAACGGAAATACGGATTGTGTGCCAGCCAATGAAGGGCGATGGCACGCCATATGATGGACGATTCAAAACGATCCCAGCGGCCAATCCGGAGATTCCGGAAAAGCTGAGCATGAACCTGCTGATCGACTGCATGTCGACGACGTTCCTGCGAATCGATGTCATGCGGTTTTCGGCGTGGTCACGGCTCATACCCGTTCTGTTTGCGCTCTTCTCCATTCTGCGCCCCCGGCGCTATGTGGAACTTGGCGTCCATAACGGCATGAGCTTTTTTGCGGCCTGCCAGGTCGCTGAACATCTGAACATCCACACACAATGCGTTGCAGTTGATTCCTGGGTCGGCGACGAACATGCGAGCTTCCACACCTCGGACGTTTTTGACACATTCCGCGCTACAATTGCGAAGCGCTATCCGCAGCAATATTATGTTCAGGGTTTCTTCTCAGATGCATTGAAGTCTTTCGATTCAAAATCGGTCGATCTGCTTCATATCGACGGTTACCATACCTATGAAGCAGTGAAGGACGATTTCGAGACTTGGCTGCCTAAAATGTCCGGATCGGGCGTAATAATATTCCACGATATCAACGTGCATGAACGCGGATTTGGGGTGTGGCGTTTCTGGTCCGAGCTCAAGGAAAAATATCCCGCGTTTAGCTTCTTTCACTCCCACGGCCTCGGAATACTATACGTAGGGAGCAGCAGCGGTGTCGTCGCCGATCTGTTCGCGCAGTTCGATCAGAACCCCGATTTTACAAAAATCGCACAGCAGTATTTTGAGCTCATGGGCGAAATGTCGGTCGAGCACCGCACCGTAGTCGAAGAGGCGAAATCGAATTCGGAACTGCTTGAAACGAAAGACGAGAAGCTTGCAGAGTTGCGAGATATCGTGGAGAAGCGCGACACGCAACTCGATGTGGCACGCAACGAAATCGCCTCCATTAGAAACGCTCTTCTGAATGTGTGGAAAAAATCTTTTGACCGCAGGAATATCAACAGATTCCGCACACGAAAGAATCAGAAGATAGTTTTGGAATCTGGATTATTTGATCGAGATTACTACCTTAACGCTTACGATGATGTTCGCCTCTCCGGCATGGATCCGATTGCGCACTTTGTCAGATTTGGCTTCGTTGAATTGCGTAACCCAAACTCGACGTTTGATACGGCATCTTATCTTCTTAAAAATCGAGATGTAATGGATGCGAAGATCAATCCGTTCATCCATTACATCTTGTATGGCAAGAGAGAGAATAGAGCGCTATGACGTCGGCTCCGATCGACGTCATCATCCCAATTCACAATCAAATTGACCTTGCCAGCCAGTGCATCAATTCGGTACTGAATGCTCGGACTGCAGTCGATTGTGAGCTAATTGTTATTGACGACGCTTCAACAGATCCAAAGGTCTCGACAACTCTCGCCGAGCTACGGGACGAAGGACGGATTACGCTATTCACCAATCCACAGAATTTCGGATTTACGCGCACTGTAAATTTCGGGATGAAGGTGCATGCAGACCGGGACGTGTTGCTGCTCAACAGCGACACCATCGTCTACGATGATTGGCTCGACCGCATCGCCGCTGCGGCCGTTGGTGATCGCATAGCAACGGTCAATCCGATGACCAACCAGGGGGGCAGCCATATCAGCTGCTACCCCTTGCTTTGCGGGGGGGCCGCCGGCGAGCTGGAAGTGGATAACGCGACACTCCATCGGCTAGCCGCCGAAATGAACGCAGGCAAGCGCGCGGAGGTCCACACCACGGTTGGCTTCTGCATGTTCATCCAGAGGGCCTGCCTGAATGACATTGGCTATTTCGACAGCGTGCAGTTCCCCGTCGCGTATGGCGAAGAGAGTGACTTCTGCTACCGCGCGCGCAAGGCCGGCTGGCGCCACATGGTCGCTGGCGATGTGTTTGTAACCCACCTCGAAGGCCAGTCCTTCAGCGAGCGTAAAGCGAAGCTGATGGCGGACATGTTGGTGAAGTTCTCGCGCTTGCACCCTGAATTCGCCGCCATGGACGCAGCCTTCCAACGTCAGGATCCCGTTCGCGCTCTGCGTCGTGGGCTGGACATAGGTCGGATCAAATTATTGCTCGCCGGCGAGACGTCACTTGGGATACAGGCCGAGATCGACGCCGTGTCAGAACCGACCGGCGCCATATACGGAACGTTTAGCGTCGAAACCTCACGGTTGAGATTACGCACTCAAGAGAATCCGGACGCATTTCCGAATGTTGAGGAATTTGATTTTCCCCGCGAGATTTCGAGTTTCAACTATCTAATGCGGCTCCTTGGTGTGACGGAACTTCGCTGCTCACCTCCATGCAAGCTGGCTCTAGAGCAGGCGACCCATGGACTTGAGTACGAAATCTCCCTTGCCCCAGCAATTATAGCGACGAGCCGTACCACCTCGAACTTCACTCTGTGATCTCTTGAGCGTCGGACGACGTATCGCCGCCGGCTCGCGACGCGATTAAATCGGTCCATTGATGTCCGCCGAACCCAAGGAGCTGACAGATGGACGTATCGAACAGGATTGGATATAGACGCCTCGTTTTGAGCGAACCGACATTTGATTATTCGAGAATCGGTTCCCTGCTCCAGATCGCGGAAGTCGGCATTCGGCAGTCGTTGGCGGCGACCGGTTACAGTCGAGAACCAAATTCTTTCGCCGCGATTGCATATGGTCAAGCACACGGACCGCCAAGACGGGGCGGTCTCGTTGACTTGGGCCGAACAGAATGCCGAGACCAGCGGGTAGGCTTTTTTCGAACTGAGTTTTAACCCATGAGCAGATCGCCGAAGGCGAGCTCACGTTTCAGAGATGCAACAATGGTTGAGACCTTCAGACGCGACGTCACGGACCGACCGATCGACTCCGGCAGAGATGTTCTCCCCATGACGAGCGGCGGCGACGGCAAAATTGTGCATTCCGTGGACGCCGAACTAGAGGCCGAGCGGCGCAAACATGGAGCGTCCCGGCGACGCGAAGCCCGCCTGCAGAGGCGCGTAAAGGAACTGGAGCTCCAGCTTAATTCAGCCACGGCTGCGCTGAGCAGCACTCACCAGGAGCTTGAGCGTCTCAAGGCATCCGCGAGCTGGCGCGCGCTGGCCCCCTTGCGAAACCTGATGGGCAGCTACCCGGCAGTGGCACGGCGGCTGCGGCAAGGCGCGAAGCTGACTTACTGGACAGTGACCGGGCAGATCGTCGGACGCCTGAAGGAATCGATCGCCTATAGATTCTCGCCGCTAAGGCCGGAGATGCGCTTGCCCGCCAGTGCCCTTGTGGGCAAATCACCAGACGGCCTGCCGCTATTCTTGGAAAACTATCTCCTGCACCGCTGGCCTGGGCATGACTTTCAAGCCATCAAGCTGGCCTATCGCTTTGTCACCGAAAGGCCGAACAGCCCTATCGATGAGGCAATGCTTCAGGAGACCGAGATCGCGGCATTGCTCCTAAGGCTTCGGGAGTTGGCGGCAGTGGATGGCGGGGTGGTTCACCCATCCGTCTCGATCATCATTCCCGTTCACAATGCTCTCGCCCATACGCTGGCATGTCTGCTCAGCCTTCTGTCCCAGCAATGCCTGCACAGCTTCGAGATCATCATAGCCGACGATGTCTCGACGGATGCCACGAGCGCCGCGATCTCTTCCATAGGCGGCAAGGTACGCGTCGTGAGGCCGGAGCGGAATCTCGGCTTCGTGCGCAACTGCAATGCGGCGGCCAAAGACGCTCGGGGCACGTTCCTCATTTTCCTCAACAACGACACTATAGCCCTTCCGGGCTGGTTGGATGCACTGATCACGCCGCTGACGGAAGTAGGCAGCGTTGTCGGGCTCACCTGCTCCAAACTACTAAATGGGGACGGCTCCCTGCAGGAAGCCGGGGGCGTCTTCTGGCAGGATGGAACCGCCTGGAATTATGGTCGCGGGGCGGACCCCCGCGCTTATCCCTTCAACTTCGTCAGAGAGACTGACTACGGCTCGGGAGCCGCCATCGCGATACCAATGGCACGCTGGCAAGAGGTCGGAGGGTTCGACGATCTCTTCGCACCGGCCTATTGCGAGGATGCCGACTTGGCGTTCGCGTTAAGGGCCCGCGGCTATCGGACGCTCTACATCCCCACCGCTGAGATCGTCCATCACGAGGGAGTGAGCCACGGGCGCGACGACAGCAAAGGCATCAAAGCCTACCAGGTCGAAAATCTGAAAAAGCTCAGGGCGAAATGGGCAGTTGAGTTGGCGAGCCACTTTCCGAACGGTCAAAACGTGGCGATGGCAGTATCGCGCTCGCGGTTCAAACCAAAAATCCTCGTGATTGACCACTATGTCCCGCAGTGGGACCGCGATGCCGGCTCGCGAGCGATGGACGGCTACCTGCGGTTTCTGGTCGCCAACCGGTTTCACGTGACGTTCTGGCCAGACAACAAAGCTAATGATTTCCAATACGGGCCGACGTATCAAAATCTAGGTATTGAAATTATCTATGCATGGCCAGGTCAAATCGAGTTCGAGGACTGGATTGTTCAACGTGGCGCTGACTTCGATTATGTTATTATCAGCCGCCCCCATGTAGCGTTAAATGTACTGAGTCATTTGAAAAAATATACTCCTGCCAAATTACTGTTCATTGGTCACGACCTTCACGGGGCAAGGCTGCGCGCCGAGCGCCGCGTCTCCAATCCGTCCGCCGAGCTTGATCGGGAAATCGACAAGGCCGACGCAATGGAGACATCGGTATGGCAAGCGGTCGACGCGATCTATTATCCTTCAAAAGAAGAGGCGGACTATGTCTCTAAGCGAGGCATCAGCGCCCCGGCACGAGCTCTACCGTTGTTCCTCTTCGGCGAAGACGACATCGCGCATCGGCAGAATGCGTCTGCCTTGCAAAATGCCGATGCGCCCCATGCCATGTTCGTGGGCGGTTTCAGGCATCGACCGAACGTCGACGGCATCCTATGGTTCTGCCGCGAGATTTGGCCCCTTGTGAAGGAGCAGCTGCCTTCCGCCCGCTTCACCATAGCAGGATCAGAACCACCGCTCGAGATCACGCAGTTAATGGGCGGTTCGATCGACGTCACTGGCTACATTAGTGATGCTGACCTTGACGCCCTTTATCGGAGCGCGGACATCGTAGTGGCGCCACTTCGTTTTGGAGCAGGCGTGAAAGGCAAGGTTATCGAGGCTTTGCGTCAAGGGCTGCCGCTCGCGCTCACCTCCGTCGCAGCCGAGGGCATCGAGGATATAGCCGAGGCCGGAGTCGTCGTCGACGAGCCCGAGGCCTTCGCAAATGCGGTAATCGAACTCTTGCGGGCGGGTGAACACCGCAGAATGCGAATTTCTAAGGGCCAGGAGCTTATCCGCAAGCATTACTCCGTAGAAGCGGTAAGGTCCGTGTTGGCCGAGGACATACCCGAACTTGCCGCGATCTCGGAAGACATGAAATTGAAGTAAAACCTGATATGACATTGAAGGTGACGGAGCGCCGGTGGCCTAAAATACTCACGCAACCAGCGCCAATACAATATGAAGAGAAAGATCACATGATAAAGCGGACTTTATCAGCAGCGGGCATCGTTGTCGCATGCTGCGTCGCCATGCTGATAGTGAACATCCTCCACTTCCGGTTCTTCACGGTCAATGTGGTCCTGTATGACGCGCTTATGGATACCGTCATTGCTGTTGTTCTAGTGCTGGCAGTCTACCTTGCGATCGTGCGGCGTCGCTCGATGCTGTCTGGCCTCGAGGTGGCGCTTTGCGTCCTGATCGGTTTTTTGCTGTCCTCGTTCTATGCGCTCAGCGTTCCAACCATCATCGATCGCTCTTTGTCATTTTATATCCTGGAGAAGATCGCGCAACGTGGCGGCGGCATCCAACAATCTGGCTTTGCGCAGATTTTTAAAGACGAGTACCTGCCGGAGCACCGGTTGGTGGATATTCGCCTGACGGAGCAGCTGAACTCAGGCACGGTCAAGATCGAGGATGGCTGCGTGAGCCTAACGCCCCGCGGCGAGCACATGGTCGCCTTTTCACGCTTCTATCGTCTCAACATGCTTCCGAAGAAACGAGAAATCATGGGGAAACTGAGCGACGACCTCGTCGATCCGTTCCGCAATTCCAAGCAGGCAGCAGATTATAAGTGCAAACCCAAGCCGAACTGATCGGCTTTTCGTGATGCCGCCCGAGCATGTGCGGGCTTTTCCCTCAGATTAACTTTTTCCTGCGCCGGGAGCGGACCAGAATGGCTGCAGCGCCTGCCATTGCAAGCGCACTAACGCCGAAAGCTGGAGCAAGCCCCGGCGTCCGATAACGCAGTTCTACCGTGTGTGCGCCAGCGGGAACCTGAAAGCGCATTCCGTGCGCCGGATTGATCGCTTCCCAGGCAACGGCGTGGCCATCAACGAGAACCTGCCAATGGCGGTGGGGACGCTCAGACGCCAGAATGTCTGTCTGGGGACACTTCGCGTTAATCGCAAGTAGCTGGCGACCCGGCTGGCTCCGGCGAACGATAACATCGTCGAAGGTGGCACACGCGTCGTTTTCGGCACGAAAACGCGGCGTCACGTTTCCGCGCTCGAACACCCGATAATAGCTATCATGGACCAAATGCCAGTCCGGATGATTTGCGAAACCGCGTGCGTTCGCCTCCGTCATGACCGCGTAGCGAACGTTGAGCGCGTCGAATTTGGGCGATGATGGGTCAAGTCGGCCAAAGGTCCGGTTCGTCGACCAAGCGGCGAAGCCATCCGTAAGATAGTCACCATAAATCAGTTCGAGATTCGGCTCGAAGCCATTGATTGTTTCGATCTTCCAGACCCGCCAGGCCCCGTTCCACGGACCACCCATGATCTCCTGATCGATAGCGACACGATAAAGGCCGTTTCCGCTTTTCAGCACAGCCAACAGATCGGAAAATCCATGATTTACCGTCGTTGCGGTGAAGCTGTTGGGGCGAGTTCGCGATATCCAAATCTGATTATTTTTGAACGCATGAAACAGGAAAGGACCGATAGCGAGCGCCAGAAATGCAACCGGCATTTGCCGCGCCGGAAGGAAACGCAGCCATACCAGGCTCAGCAAAGCAGCCGCCAGCATGACGGCGAGGGCCACGATATCGATGTCGAGTTGTTTTATCGCGGCAGCATATAAAGCTAGTCCGGCGAGGCCGGCGACGAAAATGGCCAACCCCGGAATTGCAAGACGCCTCACGTCGTCGATTGATAGGCCAGCCAATCCAACGACCAACAGCGGGACGACCCCCGCCTCGAATAAATGAGGGCGATACAGAACTCCCAATAGCGGCAGGCCCTGCAAGATATTCGCCTCACCCGCAAAATTGCGCGAGAGAACGAAGAAAACAATCGCACTGACGATAGGCGCATTCCGAAGCGCAGCGGTTGGTTTCCAGATCAAGGCAATCGCCAGGAACGGAACAAGGCCGGCGAAATGATAAGTCGAAGTGACATCGCCAATACCGACATAGCGCTGCAGCGAGAAACTGCGAAGCGCGCCGGGCGAGAAGAATGTCAGCAAAGCCGTCGAGTCTGACGGGCCTTGCGTCGTCAGGGTCACGTTGGCAACACCGGCGAGAACGATCGGAAGCCAGAACGGAGCGGTCAGTGCCAGATTGAGAACTTGCGCAGCCACAAGACTTGCCCCGCACCACCCGAGAAAATCGACGCGCAGCTTCCTCTCCGGCAAGCCGTAAAGGCGCTGGACGATTACGATGGCGCTAAAGATGGCCCAACAGGCGTAGATTGTGAAAACGATGGGCAGAAAGCCGGACGTCATAATCAGCGACAAGGAGATCGCGACCAAGACGACACGCTGTGGGGTCGGCTGCTCGATCAGGCGTTCGGTATTCAAAAAGAGCCATGGCAGCCAGGAGAGAGCGGCGATCAGCCCCGCATGCTGTGCATTTGCGATCCACGTACCGCAGAACGTCGCCGCCAATGCGAGGCACAATGCAAATCCGCGCGCCGCACCACGCCACCTGATCCATACATAGAACCCTGCGAAAGCAACTGAAAAATGAAATATATTGATGAATTGCGAGAGATATACGGTGAATTCAGATCGAAAAAGAGCAGCAACAGAAGCGTATATTAAAAACGGCACATAAAACAGCATCGACTGTGTATTATCGTAGAATGGAACACCTGAATATATATAGGCGTCGTAGTGAGGGTATACTCCTGATTTAATAGCGTTGAAAATATATCCCCAAAGAGGAACATGATAGAATTCAAAATCATACGGAAAGACGGCCCGACCACGAGCATGTGAGAGAAATGCCAGGATGGATGCGAGAGCGCCCGCGACAAGGCCTTCTACCGCAGTTCGGAAAAAGCCGAACGTCTCGTGGGAATACGAAAGACTTTTTTTCATCACAGCGCCACAACCCAGATGTTTCTCATATCTTAGTGGGACCGTAATGAAACCGTCCGTCATGCGCCATCCAGTCGCGGCGCGCTCGTCAGGCCGATCATCGAAATACGAAATATCGATTGGCGAGGAAGCTGAGCACTGTGCTTGCCGCGGTCGCGAGCAGGAAGCCGAGCGTGTAATCAAGGTGCCAGATGTCGGACCAGAGTGTCAGAAAGCCGAAATGCAAGAGCGCGACGGCCGCGTAGATCACCAGAAATTTCGGCAGCGTACCCGATACGGTATCAGCTGAGCGGAACACGAACATCTTGTTTCCAAGATAGGACACCGAAATGCCGACGACGGCTGCCAGGCCATTCGCGAGACCAATGGAGGCAACGCCCCCAAATTCCACCAGGCTTCGCAACGCGAGATAATGCACTGCTGTCGCGAAGAGCCCGTTCGCGACAAAGCGTGGCAGGGTCGAGAGCGTCGAGGAACTCACGTCACTGCTAACCGGATGCACGCACGGCCGTATCGGTCCGTTCGACATGCCTGATCAGCATCTCCAACTGCGCGCGCGTGATCGGAGGCGCGCTCTTGATCAAGCCGGAGATCATGAGCGTCACGAATGTCAGCACGCCCGCCTGCATAAGAATGAGGATCAGCAGACCAGCTGCCACGGAAAACCAGCCCGGCGTCGCGAACCCGACCAGCTTCAGTACGACCGAGAGGCCCAGGAGCCCAAGTGAAACCGAAGCTAGAAGCGCGCAGAAAAGACCGACGCGAACCAGGACGTCCTCAGCAAAGACCATCATCGAGCGCAGGCCATGCAAGGCGAGAGACACAAAGTTCATCTTTGACTTGCCAGCGTAGCGTTTGCCCCGATCTGTCGCCACAGCTCCAATTCTGAGCCGGGAGACCATCAGTGAAGCCGCGAAATGCACCCAGAGTTCCTGCATTGCCGCCAGCCGCTTGACTGCGAACATGTTCAGCGCAGTGAAGTTGCCAAAACGGATCGTGCGTCCTGTCAGGAACCCGAAGAGATGGCGGTAGATTACATAGAACGTTCGGAAACCCAGGGTCTCAGAGCGTTTGCGGCGCTGGGCGACGACGGCATCCACATCTTTCGTCTGGAGTTCCTCAAGCAACGGAGGAATCGCTTCCGGCATATCCTCGCCATCGCAATCCAGTACGACCACTGCATCAGCATCAAGATTGGCTGCGACATAGGACAACCCCGTCGCGATGGCGCGCTGATGGCCCATATTGCGGGCAAGATAGATAATCTCGCCTGACAGGCCCGCGTCGGCGATTGCCGATATCGCAAGCGGATTGCGCACCGACCCGTCTTCCACCGCAATGACGTACGGTTCAACGGGGCAATGTTCCTTGAGATTCCGGAACAGAATCGTAGCGCTGGCCGTGTCCTCATAAACCGGCGTGACGATGACGAGGGGATAACGTTGAGCGTTCACGGGAAACTCTCGGGCCAGCGTTGATCAGGCGGTCGCCGGCTTCTGGGCGAGCAGGTTGTCGAAGTAGGAGATCGTCTTCTTGAGGCCTTCCTCAAGACGGATCGTCGGCTCCCAATCCAGAATCTGCTTTGCCTTGGTGATATCCGGCCGGCGCTGCTTGGGATCGTCCTGAGGCAGCGGCAAGCGAATGATCTTGGAGTTGGAACCAGTCAGCGCGATGACCTTCTCCGCCAGTTCGAGAATGGAGAACTCGCCGGGATTGCCGATATTGATCGGGCCTGTCACGTCCGCGGGCGTCTCCATCATCCGCATGATCGCTTCTACGAGATCGTCAACGTAGCAGAAGGACCGAGTCTGTTCGCCATCGCCGAAGACCGTGATGTCTTCGCCCTTCAGAGCCTGGACGACAAAGTTCGAAACGACCCGACCGTCATTGGGGTGCATCCGCGGACCGTAGGTATTGAAGATCCTGACCACCTTGATCGCCAGATCATGCTGGCGTCGATAGTCGAAAAACAGCGTCTCGGCGCAACGCTTGCCCTCGTCATAACAGGAGCGAATACCGATCGTGTTGACGTTACCCCAATACTCTTCAGGCTGTGGATGAACCGAAGGGTCGCCATAAACTTCCGACGTTGAAGCCTGAAGAATTTTCGCCCCCACACGTCGCGCGAGCCCGAGCATGTTGATTGCGCCATGGACGCTGGTCTTCGTCGTCTGAACGGGATCGTGCTGGTAGTGTACCGGCGACGCCGGGCAGGCGAGATTGTAGATGCGATCAACTTCCACATAGAGTGGGAAAGTCACATCGTGTCGCATCAGTTCGAAGCGCTTGTTATCGAGCAGATGCTCGATATTGGTCCGGCGCCCGGTGAAGAAGTTATCGACGCACAAGACCTCGTGTCCGTGATCGAGCAAACGCTCGCAGAGATGCGACCCAAGGAATCCCGCGCCACCGGTGACCAGGCAGCGAGCACTGAAGTACGACATTTCGCCCCTCTTAATTCGAGGGGCCGGCATGTCATGGCTCCAGGCACACGTCAAGGTGAACGGGATCTGAGCACACTATCCAGAAAAACGACTCTGCGGCAGGCGACTCCAATCTGCGCGTAGATATCGCCGCGACAAAGGACAGAAAGCGAACCGACATGCTACAGGCGTGTGACAAGCTATCGAGCCACTTGCACGACGGGCATGGAGCGTCTTGCCTGCCAGCTTGACTCGGTCCGCGCTTAACGGGCAATCAGACCACAAAGCGGCCGTTTTCGGGGCGCGGCAAGCGGGTCGTTTGTTACCATGGAATTGTTTTCTGCTCGACGGCTCGATTTTGTCGCCGTGGCGTTTCTGTCACTGATTTTTTTGTTCATATCGTTGTTCAGGCTAGGGTTGCCTGGCGTCTATTACGACGAAGCGCTGTTCATCCCTCCCTCAGCCAAATTATTCGACAGCTGCTCGCTGAATGCGGGGATTTTTTTCAAGATTGGCTGTGTTCCGATCATTCTGCAGCCACCCTATATCGGTAGCCTGAAGGCACTCCTTTACGCACCGATCTTCGGAGCCTTCGGAGTTGGCGTCGTCAGCATCCGCCTCCCCGGTATCCTGATACTCCTCGCAAGCAACCTCACATTCTGGTGGTTCTGGAGGCGCCGGCTTGGCCAAGGGCTGGCATTGCTGCTGTTTGCGCTCGTCAGCATCGACGCGGCGTCGATCTTCCATGCCCGCGTCGACTGGGGTCCCTACGTTCTGCAGAACGCCTGCAAGCTCGCTTTGTTGTGCTTCGTCATTGCCTGGCTCGAGACACGCACACCGCGCCATTTCGCTTTGGCATGCCTGATCGTTTTCGTGGGCATATTCGACAAGCTCAATTTTCTCTGGCTCATTCCCGCTGTCTTGCTGGGAGTAGCCCTCGTGTACCGCGGATCCGCAGTCGAGGCGTTCAAGGCGCATCTCAAGCTGAACTCGGCCGCTCTCTTGGCGTCGATCCTGATCGGCACGGTCTGGCTCTTCAGGCTTATCATCCCGATCGCGATTGCAGGCACCAATAGCTCACCTTTTGTCCTTTCTGAGCAGTTCGCGCGAATAGCTGCTGTCGTTGCAGGAACGCTCAATGCAGGCGCTTATCCCGTCCTGTTTGGCACGCCCTGGCCGGGATCATCGTGGCTCTCGACGATCGCCTTCGCGTCGACCTTCACCGGACTCGCGCTGCTTCCGTTCCTTGGCCACATCAGCCGGGGCAGCGAGAACACCCGGGCAACGGTACGCCTCGTACATTACAGTGCGCTACTCGCGGTCATTAACTGCGTCCTCTTCGCTTGCCTCGTAGCCACGAAGGAAGCAGGCGGACCGCACCACGCGATCATCTTCTCGCATCTGTGGCAGCTGCAGTTTGTTGCAACGGTCGGCTTTGTTGTGGCTACTGTAAGGGGCCGAGGGCCCGCATTGCGAGCCTCCGCCATGACAGCTTGTGCGGCGCTGTGCGCAGTTCCGCTGGCGTTAACTGGCGCGAGTGTGCGTCATCATCTCAATGCGCTCGATCCCCGTCACCTGTTCAGCCCGGCGTTTTCGCCAGCGATCTATGACCTAGCCTATGTGTTGGACGGCCTGGATGCTTCGGAAATCGTTTCTGTCGACTGGGGAATTCACAACGTCGTTTTCTCGCTCGCACCGAAAGGTAGGCGTGATCGCTACTCCGATCTCTGGCCGACTTTCAACGACCTTGGACAGGGGCGTTTTCCCCCTGCCGAGGCTGCGAAGGTCCTTCGTGGCAAGGACCGCATCGCTTTCATCATCAGGCCGGCAGAGCGCGCTGTTTTTCCCAACACAATTATAGGCTTCGAAAAGATAGCCAAACTATCCGGCGATTGCGCAACGCAACCGCAAATCGTCAGGGACGCGACCGATCGCATCCAGTATCTCGTTTATCAAGTCGCAAGAAGCTGTCTCGGCTAGGCGTGCCTGTCGCGACCGGTTGCCGGCGCTGTGTCGCAGCGGCCGTTTGGAGACTTCCAATGAATGAACGCCTTCGCTGGTTCTTCGTGATCGCCATGGTGCATGGGCTTCTGCTGGCGATCCTGTTCAAGGGCGTGTGGAGCGGCACGTCCACGTTCGTGGCCGCTGGCGATTCCATCGATCAGAGCTTCATGTGGCTCGCGAAGATCTTCGCGGCAGCCCGCCACGGGGAGGTGGCGCTGTGGGATTTCAATGTCATGTCCGGCGTGTCCTTTGCCGGAGAGTTGCAGACCTCGCCGTTTTACCCGGTCGCCTGGGTGGTCGCGTGGCTGCTGCCACCGGGGACATTGCAGGCTTTCGACATCTTCCTCGTTCTGCACTTCGGCATCGCAGCTCTCGGTATGACCGCGCTTGTTCTCAAGCTGGGCCTATCTCCAGCTGCGGCCTTGGTCTCGTCTGCCATATTCGCTTATGGAACGAGCTTCAGCCTGCGCGTCGGCGGCCAGCCTAACCTGTTTGCAAGCCTTGCCTGGCTGCCCTGGGTCGCTTTTTTCTTTGTCGCCGCCATACGCCCGGGCCGTCTGCTTTCGTCCACTGCCGCTGCTTGCGGCAGTGGAGCAGCGATTGCCCTGAGCCTGCTTGCTGGGCATGCGCACTCGACGGTTCTGGCGTTGATTGCAGCAGGATGTCTGCTGCCGATCGCTTTCGATAATAAGCCAGGGCAGAGTTGGAAGGCGGCCATGCCGGCGATGGTCCAATCACTCTTACCGGTAGCCCTCATTGCCGGAGTCGTGGCCTTTCTGCTGGCCCTTCCACAAATTACCGCAACAAAAGAATATCTGGAACTTGCCTACAAATGGTATGGTGAGAACTACACGAGTTATCCTCACATTGTTCCGATCGAGAATTTCATCAAGCAAGGGGTCGGCTTTCGTGATCTGGTTACCGTCCTGAACGGCGGACAGGTTCGCGCGGAAGATGGCGGCACGCTGTTTTTTACGAAATCAGGACTGCTGCTCTCGGCGATAGCGTTAGTGTCGATCCTATATTTCAGGATGGCGAAATATTATGGGATATTGATTTCAGTCACGCTTATTTTATGCTTCTCGATAACGTTTTCATTCGCATTTATTATGCCGTTTTCGTATATTTACATGAACATACCATTGATCAACATCATCAGATCACCACCGCGCGCACTATTCGTATTCGGTTTTGCAGCGGCACTCATAGCGGGTCTGGGTATCGACATCATTCAACATCTGGTCCGCCGGTTCTTGCCAGCTCGTTTCGCCTGGGCGTCGACTATACCCGTCATCATCGTAGTCTTGATGCTGGCCGTGGAACTACGGAGCTTTGCCCCTCGCCGGATCATGATTGATGTCGCGGCTCAGCAAGGCGTCATTCATCAAGCCCTTGAGAATCCTCTTGCGGAGAAGATCGAGGCGCTCAGCAACGAGAGCGGAACATCTATCGCTTCTATGCGCCCCGTGACCTGATCGCGCCGAATATCGGCGATTTCCGCCCGATCCTTTCGGCCCATGGCTATCGGTCGTCCCGTACGATCGCCTACCACGACTTCTTCGACTTCAATCCGAAATCATCAAGAATGGATGCCCTGGGGGTCCGCTGGTGGGTGAGTGACAAGCCAATCGAAGGCCTCCCGCTTTTGGCGCGTGAAGGCGATGTTTTCCTCTACGAGCGACCGAGCGCATTGCCCGTTCTATGGCAAGCTCTGGACAGTGGCGCGCGCAGTGGTCTTCCCATCGCGGACGCGGTCTGGCGCGAGAACGACGTCACTTTCACTTTCACTTCACCTCAGTCGGGGCGATTCGTATTTGGCCAGACAGCCTATCCGGGATGGCGCGCCCTTCTTGATGGGCGACCTGCCCGCGTCTCACTCTACGAACAATTGCAGTCGGTGGTGAGCGAGGTTCCTGTTACGACCATTCGCTTCGTCTATGATCCGCCATGGTGGCGCCCAAGCGCGCTGATTTCGGTCGTGACGGCCTTTGCCGTCTTCACGATCATGCTCGTGGGAATGCGTCGACGCATGGCTGCTGCCTGAAGAAGCACCCGGGGCAACATCAACCCGCTTTCGGGAAAGGGCAAGGCAGATTTAAGCGAGCCCGCAGCGTCTTTACGCGGCGGGTGCATCCCATCGAACAGTCTGCGCCAGCAGGTGGATATCGGGCGAGATTTCGCCTCGCTACAGAAGGCGTCCGTTGAGATCGCGTACGTCGAACCCTCGCGACCAAGCGGCGATCGTAAAACATCGTTCGACGGCATGATGTAGAGTCCCGTCGAGTTGGCGCGCCTCCATCTCGAAGGCGGCCGGGCGAAGGTTGAGCTCGCGCAACGAAGCGAGCGCGGCTGGACGAAACCAGAACATAGTGCCCTCGAAGAAACCGAGCCGAACGGCCTCGTCTGGTGCTTGCATTCGCGCCGCCAGTTCGCGAACGCGCGATTCATTGGCCATCCAGTAAGACGGCGTCGCCCGCCAGCATTGCCCCCAGCCGACGATCCCGGTCGAAGGCTCATTGAAGGCGGCAAGGGCTCGGCAAGTCGTGTTCCAATTCCCGCAAAGCTTGTCGAACAACAGCTTGCGCCGGATCTCGCCATCGAGAAGATGTGGGCTACGCTTCGTATGCAGCTTCAAGACGGCATCGTAGCAGTCGAGCACTCCTGTGGAGAGTAGCGTTAGGAACGGAGAAATATCGCGCCCACGATTCTCATGCTCATGAATGAACACCTCCTTTCGACCAACGGCTGCCGCTCTGACCAGCGCGCTCCGATCCGGTGACACAGTGACAAAGAGCGGAGCGCCCGCCGGCAGGAGAGCCTGGCAGGCGAGGATCTCATCCATGAGATCGGGATAGTAGACATGGGCGACGATAGCCACTTTGAGCGCAGGCCAGGCGGCTTGTTCACCTCTGGCTGCCCATTTGCTCCGCCACCGGCGGCCCACTTGGGAGACGGAGATCGCCCCAATTGTCAGCCCGGCCACCTTCTGGAAAACGTGTCGAGCATAGGCTCGACTTCGAACGGCCAGCGACACATTCCGGGAACGGGCTAAGTTGAGCTTCACTGAGATGGGCCACTAAGACTGTTAACGCTGCCAATGGCCGATCTCATGCAAAAAAACTAGCCCCGTCCAGCTTGCTCGCACGTTTTGGCGGACGCATTCCCCTGCCCGACACCGCCGTGATGCGCACTCCCGCAAGGCGGTGCCGACGTCCGAATATTTCGCGCACGGTCGTGTCCCGGGCCCCCATCTTCCGAGCCGACGCCCTTTGACCGTCGGCACGAGAAGCGGTTCGAACCGGCTGCATTTGCCGACCCTGCACGGAAACCCAGGCGGCCTTCGCATCTCGACTGTCTCGGTTTAGTCTTTCTAAAATTGACATCCCGCTACTCTGCGTAGAAAGCAGGGCCGATCCAGCGGAAAAGCGGAAGGATCACTATGCCAAGCATTACGGAGCCACTGTTGCGCGCGGTACGTCGCGCCGGTGGGCTCGACGCGGCTCTGCGGCGAGTCGGCGACGTGCTTCGCGACGAAGGCGCCCGCGGCCTTCTCCGGCGCTTTCAGCGTACTTTGCGGCAGGAAGCCCGGTACGAGGACTGGATCAGGCGTTTCGACGACAGGCCCGACGATCAGCGCCCCATCTTCGAGGAACAGATGCGTGCGCTCAAAGAGCGCCCGATCTTTTCAATCGTCATGCCCGTATTCGAAACGCCTGCCCCCTTGCTCGAGGCAGCGATCTCTTCGGTCCTGCAGCAAGTTTATCCGCATTGGCAGTTGTGCATCTGCGACGATGGATCGACCAGCACTCACGTGTCCGAAACCGTGGGTAGGTTGAGCGGGAAAGACCCGCGAATCAGGTGGACCCGGCTTGCGACCAATCAGAACATCTCGGCAGCGTCGAATGCGGCACTTGCTCTCGCCACAGGCGACTGGATCATTCCTCTCGACCACGACGATGTGCTGCGCGCCCATGCGCTGTTGGAGGTTGCGCTGGCAGCCGAGGGCAAACCGGATATCCGCTTCATCTATTCCGACGAGGACAAGATCGACGCTGCGGGGACTAAGCGCTTCGAACCTCACTTCAAGCCGGATTGGTCTCCCGACCTGCTTCGCTCATTCAATTATATCAATCACCTCGCTGCTGCCCGAACCGAAGACGTGCGCAGAGTCGGCGGCTGGGCTCTCGGCATGGAGGGCGCCCAGGATCACGATCTTTTTCTGAAGTTGACCGAGACGCTCAAGCGCCGCCAGATCCTGCATATCCCGAAAATTCTCTATCATTGGCGCGTGGCAGAGAACTCGACGGCCGGGAGCGACACAGCGAAGCCCTATGCCGCCAAGGCGATGGAGCGCGCAATCAGCAGCCAGTTGAGCCGAACCGGGCACGATGCCCAGGTTGCGCTTCTCGATGACGCGCCGGTCGCCAGGGTGCGTTATCGCCTCCCCGAACAACCGCCGCTGGCGACTATCATCATACCCAACAAGAACATGCCCGCGCTGATCGGCGCCTGCATCGATTCAATCCAATCGAAAACGCACTATCCCCGTTACGACATCCTGATCATCGACAACGGGTCGACCGATGGTGAAACGCTGAAACTCTATGACGATTTCCGAAGCAAAGGGATTTCGATCGTGGAGTACCCGGCCGAGTTCAACTACTCAGCGATGAACAATCTGGGCATCAGACAGGCCCGCGGCGAGGTTCTCGTCTTCCTCAACAATGATACAAGCGTCATTGGAGAGGACTGGTTGTCCGAACTCGTGGCCCATGCGATCCGTCCGGAGGTAGGGTGCGTCGGCGCAAAACTCTACTATGACGACGAAACCATACAGCATGCCGGTGTCTTCGTCGGCGTTTGCGGCATCGCATGTCACCCCTATCGTGGTTTCGAGAAAGGCGATTTCGGCTATTTCGGGCGGCTGCGCGTCACCCAGAACCTGAGCGCCGTCACTGCCGCATGCCTCGCCGTCAGGCGCTCGACTGCGCTGGAAGTCGGCGGTTTCGACGAGACATCGCTGAAAGTCGCCCTCAACGATGTCGATTTTTGCCTGAAGGTCCACGCTGCCGGATACTACAATGTCTGGACGCCCTTCGCCGAGCTCTACCATTTCGAAAGCAAGTCACGCGGCTACGAGATCGGCCTAGAGAAGCGCGCCCGGTTTCAGCGTGAAAGCGAGATACTGAAAGCGCGCTGGGAGAGCTACGTTGCGCTCGATCCCTATTATTCTCCACATCTCACACGCACCAGCGAAGCGGTCACGATCCGGACCGAATAGTGGCTGATATATTTGTTCTGTCAAAGTATCCTATTCTGCCAAATCGCTATATTTGCCTTCCTCGCCGACCTCGGTGAACTGTTGGATGGAATCGGATCAACGATTCCTCAGCCAGCTGTTTACATAATATAATTCAATCCTCAATGGGCGCATTGCTGCATGCTGTGGGGCGGCACGTCTTGGAATTGGCATTGCGAGAGCGGCGGTTCTGGGAAATCTTAGTTCCCGGTGGCCTGCCTCCAGGTAGCCCGGTTCTAATCTAATGCATGGTGGGCTTGGCGGCCACGGTTGAGATGGCCGGCGAAGCGGGTTGGGTTTGCGTAGCCGGCCAGACCACAGCTACCGGTGCTGGCGGCTTGTAGCCGAGCGAGAAGTGGGGCGCCGGGTATTGTAGTGCTGACCAGCCCTCGGTGACGATCCGAGCCTCGGCGAGGCTGTAGAAGAGCTCGCCGTTCAGGAGCTCGTCGCGCAGCTTGGAGTTGAAGTTCTCGCAGTAGCCGTTCTCCCCGAGGACTGCCAGGTTCGATAACGGCTGTTTCGCGCCGACCGCTGCGATCCAATCCCGCACCGCTTTGACGACGAACCCAGGCAGAGCGTTTGTCGCGAACATGCGGAACTTTCGACCGTTGTGGGCGCGATGAGGGCCATTTCCAGGGGCAGCTATATATCAGTTTTCGGCGGCTTCTGGGGCACCTATGGGGTGCTGTTTTCTGCGCCCTCTCGGGATATCTCATGGGGGAACTCATCCAGCGAGACGACCCAGCGCGCTTTCTCGTCAGCCGTGTAGCCCGAATCTACCCCTCCAATGCTGCTGGCCGTGGCGATTTTCTGGATCGCCTTCCTCGCCGCCGGATTTCCTCGCGGTATCGATATTCTCGGGCTCTCCCTCGTACCCGCGGGCGGTCGAGACTACTTCCTGGCCGTCGAATGGACGCTCGTCTACGAGATGAGTTACTACGTGTTGCTGGCGGTTCTGGCTTTTGCCGGCTTGCGGCGGCCGACATCGTGGTTCGCAATTGCGTGGATGGCAGTCATCTTCGGGGCGGTCATCACGACGGGCGTCGTTTACGACGATACTGTGCCGCTCGCGAGCGAACTCGCAGTCCAGGCGATCAATCTGCCATTTCTCAATCGGACTCCTGCTTTCGGAGGTCGCCCGGCGTCGTTGTTTGCCGCCTGGTCTCTTGCTAGTGGCGATCCCCGCGACCCTTGCTGCTGCGTATTTTCTGCCGGGCGATGCACCATCCTGCCCGCGGCCCTGCTTGTAGCGGCGGCTATCCGAGCGCCGAAGTCTGCGCCGGTCACAGTGATTGGCCGATTCGGAGAGCGTCTCGGAGACGCAGGCTACATGCTCTACCTCTGCGACATGCCGCTGATGACGTTGCTGAGCGGCATGGTTCCCGCACGCTCGCCAAGCTTGGCACTCTGGCTAGGCGGAGTCAGCGCCTCCGGGGCGATATCGCTCTTGCTGGCGCGAGCCGATCTTAGCATGCACCGATGGTCAAAGCGGAGGATCGCTGTAGCACCTGCGCACCGCATTCGTGTGATCGCCGTCAGCTTCGTCGCGGCATTCATTGGTGTCGCGGCTTATGCCGAGGTCCACACGCGGGCACAGCGAGCTGCTTACTCACATGCCATGGGTATCCTCACAAGCGCGGAGCCAAGCACCTCACCGTCCGTCCTCGCCGAGGTCGACGCAATCCAGCGGCTTCCAGATGGGAGGTTGGTAGTGCGCGGCTACGCCATTGACCTCGATAAGCCGAACCTGACCTCGCACGCTGCAGTCACGCAAAGGGGCCGCATTATCTCTATGGAGCGTTCCCGGCGTATTCGGCCGGGCCAGGCAAAAATCTGGTCAAGGCCGGACCTTGCCAATGTTCGCTTCGGCTTTGTCTTGATGGTCCCGAAGGGCGTCGAATGCTCGTCTGGCAAGCTCGATGTCCGTGTCGCGCTTTAAGATGGGAGGATGATTGTTCCAGCAATCGTGCCGCGGGCAGCGCTCTGCGACTGACAAAGAACATCCTCGCGACTATCTCAGGCGGACATCTGGTCTAGGGGTCTATCGATTCAAAGTAGTGTAATGGATAAGAAGGCGGGACCGTGCCAGTGTCAAGCGACTGACCTCTCCTATGTTATTCCCGGTCAAATGGCGCTCGCCCCTGCAGTAAAACGGCTAGAAATTCGTCCTGGCTGATGGCTGATGGCCGATGCTGAGCAGAGCAGGCTTGTCAATCACCACTCGTGGGGTGGCCAGCCACGGCTAACCTGATTATGCGCAGCTGGCAGACTGATTATATCGGAAGCCTAAGTGCAGTTGCTTCGCGATATTCCCCGGCCCAGATCGACACATCTGCAAATCTTAGACCCTTTTGTAGATATCATCAATCCGCACGATGTCGTCTTCGCCGAGATAGGAGCCGACCTGCACCTCGATAAGCTCGAGCGGAATCTTGCCGGGGTTCGTCATGCGGTGGACGCAGCCGATCGGCAGATAGATCGACTCGTTCTCGTGTACGACGATGACCTTGTCGTCGCGCGTCACCTCGGCGGTGCCGCGGACCACGACCCAGTGCTCGGCGCGGTGATGATGCTTCTGCAGCGAGAGCACGCCGCCAGGGTTCACGGTGATGCGCTTGACCTGATGCCGCGTGCCCAGATCGATCGAGAGGTACTTGCCCCAGGGCCGCTGGATCTCGCGATGGGCGCCGGCCTCCGACTCGCCCGCGGCCGTGATCAGCGCCACCATCTTTTTTACCTTGTCGGCCTTGATCTTCGGCGTCACCAGGACGGCATCGCGGGTCGCGATCACGGCGACGTCATCGAGGCCGATCACGGCGATGAGCGCCTCTTCCGAGCGGATCAGGTTGTTGGCGCCGTCGAGCACGTACCCACGCCCCTCGACGGCATTGCCGCGCGCATCCTTCTCGGCCAGATCCCAGACCGCCGACCAGCCGCCGACGTCCGACCAGCCGAAGCCGCCGGTGACCACCGCAGCCTTGCCCGTCTTCTCCATCACCGCGTAGTCGATCGAGATCTTCTGCGCCTGGCTGAAGGCCTTCTCGTCCAGCCTGAGGAAACTGAGATCCTGCTTCGCCCCGGCGACGGCCTCGGCGACAGGGCCCGCGACGTCCGGCGCGAAGGCCACGAGCTCGGCGCGCATCGTCGCGGCGTCGAAGATGAAGTTGCCGGAGTTCCAGAGATAGCCGTCGAGGAGATACTGCGCGGCCCGCGCCGCGTTCGGCTTCTCGACGAAGGCGGCGACCTGGCGAGCGTCCGGGCCGATTTCATCGCCCGGCTGGATATAGCCATAGCCGGTTGCCGGATGGGTCGGCGGGATACCGATCGTGACGATCCGACCCTGCGCTGCGGCGGCGCCGGCCCGGCGGCAGGCCTCGCGAAAGAGCTTCGCGTCCTGGACGATATGATCGGCGGCGAAGATGCCGACGATTGCTTGCTCGTCGCGGGCGAGCGCAAGCTCCGTCGCCGCCGCGACGGCCGCAGCGGAATCGCGGCGGCTCGGTTCCAGCACGATGTCGGCGGAGATCCCGATCGCCTGCAACTGATCCTGTACCGTGAAGCGATATTCTGCGTTGGTGATCACAATCGCCGGCTCGAAGACGGAGGCGTCCGAGAGCAGCTGCATCGCGCGCTGGAAGGTCGATTCCTGCCCGAGCAACGCAATGAACTGTTTCGGCATCGAGTCTCGCGAGACAGGCCAGAGCCGCGTCCCCGATCCGCCGCACATCACCACAGGTATGATTTTCGACGGCATTTTGACAACTCCCAAGTTAGCCCCGCTCTAAGCTGCGGGTTGGAGCAGTACAAGCTGATAAAGCGCGCCATGCCCAAACAATCGTGCAGTCTACGTAGCGAAGATGGACTGGTGAGAAATTTTGGTAGGCCGACGCCGCTTCGTGAAGCAGTGCGCCAACCAATGGATTCCCACTGATAAGAGGACGTTCGTCCCAGATCTGAAGGTGGGCTGGCCTGCGACGAGTGCGGCACACCCTTTTGCAGAGTAGACACGTCGACAGATACAAAATTTGTGGGCTTTATCAAAGATTCAGAACACCGCTTGTCACGGAGTATTTATGGAGTTAGTCGTTGAGTTGTAAAAATTAGATTGGATGCGAGCGATGGAAACAAAATGTATTGATAGATTAAAATGTAAGAACATGGAGGATGTTAAATGGACTGGGATCGACATCTCATTACGGTCTGATGCGACTCAATCTTCTCGCCCCGGTTCCGATGCTTCCGTTGACCTCAGGCCCGAGCGCGTTCGGCTGCGCCCCTGCGACCAGCTGCGAGTCGCACTGCTGAGCTCAACCTCATTGAGTCCGGTTACCGCGCTGCGCCGCTGAAGCTCATCCGTTACGGAGCGTTCGGCTCCACCTTGTTTCCCTCACCCTGACCGGGCGCGTGACGCCCCTGCGAGCTGGCCGGAGCCGATCCGGTCCAGGACTGCGGACGGCTGCCCGGTTGGCTCTGATATGTCCCTGAAGCTGGAGAGATATCGATGACGGCATTGGCCCGCAGACGCCGCTTGAGAGAGGCGACAACCGTCGCATCGTGCTCACCGCTACCCACCCCGCTTAGCTTGATTTCGGCAGCCTTGGACCGTGGTGTGGATGACGGGACGCTGGCGCAGCTGATCGGCTTCCATGAGCGGACGCTGGCGCTCGAAGCGCACAAAGCCTTCGAGAATGCCCTCGCGGTGGCGAAGGCTGGGCTGCCGGTGATTGCCAAGAACCGGCAGGCGATGCTGGGCCGGCAAGCCTATCGCCATGAGGATCTGGCCGAGATTGCCCGGACGGTCGCGCCAATCCTGGCGCGGCACGGTCTGTCCTACCGCTTCCGCTCCAGCACGGAAGGCGGGCTCGTCACCGTGACATGCGTGATCGCGCATCGCGACGGACATAGCGAGCAGACACAGCTTTCGGCCGGCGCTGAGCAGGGCGGCGAGAAGAACGCTCTACAGGCGATTGGCTCAACCCTAACCTATCTGCAGCGGATGACGCTGAAGGCGGCGCTGGGGCTGGCCGCCGCCGATGACGATGACGGCAAGGCAGCTGGCGCCGGCGAGACCATCACCCGCCAGCAGGCGCGGGAGCTGATCGGGCTCGCCGACAAGGCCGGCGCCAATCGTGCTGCCTTTCTACAGACCTTTGGGATCAGGGCGTTCGCTGAATTGCCCGCATCCCGCTTCCGCCAGGCCCTCACCATGCTCACCCCGAGGAAGGAGCGCTCATGACCATGCTCGAGATTATCACCTGCGACCAAGGGTCACCCGAATGGGACAAGGCCCGGCTCGGTATCCCCACAGCTTCGGAGTTTGCCTCGATCCTGACCAAAGGCAGGGGCGGAGCCGAGAGCCGCACCCGCCAGAGCTATCTCTACAAGCTCGCCGGCGAGCGCCTCACTAGCGAGCCGATGGAGAGCGTCGTCACCGCCCATATGGAGCGCGGCCGGCTGATGGAGGAGGAAGCACGCAGCGTCTACAGCTTCGTCACCGGTAACGTCTGTGAGCGCGTCGGCTTCCTGCGGCGCGGCCGGGCGGGCGCCTCGCCGGATGGGCTGATCGGCAGCGACGGCCTGGTTGAGATCAAGACAAAGCTTCCGCATCTTATGGTCGAGACCATCCTGCGCGGTGAGTTCCCGCCCGAGCACAAGGCCCAATGCCAGGGTCAGCTCTGGGTTTCTGGGCGCGCCTGGATTGACATCGCCGTCTACTGGCCGGGCCTGCCGATCTTCGTCACACGCGCGGAGCGGGATGAGGCCTTTATCCGTGAACTCGCTGATGCGGTCGAGACCTTCAATGACGAGCTCGACCGTGTGATCGCCCAGGTCCGGGCCTATGGCCGGCCGGAGGCGGCGTGATGCGCCGCCTTCCCCGCCGCGAGTTCTCACGCGGCCAGAAAGTCGCGATGATCAAGCGGGCCATCGACGAGAGCGGTCTCGTCCGCTGCGAGGGATGCGGACTCAACATCACCGGCAAGGTGATCGAGTTCGACCACGTCATCCCCGAAGCGCTGATCCTCGATAAGGATCGCCCCCTCGACGTCGAAGACGGCCGGGTGCTCGGCCGCGATTGCTGCCACAGGGCTCCCGGCACCAAGACCGCCGCCGACCTTGCCGTCATCGCTGAGGCCAAGCGCCGCGAAGCTCGCCATCTCGGGATCAGGCGGCTCAGCTCGCGCGGGTTTGTCCGCTCCCCGCCGCAACGGCCCGCTTCCCGTCCCCTTGCCAAGCCCGCCGCCTGGCGCCGCGACGATGACTGATCCGATCCGAACCGAAGTCCTCTTCCCAAAAGTTCTTCAATCGCGCTCGTCAAGTCGACTGATTGAAGGCCGTACCCTCCGGGTTCAGGGTTCTCTTCGTGGTCGATCTATGGATCGCCGGAGTCGGCGTCAGAATGGTTGGATCGACCGAAGTGGCCCTCGCAGTTGCCGTCGAAGGCACGGCATTTTCAGGGATGGCCTGATCCGCACCCTACGACCCGGCCGGGACGCATCCGTACAGTCAGCGAGCAACGTGGGTGGGGTTAGGTGGCTGCGGAGCTCCATTACTTCTGTGATACGCCGGCGGTCTTCGGCTTCGACCGTGGCCCTATAGCGGCCTTTCGCGCTTGCCGGTTTCTGCGCGCCCGCCTCGACATGGGAGGATGCCCGCCGCTCCGAAATTCCACGCTTTGCATCGATAAAGACGTGACCTATCACGCCATGCCCAACGCGCGCCGATACCAGATGATGGGCCTCTACGACATCGCTTCGCACGGCGCCATCAAACACGTTTGGGGTCATACAGCACAGGTCGCGGATACTTCGGTCGGAAGCGTCACAATTGCCCGCGGGAGAGCGCTTACGGCGGCCGAGTTGAGCGAGCTGCCAGTCGCCTTTCGCCCTTTCCTATCGCGCCCGGCATGCGCGCAATGGCTCATCTCGGGGCTGGGCCTATCTTCGGCTTTTAGGGCGGCTTCTGCAGAGACGCCGAGTTCCTGTGTGCCCGAGGGAACCCCACACCTACACCTGCGCATAATCCAAGACGATCATAGCGGAGACTGCGGCGATCGCCCGGCGCAGGCCACGTTGATCTAGGGCTCGGACCCATAAACGGTCGGCCACGTCCGATGTATTTCACGACTTCTGCCGTTTGGAAGCGCCCTTCAGCGGTGCAGAATCCTGGTTGATCTGTTCGAAAGTAATAAATGAGGCTTGCTGGATTCCCGCTAAACGGGAAATGATGGAATCGAGCCGCTCGCAGAAGGTGGCCGCATCGGGAGGGCGGCATTTTGAGCGACCTGGCTGATCACTCTGGCAATCTTCTGGGCCCGGCCAGGGGTCCGGATGCGATTGCCGGAGCTGCCGTAGGCAAGGTCGACCAGCGCAACCTCTATCTGCACTATCTGAGAGGTCTCGCCGCGCTCTTCGTGGTCCTCTACCACTGCTCCGAATACCTGTGGGCCTACAGGGGAGACAATCGCTTTCTGTCGGTCTTCGGTGGCTTCTTCGGCGCATACGGCGTCGCGATCTTCTTCGCGATCTCTGGATACCTGATCGCCGAGGTCCTGCGACGGGACGACCCAGCGAGGTTTGTCATGAGCCGCGTCGCACGGATCTATCCACTGATGCTGATCATGGTCGGGCTCTTCGCCCTGGCCCTGCTGATGGTCGGCGCGCCGCGCGGTATCAACCTGATCGCCCTCTCTCTCGTGCCTGCCGGGCCGCGCGGCTATTTCCTCGGCGTCGAATGGACGCTGCTCTATGAGATGTCCTATTACATCGGCCTCGGCCTGCTCGGCTTCGTCGGGCTCGCCGCCCTCCGGACTCGCATTGTCATCGCCTGGCTCGGGCTTCTCTGCTTTGCCTACAGCCTCGGCGGGCGGGAGCACGTCGAGGGCATGCCAATCCTGAGCGCGATCCCGTTTAGCGTCGTGACATTCCCGTTCCTGCTCGGATACCTGGCCTCCGAGGCCCAGAAGCGCGGTTGGCTGCATCCGCTGCTCGCCTGCCTCGCCCTGCCACTCGCGGTCGCAAGCATTCTCTCGCAGGCGCATTTCCGGCTGTTCGTCGGGTTCTCTGCCAGCCTCCTCGTCGCCGGGCTGATCTGTGCGCCGGCGCTCGGAAGCCGGGGCCCGTTCGGCCGAGCCGGCGTGCGGCTGGGCGACGCGAGCTACGCTCTCTATCTTTGCCACGTGCCGGTGATCACGATCCTTGGCGCGCTTTTCGGCGGTAACACGCCGGCGCCCCTCGTCTGGGTCTCTTGGCTGGTCTGCTCGATCGGCGTCGCTCTGCTGCTTGGCCCGCTCGACGTCGCCCTCTATCGCCGGCTGAAGCGTGCGATCGATACAGCGCGCCCGGCGCGGCTGCGGGCGGCTGCTCTCGCCTTCATCGGCGCCTTCTTGGCGATCGCCTTCGTCACCGGGCGCGAGACGCGCCGCGCTGAGGCCCAATTGGAAGAGGCGCGCCGCATCCTGATGACGCCGACGCTATCGGAGGGAGGGGCCGTCCGGGCGGATGCCGATCAATTCGAGCGCTTGCCGAAGGGCGCTTGGGTCATCCGCGGGTATGCCATCGATCTCGCCGCGCCGGATCTTGCCGCGCATTTCGCGATCCGCCAGAACGGCAACATACTCGGGATCGTCGGCACCCGCCGAGTACGGCCGGACGTCGCGACGATGTTCGAAAGAGCTGATCTGAAAGGCAAGCGGTTCGGCTTCATGCTGCTGCTCGACGGCATCGACTGCGCGAAAGGGCCACTGCAAGGCTTCATCGCCATCGAGGACGGGCGCGCTATCGAGCTTCCGGCCGATCGCCTGTCGGCGCTCTGCCCGCGATAGAGCGTCGCCGCCCCCCAAAACCGCGGGCAAGGTCGAGCGCTGATACCACACGCTAGAGCCGTTTGCTGCTGGAAAACTACTTCCCGGAACTGTCTGCGCCCATCAGCGCGTCGGCGGCGGCGCCGATCGTATTGGTGTCGTTGACGAAATGTCGCCCTCTTCGGCAATCGCACGAAGCCGCTCCACCGCCCTGCGGTGTTGGGGACGGTCACGGGCGCAACAGATCGTGCGAGCGAGGCAAAAGGCGGTTTTCAGTGTTCTTGCTGGTCCTCGCTGCCGTTGCAACTTCGGCCGAAACTCAAGGCAGAGAGGCCAACGCTTTGGCGAGGTTCACGCTGATTATTCGTTAACACACTCCGATGGAGCTGAGCCAATATTCCGCCGTTGGCCTTCACGACTGAATGGGGCCAGTTCCCGGCGGCGCTGGACAAAAGCCTGCTAGGACAAACCCGTGCCCGCTTCAGGGGCGAGCACGCTGCTGCTGCCGCACGATGCTCTGCGGTCGCTGACGGATGATCGGCGTGCGGGCCGTCAGATGCTTGAGCGCCTGGCTGGTCGCATCGACTTGGTCATCGTGCCGCGCCAGCGGGAAGGCCAGGAGTTCACTCAGATAGCCTGCCAGCCAATCGGCCTGTTGCGGCAGGAAAACCTGCCCGGCCTCGAAGCGGGCGGCCTGCGCCATCAGGCGGGCTGTCTTCTCGACCCGCGATTGCTGGAGGAGCGGATAGAGCGCCCGGCTGCGCCGCAGATCCTGCGATAGCGCACGCCCAAGCTCGGTATCCTCGATCAACGTCGCGTCAACCGCATGCTTTTGGGCGAGCTCGATCATCTTGCGTCGCAGCTGTGGTGCCTCCCAGCGACCGCGGACAAGATCGATCAGATAGTAGGTCTGTCCGACCGCCCCCCAGACTGTGCCGACCGACCAGTCGGAGTGCTCGGCCTGAGTGGAAGCCGTGTCCCAGGAGGCGATTACGAAATCGAATCGGCTGGGGCGCTCATCACAATAGCGCAACCAATCGCGCTTGATGATCTGGCCCTCCGAAGGCAGCGGGTTCTGCTGGTACTGGGCCGAGAAGTGAAGCGTGCCGAGATTCCGCTTTGCGGCGGCGAGCCACTCATGGGTGTCGCGGCCGGGATGGAGCACTTCGCCCACCTTGCGGTGATAAAGCGCTTCCGCTCCCTCCCCAATCCGGTAGCTCTGGTCAATCTCGGCAATCGCCGGGATCGAGAGCACGTCCCAATCCTCCTTTTCCAGCACATGGCCGACGAGATCATCCTCATGCAGGCGCTGCATTACGATGATGATCGCGCCATTCAGCCGATCATTGAGCCGGGAGTAGAGCGTAGTGTCATAAAACTCCTGGACCCGGCGCCGGGCCGCAGCCGAGGTCGCCGCCTCCAGCCCGTTGATCGGATCGTCGATCACAATCAGGTCGGCGCCGCGACCCAGCACGGATCCGCCCACCGAGCCGGCGAAGCGATAGCCCTGCTGGCTCGTCCTGATCTCCTGGCCGCGATTGGCGCTGATCGAAAAGCCCGGGAACAGCTCCCGGTACCAGTCGGAGGTAACCACGCTGCGGAATCCCGCAGCGTGGGTGAGCGACAGCTCATTGGCATAGCTGATCGCCATGATCCGCTTGCGCGGATCCTGTCCCATCACCCAGGCGGTGAAGGCGATGGTAACGCAGATCGACTTGGCCGAGCGCGGCGGCACCGTGATGATCAGGCGCTTGCAGTCGCCCCGCCGGACTCGCTGCAGTTGCCAGGCGATCGCGTGGATGTGCCAGTTGGGCCGATAGGCTGTGCCCGGCTCGAGCGTCGCAAAGCACTGGGCGATGAAGGTTGCCAGGTCGCGCCGCAGGATCGCGTTGAACAAGGCCGGCTCAGCCATCCCCGCCTCCCGCCTTGCTCCTACGCGTCACATAGTCTGCGATCAGCGCCTCCTCCTGGTCATTGGTCAGGATCGCCGTCCCCGAACCCATTGACTGCTCGTACTGGGCTAGGAGCGCAAACATGGTCTGCCGCGCCTTAGCATCCCCTTTTAAGGCCGCTTCGGCGGTCTTGTTCAGCAGGGCGGCGACGAATGAGATCGATTCCTGCCGGCCATTGCGGGCGACCTTGATCGGTTCGCCGAGGAGCTTGTCGAGCTCCTCGATCAGGCCCAGACGTGGCCTGCCCTTGCGGCGTCCCGACGGATTACCGCTCTGGCCCTTGCGGAAGCGGCTGTGCAGGGGCGGGCGCTTGTAGCCCACCCCGTCGAAATCATCGTCACGCGGCATCGCGGTCGCCCTCCGTCTCGAGGGAGGGCACATCGCCACGCATCCCCGCCATCTCGGCGAAGGTCAGCCCCGTCCCGGCGTGGCGCGCCTCGGCCTTGAACAACTTCTCCCAGCGCCGGATCGCGAGATCGACATAGAGCGGGTCGAGCTCCATGACATAACCGCGGCGCTTCGCCTTGGCAGCCGCGATCAGAGTCGTGCCCGAGCCGCCGAACGGGTCCAGGATGACGCCTTTCGGCTTCGAGCCATCCTTGATCGCATCCATCACCATCGCGCAGGGCTTCACCGTCGGGTGGCTGGCCAACTCCGCCATCCGGCCCTTGCGGAAGCCGTTCACCCCGGCATAGCTCCAAAGCGTCGTGCGATAGCGACCGTGGCGGCCGAGCTCGATGTTGTTGATGTGCGGCGCCTTGCCCTTCTTCCACAGCGTGATCAGCTCGGTCTGGGAGCGGTAGAGCGATCCCATCCCGGCATTCGATTTGGCCAAGGTGATCACGCTCTTAGTGCGTCGAAGACCGCAAAGCCGGCATCGAGCGTCTCGTGCAGGTGCGGCCCGTCGATGCAGCTGAAGATCAAAGCGCCATCCTGCGAGGCCTCCGCGATCTCCCCGAACACTTCTTTCAGGAAGGCGGTGAACTCAGCCTTGCTCATCTCGCCCGAGGCCATCGCGAACGGCCGGTGTTTGATCTTGCCGAGGCCGCCGACGTGCCCATCGATCTTCACATTGTAGGGCGGGTCGGTGAAAACCATCTGGGCACGTTCGCCATCCATCAGCGTCTCATAGGCCTCTCGCTTGCGCGCATCCCCGCACAGAATGCGGTGCTCGCCGAGCAGCCACAGATCGCCGAGCCGCGTCACCGCGACCTCCTCGGGCTCGGGCAGCACATCCGCCGGATCCGCCTTGGCCGGCGCCGGCTCGGCGTCGCTGAGCAGGATATCGATCTGCGCGGTCTCGTAACCGGTGAGCTCGACGGCGAAGTCGATCTCGACCAAGTGGCCGAGCTCGAGCTTCAGGATCGCCTCGTCCCAGCCCGCATGCTCCGCCAGCCGGTTATCCGCGATCCGCAGCGCCCGGATCTGATCCTGGCTCAGATGGTCGAGGCGGATCGTCGGCACCGTCTCCCTGCCGAGCAGCTTGGCCGCCTCGTAGCGGCCGTGGCCCGCCACGATCTCGCCCTCGCCGTCGATCAGGACCGGCGTCACAAAGCCGAACGCCTTGATGCTGTCCGCGACCAGGTGGATCTGCTTCTGCGAATGCGTCCGCGCGTTGCGCGCCGACGGCTTCAGCTGCGACAACGGACGCTCGACGATCTGCGGAGCGAAGCTCGCAACCGCCTGGCGGAGTACCGGATCCTCTGCAACCGCGCCGCCACGCTGGCGAAGACGGACGGAGGGTTTGGGCGTCTTGGGGGTATCGTTCGAAGACATTGCGATCGTGTCCTTTTGCAAGGAGACGACCAGGCCTGGTGAGCACCCGTGGCAAAGCAGACCCAGAACGCATCGCTGCACCGGGGATCTACTCCGCCTAACGAGAGCTGCTCACCTCACGGTAAAATGCCTCAATTAGGTAGGATGCCGGACTGATCGGTCTCGGCTGAACGCCCTGCGATTTTGCGGGACGCGCTGATAAACTAGTGGCGATCGTTCGCCTTCGCAAGAGGGTGGGATCGACAAAACGTCAACGATTCTAGCGGCATAGTGTGTCTTTGTCAGCTCCCGGCTACCAGCGCGAGGGGCGCAACTCCGTCGCACCCCTCGCGCTGGCGCCGCGGCTGGCATCTCAGCCATCGCCAGGTCGGCTCCGTCCGCGGAGTGTCCCCTGCTCTAAGAGGAAGCGTTCCCTGCTCCTCGAGCCGGAATTCCCTGCTCACCTGAAGGGCTAAGCACCGTCAACGCCTTGGTGAACAAGCGCAAAGGTCGCCAAGCGTCATAGAAATTGGGAGAGAGATTGGCGGGAAAGTCCCTGCTTTTCCCTGCTACCAGGGAATCTAAGACCGCCACGAGGTGGGCATCGACTTCTGGCAGCCTAAAGGCCCGAAGCTGGCGAGATAAAGTATCTTCGCCGCCCCTGCTGTAAAGATGGTCACCGGCGGCTGGACCTTGCCGGGACGCGATTGGGCAAGCCGGCCTTCACCAGATCAGACCTCTGAGCGGATTTTCTCGCTCACGCCTTCACCACATGCTCCGCGAGCGCCCCATGCCGTTCGCAGGCGTTTCGCGTATCGACCACGAGCCGCGCCTCGGCGACGAGGGCTTTGTAGTCGACATCGTCGTGATCCGTGGCGATGAGCACCGCCTGGTAGGTGCCGATGACCCCATCGCGGAGACTGATCGACCGCCGGCCTGCCAGGGCGGCATGCTCGCGCGTCGGCGGTATCACCGGTACGAACGGATCATGGTAGTCGGCGATGGCTCCACGCTGTTCGATCAGCTCGATCAGCCGCAGCGCCGGGCTTTCGCGCATGTCGTCGACATTCTTCTTGTAGGCGGCGCCTATGACGAGGATCTTCGCGCCGTTCAGTCCGCGACTGAAGCGTCGATCCAGAGCCTCCGCCAGTTTTTCGACGACGAGGCGCGGCATAGCCGTGTTGATCTCGCCCGCAAGCTCGATGAAACGCGCCGTGATGTCGTATTCGCGGGCTTTCCATGACAGGTAGAAGGGATCGATCGGGATGCAGTGCCCGCCGAGGCCCGGCCCGGGATAGAACGGCATGAAGCCGAAAGGCTTGGTCTTGGCGGCCTCGATCACCTCCCAGACGTCGATGCCCATCTTGCCGTAGATCACCTTGAGCTCGTTCACGAGCGCGATGTTGACGGCGCGGAAAATGTTCTCGGTGAGCTTGACGGCCTCGGCCGTCGCCGAGGTCGAAACCGGCACTGTCTTGACGACCAGCGCGCTGTAGACGGCGTTGGCCAGTTCGAGCGCCTCGGCCCCATCGCCGCCGACCACCTTCGGAATCGTGGAGGTGCCGAAATCGGGATTGCCGGGATCCTCGCGCTCGGGCGAGAAGGCCAGGTAGAAGTCGACGCCGCTCTTGAGGCCCGTCGCCTCGAAGATCGGCCGCATCACCTCGTCGGTCGTGCCGGGCCAAGTCGTCGATTCGAGCACGACGAGATGCCCCTTGCGCAAGCGCGGCGCGATCGCGCGGGCAGTCGCCTCGACATAGCTCAGATCCGGCTCGCGATGCTTGGTCAGCGGAGTCGGCACGGCGATGATGATGGCGTCGACCTCGCGCAACTCGTCGAAATCGGTGGTCGCGCGGAAACGTTCTTCCTTGATCGCGGCGGCAATCGCCTCGAGCGGGATATGCTTGATGAAGTTTTCGCCGCGATTGAGCTGAGCGACGCGCTTGGCGTCGATGTCGAAACCGACCACCGCGAAGCCCGACTTGCACGCGGTAAGAGCCAGCGGAATGCCGACATAGCCAAGTCCGATGATGCCGACCTTGAAGCTACGATCGCGCACGCGCTGCACGAGCGCGCTTACGGTCTGATCGTCGATCTTACGCATGAAGCCTGTTTTGGGGATGATCAGATTTGCTCAAAGGACGTCGCCCAGTCACACAGCGTTAAGCGCCGGCCTGTCAAGCTGTATCGCTGACGTTCATATCGCGTTTCTGGTCTGAACCTCGCCCGAAATGCCGCATACAGACTGTCGATTTGTCATGGGCCAAACGTGCAACGAGATTGCGACATGCAAGGCCTGGTTGAGGTCCGAACGGTGATGACGGCATGACGCTTCGCATCGCCGTCACCGGTTGGACCGGTCAAGTCGTCTGCGCCATGCTTGAGCGCGTGCCCGTGGGGGTCGAGGTCGTCGCGCTCCGCCGACCCGAACTCGATCTCGCCATTCCCAGGACGGTCGCGCCGGTGCTGCGCGCGGCCAGACCCGACGTCATCGTCAATGCGGCCGCCTATACGGCCGTGGATCAGGCTGAGAGCGAGCCCGATCTCGCCATGCGCATCAACGGCCAGGCCGCCGGCGAAGCGGCGCGCGCGGCAGCCAGCCTCGGCATCCCCGTCATCCAGCTCTCAACCGACTACGTCTTCGACGGAGCGCTCGACCGGCCCTATCGCGAAGACGATCCGACCGGCCCGATCTCGGCCTATGGCGCGAGCAAGCTCGCCGGTGAACAGGCGGTCGCCGCTGCCACCGCCAACCATGCGATCCTGCGAACCGCCTGGATCTACAGCCCCTTCGGCAAGAATTTCGTCAGGACGATGCTGCGTCTTGCCGAAACACGCGATGAGGTCGCTGTCGTCGCCGACCAGGCCGGGTGCCCGACCAGCGCGCTCGACATCGCTGACGCGATCTTCGCCGTGGCACGCAACCTGACCGGGCGAACCGACGAGGCATCCCTGCGCGGGGTTTTCCATATGAGCGCCGCGGGCGAAGCCGTCTGGGCCGATGTCGCGGAAGCGATCTTCACCGAGCGCGCGGTTCTCGGCGGCAAGCCCGTCCGGGTCAAGCGCATCGCGACTGCGGACTACCCGACGCCAGCGCGACGGCCGGCGAATTCCAGGCTCGATTGCAACAAGCTCGGGCTTGCCCATGGAGTCCGATTGCCGGATTGGCGAGGCTCGCTCCGAGCTTGCGTCGAGCGGCTTCTCAAGGAGCAGGGATAGGCGATGAAGGGGATCATCCTAGCCGGCGGTTCCGGCACGCGGCTTCATCCGATGACGCTGGCGATGTCGAAGCAGCTTCTGCCGGTCTACGACAAGCCGATGATCTACTACCCGCTGACCACGCTGATGCCGGCCAGGGCCTGCGCATCGCCTGCCCGAAGAGATCGCATATCGTCAGGGATGGATGTCGGTCGCCCAGCTCAAGATGCTCGGTGAACGCCTCGCAAATTCCGAATATGGCCGCTACGTCTTGCAGATAGCGGACGCAGGAGCGTAGCCGAGCGGATTTGGACGCTTGGCGTTGCTAGCGGGTACTTTGCGAAGCGCATCGTTGCGTCTAGGACTGCCGGCACGCCGTTCCATGGATGCACAATTGGACCAGAGCCTATCCTACAAGCGTGTCGTCGTAACCGGAGCTGCCGGCTTCATCGGGCTCCATGTGGCCGAGGCGCTGCTGGCACGCGGCATCGAGGTGCTCGGCGTCGACGCCCTCGTGCCCTATTACGATCCGGCATTGAAGCAGGCGCGGCTCGATCGGCTGCAGGGCCATAATGGCTTTTCCTTCGAGCAGATCGACCTCGCGAACTACGACGCGTTCGACGATGTGGTGTCAGGCTTTCGGCCGGATGCCATCATCCACCTCGCCGCTCAGGCCGGTGTCCGCTACTCGATCGACAATCCACGCGCCTATGCCAGCGCCAATCTCGACGGCTTTCTGTCCGTGCTGGAGGCCTGCCGCCGTCACGCCGTCGGCCATCTCGTCTATGCCTCGTCGAGTTCCGTCTATGGCGCCAATGCGAAGGTCCCGTTCAGCGAGCATGACGGGGCCGATCATCCCGTCTCGCTCTATGCGGCGACAAAGCGTGCCAACGAGCTGATGGCGCATTCCTATGCCCATCTCTACGGGATCCCGACGACGGGCCTGCGCTTCTTCACGGTCTATGGACCCTGGGGGCGGCCCGACATGGCCTATTTCAAGTTCGCCAAGGCGATCCTCGAGGGCAGCGCGATCGACGTCTACGCCGAAGCGCAGATGAGCCGCGACTTCACCTATGTCGATGACATCTGTGAAGCGATAGTCCGCCTGACCGGGCGGCCTCCGGCGGCTGATCCAAGCTTCGATCCGGCGCGGCCTGATCCGGCGACGTCCTCCGCACCCTGGCGCATCTACAACATCGGCAACCACACGCCGGTGTCGCTTTCACGCTTCATCGAAGTCGTCGAGCAAGCCTGCGGTCGCAAGGCGGTGCGGCGTCATCTGCCCGCGCAGCCGGGGGATGTCCCGGTAACCTATGCCGATGTCGCGGATCTGACGGCCAGGGTCGATTTCCGGCCGGATACGCCGATCGAAACCGGCATCGCCCGCTTCGTCGCCTGGTATCGCGATTTCTATCGGATCTGAGGGCCCGTTCGCTTACACGGTCGCCGATTGTGCCGCCGAGAAGAAGAAGACGGCGAGCGCCAGCAGGAAGGCGAAACTCACGAAGCGGACGGGAGACATGGGCACCTGCGGCGGATGGGTCGTTGCGCGGGACCATGCCGGACGAGCCCTGAAATCGGGTCAATTCGGCAGATAAAATTGTGTCGAATTGTGCGATTCCCAGCCGCGGCCCTCCTTTCAAGCGGGGTTTTTCGCGCGTTCGGCAGGTATCTTGGCGTCGACGCCCGTTGCGGTAGACCGGTCGGGATCGAAATCGCTCTTCGCGGGTTATTCCCCGCGCCGCAAGTTGCGCGCGAGGAGTAGGACATGATGACGATCAGGCAGACAGCCGTTTCCTTCGCAGCTTTTGTGATGCTGGCTTCGCCGGCGATGGCGCAGACGCGCTCGCTCGGCCCTTCCACCGGCACCGTTCGAATCGAGCAGCTCCAGGCCGGCTTCGTGGCCTCTGGCGAGGCGGGCGGGGGAACCCTGCGGTTTCGCGGCCGCTCCTATCCGATCACCGTTGGCGGTCTCGGCATCGGCTCGATCGGTGCCTCCCGCACCGTGGCGTCGGGGACGGTCTATGGCCTGCGCAACGTCTCCGATTTCGCTGGGGCCTATGTCCAGCTGAAGGAAGGCTGGGCCGTCGGCGATCAGGGGCGCGGCAATGTCTACCTGCGCAACGACAAGGGCGTGACACTGCGGCTGACCACCCGCCGCCAGGGACTTCAGCTCTCGTTCGGTGCCGACGGCGTGCTGATCGGCTTCAAGCAGTAGCCCGGGCCCGGAATCCTCGGGAGCGGGTATGGCCGGCAGGTCGGGCCGCGCACGATAGCCACTAGGCTTTTGCGCCACCTCGACTATGGTGCGGCCCGCTTTGACCAACCTGCTTGTCCCACTTGCCGTCTTTGCCGCCGCCGCCTTTTTGGCGGCGGTGCTTTGCGTCGGGCTGCGTCCCCTTCTGGTGCGCTATGCGCTTGCTCGGCCGAATGCGCGCTCCAGCCACAAGATTCCGACGCCGCAGGGCGGAGGCATCGCCGTGCTCGTCGGCGCGTTTCTGGCCCTGGCGCTGTCCCTTTGGTTGAGCCCGGTCGAAGACGAGGCACGCCGCACCGTCCTGATCGTCGGCGTCGCCGCGGCAGCCTTGGCCATGGTCGGTGCCTGGGACGATATCCGGCCCCTGCCGGCGAGCCTGAGGCTCGTTCTTCAAGCCGCTTGCGTCGGCATCGTGCTGTTTGGCGCCGCGCCTGAGCTGCGCCTGTTTCCCGAAATGATGCCTCTGGCGGTCGAGCGCGCCCTCGCCCTGCTGGCGGGAATCTGGTTCGTCAACCTCGTCAACTTCATGGACGGGCTCGACTGGATGACGGTCGCCGGTATCGTGCCGCTCGCGGCTGCTCTCGCCCTGGCCGGAACCTGCGGGGTGATCGATCCGGTGACGGGATGGCTGGCGGCGGCGCTCTGCGGCGGTCTCGTCGGCTTCGCCCCCTTCAACCGGCCGGTGGCAAGGCTGTTTCTTGGCGATGTCGGCTCGCTGCCGATCGGCCTCCTCACCGCCTATCTGCTCTATCGGCTGGCCGGGACCGGCGCCTTCGCCGCGGCGGTGATCCTGCCGCTCTATCACATCGCCGACGCCACCATCACGCTGCTGCGCCGCCTGGCCCGGCGCGAGAAGGTCTGGGAAGCCCATCGCTCGCATTTCTATCAGCAGGCGACCACCAACGGCTTCAGCGTGCTCGCGGTGGTCGGTCGGGTCGCGCTCTTGAATTTTGCCCTGGCAGCGCTGGCGGGCTTTTCGATCGCCTTGCCGCAGCTTGGGATCCAACTGGCTTGCCTTGCCGCTGCCGCCCTATTGACAGGCCTGCTGCTGCACCGTTTCGCGACCGGGCCGAGCCATGGCTAACGAACGCATCCTTCTTACTGGGGCAAGCGGTTTTGTCGGCCCGCATGTCGTCGCCGCGCTCGGTCAGGCGGGGTATCGCCTGCGTCTCGCCCAGCGCCGCCCGCAACCGGCGCCGGACGGCGTCGAAAGCGTCTTGGTCGGCGATCTCCGCGGGCCGGTCGATTGGCGCCCCGCCCTGGATGGCGTCGACCATGTCGTGCACATGGCTGGCCTCGCCCATGCCGGCCCCGGCCTCGACGAAGCGCTCTACACCCGTATCAACACCGACGCGACGCTGGATCTGGCACGCTCTGCCGCTGCTGCTGGCGTGCGGCGCTTCGTCCTTCTGTCCTCGATCAAGGCCCTCTCAGGCGCCTTCGATGGCCCGCCCTTGTCCGAGACGGCAGAGCCGGCGCCGGGTGACGCCTATGGCCGCTCCAAGCTCGCGGCCGAACGCGGCCTGGGAGAACTCGACCTCGATTGGGTCGCACTGCGCCCGGTTCTGATCTACGGGCCCGGCGTCAAGGCCAACATGGCGGCGCTGCTCCGGCTCGCGCGGCTGCCGATACCCTTGCCGCTGGGGGGCCTGAGGGCGCCGCGCTCGCTGCTGGCCGTCGAGAACATGGCCGATGCCATCCGTTTCGCGCTGACGCCGGATTGCCCGGCGCGGCAGGCCTGCACGGTCTCGGACCCCGAGCCGGTCAGCGTCGCCGATATGCTCACCGCGATGCGCTCCGGCCTCGGCCGCGCTCCGGGGCTGCTGCCGGTGCCGGAGCCATGGCTGAGGATGCTGGCACGCCTTACCGGGCGCGAGGAGACCTTCCTCAAGCTGGCGGGTAGCCTCGTCGCGCGGCCAGAGCGCCTGCTCAGGGCCGGCTGGCGGCCGCCGGCAGAGACGAAAGCGGCTCTGGCGCGTCTGGCTGCGACTGCTCGCGCCGGCTGAAATCCGGGATCGCCTCGTCGAGGACAGCATTGGCCGCGGCGCGGTCGTCGGCCTTCAGGGCGCTCTCCAGCCGCGACAGCCAACCCTGGATGCGCGCCCGCCCGGCAAAGATCGGCTTGGCCGCCATGACGCCGTCGAGCCCCGTCTCGGCCATCGGCTCGTCGTGTGCGAACAGGATCTCGTTCAGCCGCTCGCCCGGCCTGACGCCGGAGACGATGATCTCGATGTCCTCGCCCGGCTCGAAGCCGGCAAGGCGAATCATCCGCTCGGCCAGATCCATGATCCGCATCGGCTGGCCCATCTTGAGCACATAGACCGCCGCCCGCTCGGCATCAGGCCCGCCTGCGGGCGCGTGCGAGGCCGCCGTCAGGACGAGATCGCAGGCTTCGCGGATCGTCATGAAGTAGCGGATCATCTCCGGGCTGGTCACGGTGAGGGGCCCGCCCCGGGCGATCTGGGCCTTGAATTTCGGCACGACGGAGCCGACCGATCCCAGCACATTGCCGAAGCGCACGGCGACGAGCCGCACGCCGGAGGCGGCCGCCACGAACTCGGCATCGCGCGATTGCGCATACATCTCGGCGAAGCGCTTGGTCGCGCCGAGCATCGAGACCGGCTCGATCGCCTTGTCGGTCGAGATCAGCACGAAGGTCTTGGCGCCCGAGGCGACGGCGGCATCCGTGACGTTCACCGAGCCGAAGATGTTCGTCTTGATGCCCTCGCTCCAGTCCGCCTCCAGATAGGGGACATGCTTCAGCGCGGCGGCGTGGATGACGATGTCGGGCCGGAAGGCGGTGAAGAGCGGCATGATGCGCTCACGGTCGCGCACATCGGCGAGCACGCCGGCGACGGCTGTCTCCGGCGCCTGGAACGAGAGCTGTTCGGTGATCTGGAACAGGGCGGGTTCGGAACTTTCGACCACGAGCAGCTCGGCCGCACCGAAGGCGGCGCAGCGCAGGCAGATCTCCGAGCCGATCGAACCGCCGCCGCCGGTGACGATCACTCGCTTGCCCTTGAGGAACGCCCCCAGCCGCTCGCGGTCGATGGAAACCGTGGAGCGCACCAGCAGGTCCTCGATTTCCAGCGGAGCGACCTCGGTGTCGCGCACGCCTTCGCCCAACGCCTCGATACGGGAGATCGGGAGGGCGAGCTTGCGGGTACGGGCGAGCCATTTCTCGGGCTGCGCCTCGGGCAGCAGTGCCGAGGGCGTGGCGACGATGCGGCGGAAGCCTTCGCCGCGCTCTACGGCGTCGGCGGCGATCGTTTCGATATCCGAGAGCAGGCCGAGCACCGGCACGCCGCGGATCGACTGGCCGAGATCGTCCGTCCGAGGCGTCAGGATGCCAGCCGGCCGCAGCCTGCGCATCGTGCCGGCTTCCATCGCGCGGATCACCATTTCGACCTCGACGCCGCGTCCGAGGATCAGCGTCGGCAGGGTCGCCTCGCGTTCCGCGCTGGAGCGCGAGCGGGCGAACTTGAAGTAGCGATAGGCGAGGCGCGGCCCGCCGAGCAGCGAGTTCTGCACGAGCCAGTAGAGTGCGATCGTGATCTTGCCGAAATAGAAGCCGCCGTAGAAGTTCGGCGCGACCAGCACATAGTCGACCGCCAGCAGGGTCAAGGTCAGGACCGTGACGGCCTTGACGATATTCGACAGGTCCGGCAGCGAGGCGAAGCGCCATTTCGAGCGGTAGAGCGAGAAGAACCAGTAGACCAGCCCGGCATAGGCCACGAAGAAGGGCAGGAAGCGCGGCAGGTAGCGCAGATGCTCGTCGAGCTGCCAGCCCTCGAAGCGAACGACGAAGACGAGCCAGATCGCCAGCCCCGTCATCACGAGATCGTGGATGACGACGGCTGTTTTCTTGAGATTCTGTTTGGGCAGGATGGCCATCACGCGGGGTATCCCGCTCCCTCGATGGCTTGTCAACGCAGCGTCGCGCGGTTGCTCAGTTCGGCTGCGGCCTCGCCTCCAGCGCGCTGAGCACGAAGGTGATCATTTCGTCGGGCGAGGGGCCGGGAATACACTCGCACTGCGTGATCAGCAGCGGGTGCATGAAGCGGATCATCGCGGTGCGGATGCATCCGGTCGCATGGGCCGGCTCCATCGGCCGGAATTCGCCGCGGGCGATGCCATCGGCGACGACCTGGCGCAGGACGACGTCGAAGCGCTCGATATGGGCGAGGATCGCGTCCCAGCTTTCCTCCATGGCCGCACAGACCATCTCCTGCATCCGGGCATGCCCGGCGAAACGGGCGGCGTTGAGACGGAAGGAGGTGGCGAGGATGTCGCGCAGCCGCTCGGTGGCGGGGCGATCCTCGACGGCGATGGTGGCGATCGCTTCTTCCTGCTCGCGCTTGTAACGCTCGAGCACGGCTTCGTTGATCGACTTCTTGGAGTCGAAGAAGCGATAGACATTCGCGGGGCTCATCCGCAGGGACTTCGCTATGTCCGCGACGGTCGTCTTCTGATACCCGATATCGCGAAAGAAGCGTTCGGCGGTGTCGACGATGATTTGCTTGGTATCGCGTTCGGAATGACTCACGGCGGCGCCGGCTTGTTTATATTTCAACGAATGCGGTGAAGAATTGATCCTTATGACGAATTTCGTCATTCGTCAACATAATGGCGAATAAAGACTTTTGCCTTGATGCATATCAATTCCGATCCGAAACACGTCCTGACAAGCACTGCCAGTCCCGTCAACCAATGATCCGCGGCGCCGGAAGTTCCCCGGCTCATGATGCCGTTGGCCGCGATTTGGCGATATCCGTCAATGTATCGATGTCGAGATGGCGCTCCAGATGGCCAGCAAGCGCATCCAGCGTCTTTTCGACCGCATCGTCGTAGTTCAGGGACGACGGCAGATCGCGGCCGGCAACGCGAGCGAGCCAGGCGCCGCGCACTGCGTCGGAAGCAAAGACGCCATGCAGATAGCTGCCGGCGATGCGGCCATCCGGGCTGGCAGCGCCCTCCGTCCGTCCATCGACGATAAACGGCGCGCGCGAGGTGTCGCCGCCCTCGGTGCGTCCGAGATGTATTTCGTAGGCCCATCCCCGCGCACCGCTGGCGGCGTCGCCGAACTCGACCTCGCGGACCGTCTTCTCGGCGTCGAGGCTGGTTTCGACGTCGAGCAGGCCCAGGCCTTGCGCCTCTCCGGCCGGGCCTTCCAGCCCCAGCGGGTCGCGCACCACGCGCCCGAGCATCTGATAGCCGCCGCACAGCCCCAGCACATGCCCGCCGCGCCGGCGATGGGCGAGGATGTCGATATCCCAGCCCTCGCGCCGCAGCGCCGCGAGGTCGCGCAGGGTCGTCTTGGAGCCCGGCAGGATGACGAGGTCGGCATCTCCCGGCAGGGCCTGGCCGGGGCCGATCATCGCGAGGTCGACCTCGCTTTCCAGCTTGAGCGGGTCGAGATCGTCGAAATTGGCGATGCCCGGCAGCACGGGCACGGCGATCTTCAATCGGGCTCCCGTCTTGCGCCCCGAACGGATGTCGAGCCCGTCCTCGGCAGGCAATCGTGTGGCCTCCGCGAACCAGGGGATGACACCCAGCGAGGGCCAGCCCGTGGCCTTTGCGATGGTCTCGACTCCCGGGCCGAACAGCCCGACATCGCCCCGGAAGCGGTTGATCGCGAAGCCGCGAATCATCGCCCGGTCGGCCGGGTCGAGCACGGCATGGGTGCCGATGAGGCTCGCGATCACGCCGCCGCGGTCGATGTCGCCGATCAGCACGGCCGGCACGTTCGCCGCGCGCGCGAAGCCGAGATTGGCGATGTCGCGGGCGCGCAGATTGGTTTCGGCCGGGGAGCCCGCGCCTTCGACGATGAGGAGGTCGGCCTGCTCGCCGAGGCGCTCGAAACTCTCGAGGACGCGCGGCAGGAAATCGCCGCGCCGCGCGAAATCGCGGGAGCTCAGCCGGCCGGCGACGCGGCCCTGAAGGATGATCTGGCTGCCCTGCTCGCCCTCCGGCTTCAGCAGGACGGGGTTCATGTCCGGATGCGGCGCGACGCGCGCAGCCCGGGCCTGCAGCGCCTGCGCCCGGCCGATCTCGCCATCGGCGGTGGCGGCGGCGTTGTTCGACATGTTCTGCGGCTTGAACGGACGCGCGCGCAGTCCGCGATCGGAGAAGAGCCGGCAGAGCCCTGCGACGATCAGCGACTTGCCGACATTGGAGCCGGTGCCGAGGATCATGATGGCCGGGGTGGGCGAGCGGGACATCGCCCTGCTTAGCGCGGTTATCCCTCGCGCGAAAAGCCGTCGAGCCGGACAACCCGCATGCAATGGAAGCGCTGAAATGTGGTGCTGTCTGTCGGAACGGCGCGGGAGCTGGCGGCGCCTCCGAAGGGCACCACGATCCTGACAAGGTTCGCCGGTCCACTGCGGCATCCTGCTGCGCCAAAGGGGCGAAGTCGCAACAGGGTTCCGCCGAGGACCGGCTGACAATCAATAGACACTGACCGATGACGAATGTCAACATTCATCAGTCGGCAGTTTTCGAGAACCTTTCCCGCCGGGGCGCGCCCGGATGCGCTCGGGCAAACGGCATGGTAAAGCCGGCTTCCCTCTCTGCTCTCGCCGGCCTTTGCGATGAATCCGATCTTCTCCGCTCTTCCGACCACCGTCTTCGAGGCGATGTCGCAGCTCGCGCGCGAAACCGGCGCGGTCAATCTCGGGCAGGGCTTCCCCGATGATCCCGGCCCGGAGGATGTGCGGCGCAAGGCCGCGGACGCGGTCATGGATGGCTGGAACCAGTATCCGCCGATGATGGGCCTGCCCGAGCTGCGTCAGGCGGCGGCTACGCATTACAAGCGCTGGCAGGGCCTCGATCTCGATCCGAACAGCGAGATCATGGTGACCTCGGGCGCGACCGAGGCGATCGCCGGCGCGCTGATGGCCTTGGTGACGCCCGGCGACGAGGTCGTGCTGTTCGAGCCGATGTACGATGCCTATTTGCCGCTGGTGCGGCGCGCCGGGGGCATCCCGAAATTCGTGACGCTGACGCCGCCGCATTTCGGGCTGACGGAGGAGGCGCTGGCCAAGGCCTTCTCGCCGAAGACGAAGGTGGTGCTGTTCAACAACCCGCTCAATCCGACGGCCACGATTTTCAGCGAGGCCGATCTCGATCTTCTCGCCGATTTCTGTGTCCGGCACGATGCGATCGCGATCTGCGACGAGGTCTGGGAGCACGTCGTGTTTGACGGGCACCGCCACGCCTCGTTGCTCGGCCGGCCGGACATGCGCGAGCGCACCGTCAAGATCTCGTCGGCGGGCAAGATCTTCTCGCTGACCGGCTGGAAGGTCGGGCTCGTCATGGCCGCGCCGGCGGTCATGCGCGTCCTGGCCAAGGCCCATCAGTACATCACTTTCACCACCCCGCCGAACCTGCAGGCGGCGGTGGCTTACGGGTTGGGCAAGGCGGACGGCTACTTCGAAGACATGCGCGCCGATTTCCAGCGCTCACGCGACCGTTTCGCCACGGGCCTGCGCGATCTCGGCTTCGCGGTGCTGCCGAGCGCGGGGACCTATTTCCTCAATGTCGACATCGCCCCGCTCGGCGAGAGCGACGACGCCGATTTCTGCCGGCGCCTCGTCACCGAAAGCGGCGTCGCGGCGATCCCTGTGAGCGCGTTCTATGCCGAGGGGGCCGTGAAGAGCGTCGTGCGCTTCTGCTTCGCCAAGCGCGATGCGACGCTCGATGCGGCGCTGGAGAGGCTGGCGGGCCGTCGCCCGCGCTGAAGCAGGCCGTCGCCGGCCTTCAGGCGCCGAGCAGCCTGGTTGCGACCGCACCGGCGGCGACGAGTCGCTTTTGCAGGTCGGCGGCGACCGAATCGCTGCCGGCCGACTGGCGCGCCGTCTCCGCCGCCGTCATCAGCTGGGCCAGCGCCTTCTGGGCGAGCTCCTTGTCCTTGTTGCGTCGTGCCAGCTGCAGCATGGCCTCGGCCTGATTGGCGAGACTGCGCGCCCAGAGCAGGGGCGCGCACTCCTGCCGGCGCTCTTCCAGCGCGGCGGCAAAAGCCGCGATCGCCTCTTCGATCACCACCGGTTCGCTGTAACGCTCGCCCATGGCGGCCAGCACGCTGCCCATCTGGTCCTGAAGCTCGGCCCAGCGCAGCGGCTCGCGGCTGCGTTCGGTCGCCATGGAAACCCGGTTGAGGCCGTTGAAGGCGCGTTCCAGCAGGGAAAGATCGTTCCGGCGCCGCCCGAGCGTCGCGCGGGCCCGCGAGATCATGTGCTCGGCTTCGAGCCAGCGCGTCTCGTCGTCGGCGCGGCTCCAGGTGGTCAGCACGCTGGCATAGGTGGCGATCGCCTCTTCGAGAAGCTCGTCGTCCTTCTGCGCGACCCCAAGTGTCACCGCGAGGCGGCCCAGCCGCAGCTTCAGCGCGCGCCAGAGCGGCGGCGCCTCGTCCCGGCCGAGATATTCGATGCCGGCGCGGCAATGGCCGAGCGCGACGGCGAGCAGTTTTGCTTCGCCGGTGAGAGCGGCGAGGCCTTCCAGTGCCGCTGCCAGCGATTCCTCGGCACCGGCGAAGGCGACGGTATCCGCCAGGGTGTCCAGCCCGTCGAGCAGGCGGCGCAAGGCGTCGATGGCAGCATCGTAGCCGTCGCGGCCGCCGAAATCCTCGCTGATGCGGGCCAGCGCCTTTGCCTGAGCCAGCGCCGCGGCCCGGCTGTGGTCGACATCGGCGAGACCGATCAGGGCGGAGGCTTCGCCATAGCGGGCGGCGGCCTCGCGATAGCCGTCCGAGGTGGTGCGCAGGAAGCTGAGCGCCGCCCGGTCGGCGCGGTTCTCGCCGATCAGCAGCCGGCGCTCGAGCGGCAATGTCGAGAGGTCGGTCGAGCCGCCGATGGCATGAAGCTCGGCCTGCGCCAGGGCCTTGTCGGCATCGGCGAGGCGGCCAGCAGCGATGGCGCCGCCTGCCGCAGCACGCAGGCGCTGGATCTCTTCGTCGCCGACCGGCAGCGCCAGACGTTCGGCCAAGGCGAGGAAGTCGGCCGATTTGCGATCGAGCAAGGCCTCGGTGGGCGAGGTCGAGCCGGGGCGGCGCAGCCAATCCGCGATCATCGCCGCCAGCGCCACCGGCGGGAGGCCTTGGCGTCCGGCGACGCGCGCCAGAAGCGGGGCGATCTCGTCGGACTGGCTGATGGGTGCCTCCCGCTCCGGCCCGGCTTAAAGCATTTTCGAGCGAAGAGGATACAGGTTCGCGTTAAGAAAATGCGATAAAACAGGGAGATGGAGCATTCCGCGCTTCGAAGGCGCGCGGAATGCTCTCGATGCTTACTTCGCGGCGATGACCGCGATCTCGACCGTGAACTGCGGCGCGGCCAGCTTGGCCTCGACCGTGGCGCGACCCGGGGTCTGGCCGGCGACGATCCACTTGTCCCAGACGGCGTTCATCTCGGCGAAGGTCGACATGTCCGAGAGCCAGATATTGACCATCAGCAGCTTCGTCTTGTCGGTGCCGGCCTCAGCCAGGAGCCCGTCGATGATGCCGAGGATGTCGGCGGTCTGCTCGCCCACGCTCTTGCCGGCAGCCTTGTCCGCGACCTGGCCGGCCAGATAGACGGTGTCGCCATGCACCACGGCCTTGGACATGCGCGGGCCGACGCCGATACGCTGAATGCTCATAATATAATCTCCTTGGACGAACGCCTTCGCTGGTAGCCCGGCCCGGCCGGTTTCGCAAATGATAAGGCGACTAGGCCAGGCTCGCCCAGCCGGCCCAGAGCGCCGCATAGCGGCCGGCCTTGCCGAGCACGACGAGGACCAGGAAGCGTGCGAACGGATAGTTCAGCGTGCCGGCGACGAAGGTCAGCGGGTCGCCGACGACCGGCAGCCAGGAGAACAGCAGCGACGGCCAGCCGAAGCGGGTGAAGAAGTTTTGGGCCTGGGCGAAGCGGGCTGGATCCGGCCGCAGGCGAGCCGGCAGCTTATCGACCCCGTGGCGCGCGATCAGCCGCCCCAGCCACCAGTTGACGATCGAGCCGGCCGTGTTCGCCAGGCTCGCGGTCAGGAAAAGCGCGAACGGGTCCACGCTCTTCGCCGCGAGCAGCCCGACGAAGACGGCTTCCGACTGTGCGGGCAGCAACGTCGCCGCGACGAAGGCCGCAGCGGCCATCAGGCCGAGAGAGGAAATATCAAGGTTCTCCAGCACCGCCAGGGGTTCCTATCGCGCCGAGTGGGCTGGCCGGGGCATCAGTCCAGCATCGCGGCAAGCGCATTGACGGTGTTGGCGTTGCGCAGCGTGCCGATGCCGAGTTTCTTCGTCGTCAGATGCGAAAGCAGCTTCGCCTCGTTCGGTTCGCCGCCGAAATCGATCCAGAGATCGCCATCCGCGAGGGCGAGGCCGATGTCGGGCGTGGAGAACCCGCCGAGCATGGATAAAGCCTCCGGACCGAGCGGCTTTCGCATGACGCGGATGCCGATCTCCGCGCCTTTCCTGTCCGGGAAGGGATTTTGGGCGGCAAGCTGCCGCCAGGCCTGCCCCGTGCGCAGGATGATATCGACATGCTTGCCGAAACGGGAGCGGAAGCCGTCCTCCATTCGGCTTTCGATCTCCGCCAAAGGGGCATCGTCGCCCTCGAAGATCAGATTGCCGGTGGCGACCCAGCTGCGCGGATCGCCAAAGCCGAGCGCCGCCGTCATGGCCTTCAGTTCCGCCATCGCCACTCGCTTGCCCGGGCCGAGCACGATCGAGTGCAGGAGGGCGACATAAGTCGTCATGCCCGCTTCTGCCGCGCTACAAGCGCCGCAGGGCGACCTGCTGGATGCGATGGCTGGCGCCCTTGGTCAGGATCAGGCTGGCGCGCTGGCGCGTCGGCAGGATGTTCTCCTGCAGGTTCGGCAGGTTGATGCCGGTCCAGAGCTTCTCGGCGATGGAGAGCGCCTCTTCCTCGCCGATCTCCGCATATTTGCGGAAGAAGGAGCGGGGATCGCGGAACGCGGTCTGGCGCAGCGTCATGAAGCGGTTGACGTACCAGCGATGCAGATCGTGCTCGTCGGCGTCGAGATAGACCGAGAAGTCGAAATAGTCGGAAACGAAGGGGATGGCCGTGCCGTCCTTCGGCATCCGGCTCGGTTGCAGCACGTTCAGCCCTTCGAGGATCAGGATGTCCGGCCGCTCGACCGTCACCGTCTCGCCGGGCATGACGTCGTAGACGAGGTGCGAATAGACCGGCGCCTTCACCTGCGGCTTGCCGGCCTTGACGTCGGAGAGGAAGCGCAGGATCGCCGAGCCGTCATAGCTCTCCGGGAAGCCCTTGCGCTGCATCAGCCCGCGCCGTTCGAGCTCGGCATTCGGCAGCAGGAAGCCGTCGGTGGTGACCAGCTCGACCTTCGGCGTGTTCGGCCAGCGCGAGAGCAGCGCCTTCAGCACGCGCGCCGTGGTCGACTTGCCGACCGCGACCGAGCCGGCGACGCCGATGACATAGGGCACCTTGACCTCGGATTCGGCGATCAGGAAGCGCTGCGTCGCCTTGAACAACCCCTGCGTCGCCGCGACATAGAGCGAGAGCAGGCGCGACAGCGGCAGGTAGATCGCCACGATCTCGTCGAGGGAGATCGGGTCGTTGATCGACTGCAGCTTGGTCAGGTCGTCGACCGAGAGCGTCAGCGGGGCGTCAGCGCGCAGATGCGCCCATTCATCCCGCGAGAACAGGCGATAGGGCGAGACCAGATCGCGTTCGGGCGTGGTTGAGATGAGGCGCTGGTCCATGACGCGACCCGCAATCCAGGCTTCGAGATTCAAGGGAGGGTCATCCTGGCGGGTCCATCCTCGCGATAGTCGATCAACGGGCAAATTACCCGCGTCTGGCCGCCTTTTCCGCCAGTCCGGAGCGGGCCGTGCGGGCTTCAAGCTGGCTCAAGACGTCTTGCAATGCAACATCGCGCGCCTTGAGCACGACCAAAAGATGATAAAGCACGTCCGCGCTCTCGGCGATCAGCTCGGCGCGATCGCCCTTCACGGCGGCGATCACGGCCTCGATCGCCTCCTCGCCGAACTTCTTGGCGGCGCGTTCGGGGCCTGCCGCCAGCAGCTTCGCCGTCCAGGATTCCTCGGGCGATGCGGCGGCGCGCTCGGCGATGCGGGCTTCGAGATCGGAGAGGGTGAAGCCGCTCATCTCAGACGAGCCTCATCCTGAGCCCGGCATCCGCCATATGCGCCTTGGCCTGCTGAATCGTGTAGGTGCCGAAATGGAAGATCGATGCCGCGAGCACGGCCGAGGCATGGCCCTCGCTGACGCCGGCGACGAGATCGTCGAGATCGCCGACGCCGCCCGAGGCGATGACGGGCACCGGGACCGCGTCCGCAATCGAGCAGGTCAGGCCGAGATCGTAACCGGATTTCGTGCCGTCCCGATCCATCGAGGTGACCAGAAGCTCGCCCGCTCCCAGCGATACGACCTCGCGGGCGAAGGCGACGGCCTCGATGCCGGTGGCGTTGCGCCCGCCATGGGTGAATATCTCCCAGCGGCCCGGCGAGACCTGCTTGGCGTCGATGGCGACGACGATGCACTGGCCGCCGAACTTCTCGGCCGCGTCCTTGACGAATTGCCGGTTGGTGACGGCGGCGGTGTTGATCGAGACCTTGTCGGCGCCGGCGAGCAGCAGCGCGCGGATGTCCTCGACCTTGCGCACGCCGCCCCCGACGGTAAGCGGCATGAAGCAGGCTTCCGCCGTGCGCGTCACGACGTCGAAGAGGATGCCGCGGTCCTCATGGCTCGCGGTGATGTCGAGGAAGCAGAGTTCGTCGGCCCCGGCCGCGTCATAGGCCTTGGCGGCCTCGACCGGATCGCCGGCATCGACGAGATCGAGGAACTTCACGCCCTTGACGACGCGGCCGTCCTTGACGTCGAGGCAGGGGATGATGCGGGTCTTCAGGGTCATCGGCGGCAACGCTGTCCTGCGGGCGCAGGACCGATTGATCGCAACCGGCAAGCCTGCTCTGCTGGCGGGGACTGATAGCAGTCCAAAGAGGGGAGTTCCATGGCTATTGCATCGATGATTCGGCAGGCCGGCGTCGCGCTCGGCTTGGTTTTCGCGGCCACGGTCGCGACGGGCGCGCAGGCTCAGACGAGCCTGCTCGACGCCGTCCAGAGCCGCGGCGCGCTGCAGATCTGCACCACCGGCGACTACAAGCCCTTCACCCTGGCGAAGGACGGCTCCTTCGAGGGCATCGACATCGAGCTGGCGAAATCGCTCGCCAAGGCGCTCGGTGTCGAGGCGAAGTTCGTCCAGACCAAATGGGCCGATCTGCTGACCGATATGGGCTCGGGCAAATGCGACGTCGCCATGGGCGGCATCTCGGTGACGCTCGACCGGCAGAAGAAGGTGTTCTTCTCGGCGCCCTATCTCGTCAACGGCAAGGCGCCGATCGTGCGCTGCGCCGACAAGGGCAAGTTCCAGACGGTCGCCGACATCGACAAGCCGGAGACGCGCGTCATCGTCAATCCGGGCGGCACCAACGAGCGCTTCGTGCGCGCCAACTTCAAGCAGGCCAAGATCGAGGTCTATCCCGACAACGTCACGATCTTCGACCAGATCCTCGCCGGCAAGGCCGATTTGATGATCGCCGAGTCGATCGAGGTGAAGGTCCAGGAGAAGGCCAAGCCCGGCCTCTGCGCCGTCAATCCCGACGAACCGCTGCAATATGGCGAGATGGGCTACATGCTCCCGCGCGGCGACGCGACCTTCAAGGCCTTCGTAGACCAATGGCTCCACCTCGCCAGGGCGACGGGCGAATTCGCTGGGATATACAACCAGTTCGTGCGGTAATTTGTAACCATCCACCGTCATTCCGGGGCGGCCCGAAGGGCCGAGCCCGGAATCCATGAACACGACGGTTCAGGGCAAAGCGAAAAGCGATACCGACAGCCTTCATCGGTAGCGATGGTGTTCATGGGTTCCGGGCTCAAGCGCTGCGCGCTTGCCCCGGAATGACGATGAGGTTCCAGAGAAGGACGATCAGGCCGCGAGCCGCTTCAGCGCCGCCCCCGGATCGATGCGGCCGTCATAGAGCGCGCGTCCCGTGATCGCGCCTTCGAGGATCGCGGCGTCGGGAGCACAGAGCCGCTCGATATCGGCCATCGAGGCCAGGCCGCCCGAGGCGATGACCGGGATGGACACGGCCTTCGCCAGCGCGATCGTGCCGTCCCAGTTGATGCCCTGGAGCATGCCGTCGCGGGCGATGTCGGTGTAGATGATCGCGGCGACGCCGGCATCCTCGAAGCGCTTGCCGAGATCGGCCGCAGCCAATGTCGAGGTTTCAGCCCAGCCTTCCACAGCCACGAAGCCGTCGCGCGCATCGATGCCGACCGCGACCTGCCCCGGAAATTCCTTCGCCGCTTCGCGCACGAAGCCGGGATCGCGCACCGCCGCCGTGCCGATGATGACGCGGCGGATGCCCTTCTCCAGCCAGCCCGCGACCGTCTTCATGTCGCGGATGCCGCCGCCGAGCTGCACCGGGAAGGCGACGCGGGCGAGGATCGCCTCGACCGCCGTCGCATTCATCGGCTTGCCGGCGAAGGCGCCGTCGAGATCGACGACATGCAGCCACTGGAAGCCTTGCGCTTCGAAGGCGGCGGCCTGCGCGGCTGGATCATCGTTGAAGATGGTGGCCTGCGCCATGTCGCCCTGCTTCAGCCGGACGCAGCGGCCTTCCTTCAGGTCGATCGCGGGAAAGAGGATCATGGCGCCCAGCTCAGGAAATTGGCGATGAGCTTCAGCCCCAGGGTCTGGCTCTTTTCGGGGTGGAACTGCGTGCCGGCGACGTTGCCATGCGCCACCATCGCCGTCACCGGCCCGCCATGCTCGGTCAAGGCCAGTACGTCCTGCGCGCGCTCGGGAACCAGCGCATAGGAGTGCACGAAATAGGCGTGCAACCCCTGCGGGCCGGTCTCGATGCCGTCGAGCAGCGGGTGCTCGTCCTGCTTGTGAAGGGTGTTCCAGCCCATATGCGGAATCTTCAGGCTGTCGTCGTCGATCTCGATCAGCGCGACATCGCCCGGAATCCAGCCGAGTCCCGGCGTGATCGTGTATTCCAGCCCGCGCGAGGCAAGGAGCTGCATGCCGACGCAGATGCCGAGGAAGGGCCGGCCCTTGGCCCGCACCACCTCTTCCAGCGTCTCGACCATGCCGGGCACGGCATCGAGCCCGCGCCGGCAATCGGCGAAGGCGCCGACGCCCGGCAGTACGATCCGGTCGGCCGCGCGCACGATGGCGGTATCGCTGGTGACGTGGATGGTCGAGGCGATGCCGCTCTCCTGCGCCGCCCGTTCGAAGGCCTTGGCAGCGGAATGCAGATTGCCCGAGCCGTAGTCGATGATCGCGACGCTCTGGCTCATCGCCCCCTTGCCTCCGGGAACAGGCCGATGATCGGCAGCGGCCCGCTCGGGCGTGACACCATCGCGGGAGGCGCGGTCTCGGCGCGGGGCGGCGCGGCCTCGCCGGCCAGCGCCCGCTCGAAATAGCGACGCTCGGCTTCCGGCAGGCTGCGCGCCTCGACGACGTCGGCGAGACGCCAGCCGTTCCGCGTGAGCTTGCGCACGACGAGGTTGTTGCCCTCGATGCCGAGGAACAGTGCGGTCGACCAGTAGATCAGCGAGAGCGCGCTGGGATGCAGGCCAAGGCGGCTGCGCAGGTAGAACAGCGCGCCCCAGATCAGCACGAAGAGCAGGGTCACCAGCCACAGCCGCTTGCCGAGGAGCCAGAGGCCCGTCAGCAGGAAGGCCGCCCAGGAGAAGCTCTCGGGGATGAGTCTGGCCTGCTCGATCTCCTCGCGCCGGCCGCCCGCGACGGGCGGCGGTGTCATGACGGTATAGAACGCCACGGCCGCCTCCTACAAAGCGCCCTTGGTGGAGGGAATGCGGTCGCCCTCGCGCGGATCGACCTCAAGCGCCTGCCTCAGCGCCCGTGCGAGCCCTTTGAAGCAGCTCTCGGCGATGTGGTGGGCGTTGTCGCCGTAGAGCGTCTCGACATGCAGGGTGATGCCGGCGTTGATCGCGAAGGCCTGGAAGAACTCGCGCACCAATTCGGTGTCGAACGAGCCGATCTTCTGCACCTTGAACTCGGTCCTGAACACAAGGAAGGGCCGGCCGGAGACGTCGATCGCGACGCGCGTCAGCGTCTCGTCCATCGGCAGATGCACGTCGGCGTAGCGGCGGATGCCCTTCTTGGAGCCGAGCGCCTGCTTCAGCGCCTCGCCCATGGCGATGCCGGCATCCTCGACCGAATGGTGGTCGTCGATATGGGTGTCGCCCTTCACCGCGACCTTGAGGTCAACAAGGGAATGGCGGGCGAACAGATCGAGCATATGGTCGAAGAAGCCGACGCCTGTGGCGATCTCGGCCTTGCCGGTGCCGTCGATCGTGAGCGAAACCGCGATATCGGTCTCGTTGGTGCGGCGCTTCACTTCGCCCGAACGCATGCTGGCCTCTCAGGGCTGGCTGGAAAACGGTTTCGCTTTAGCAGGGGCGGGCGGGGATGGCCACAGGCAGCGCAGGAACCTCCGCCGTCATCCCGGGCGCAGCGAAGCGGAGACCCGGGATCCATACCAGAGCGATTCCGGCAGGAGTTCCGGCATGGATCCCGGATCGGCGCCGCTCACGCGGCTTGTCCGGGATGACGGCGGAGGCTTGTGTGGGAAAAGCCCTCAGACTTTCGACAGCGCCTGCTCCAGATCGGCGATCAGGTCGTCGGCATGCTCCAGCCCGATTGAGAGGCGGATCATCCCGTCGGTCACGCCCATATCGGCGCGCACTTCCGGGGTGAAGCGCTGATGCGTCGTCGTCGCGGGATGGACGATCAGGCTCTTGGCATCGCCGAGATTGTTCGAGATGCGGATCAGCTTGCAGGCATTGAGCAGGCGGAAGGCGGCGTCCTTGCCGCCGGGCACCTCGAAGGCGATCAGCGTCGACGGGCCGCTCATCTGGCGCGCGATGATCTCGGCCTGCGGATGGCTCTTATGGCCGCAGAAGATGACCTTGGACGGCTTGGCGTGGGCGGCGAGCCAATCCGCGACCTTGACGGCGTTCTCCGCCTGCCTGGCGACGCGCAGCGGCAGCGTCTCCAGCGCCTTCAGCATCACCCAGGCGTTGAAGGGGGAGATCGCCGGGCCGGTCTGGCGCAGGAAGGTCTGGATATCGCCCTCGATCAGCTCTTTCGAGCCGACGATCAGGCCGCCGAGGCAACGCCCCTGCCCGTCGATATGCTTGGTCGCGGAATAGACGACGAGATCGGCGCCGAGCTCGAACGGCCTCTGGAAGAGCGGCGTGGCGAAGACGTTGTCGACCACGAGCCGGGCGCCGGCCGCCTTGGCGATCTTCGCCACGGCGGCGATATCGATCACCTCGAGCGTCGGGTTCGACGGGGTCTCGAGGAAGAAGATCTTGGTGTTCGGCCTGACAGCCTTGCGCCAGGCCTCGATGTCGCTGCCGTCGACCAGCGTCGACTCGACGCCGTAGCGCGGCAGATGATCCTCGACGATGTAGCGACAGGAGCCGAACAGCGCGCGGGCCGCCACCACATGGTCGCCGGCACGCAGCGGCGCCATCACCGCGGCGGTGACGGCGGCCATGCCGGTCGCGGTCGCGCGGCAGGCCTCGGCGCCCTCGAAGGCGGCCATGCGCTGTTCGAGCATGGCGACGGTCGGGTTCGAGAAGCGGGCATACTGGAAGCCCGGATCCTTGTTCAGGAAGCGGGCCTCGCATTGCTCCGCGCTGTCGTAGACATGGCCCTGCGTCAGGAATAGCGCTTCCGAGGTCTCGCCGAACTGCGAACGCATCGTGCCGGCATGGACGAGGCGGGTTTCAGGGTGCAGCTTGGCTGCGGGATTGTCCGATGCCGACATGGGGAACCTCAGTCCGTTCTTTTTAACGGACAAGGCAACTAGCATCTCCCCTTCTGTTCGTAAAGAAGAACAGAATTTCCTTTTCGGAAAACGCCGTGAGCGCCAAACCTTCTGCGCGCTCAGGCCAGGCGTTCGGCCGGCCGTCCAAGCGGCTGCAGGAAGCCGGTCAGGTCGGCCGTGACGTGATGCACATGTCCGGCCTCGACGGCGGCCTGCTCCCAGGCTTCGCGGAAGGGATCGGGCGTCTTCGGCACGATCAGCACGGTCTTCATGCCGAGCGCGCTCGGGACCAGCAGGTTCTTCTCGATGTCCTCGAACATCGCGGCGCGTCCCGGATCGACCGAATGCTTGGCCAGGAAGTTCTCGTAGGTCGCGCGCTCGGGCTTGGGCGTGAAGCCGGCCTGCACGATGTCGAAGATGTCCTCGAAGTGATGGAGGATGCCGAGTTTGCCGGCGACGTTCTCGGCATGGCCGCGCGAGCCGTTGGTCAGGATCAGCTTGCGGCCGGGCAGGGCCGCGATCGCCGCGCCGAGATCGGGGTTCGGGTCGAGCAGGGTCAGGTCGATCTGGTGGGCGAAATCGAGGAAGTCGTCGGGATCGATGCCATGCTCCTCCATCAGCCCCTTCAGCGTCGTGCCGTAGTGCTGGTAGTAGTATTTCTGCAGCGCGCGCGAGGAGAGCCCGTCGAGCCCGAACAGCTCGGAGAGGAACAGCGTGATGCGCTCGTCGACCTGCGGCCAGACCTTGGCCTCATGCGAATAGAGCGTGTTGTCGAGATCGAAGATCCAGTGGTCGACATGCGCGAAGGCCTGCGCCGTCAGGGGCGGGGTCGCGGCCGGTGTGTCAGCGAGTATTTTCATTGGACTCCGTGATGTGGCGAGCCGGAGTCTGCGCTGCAAGTCCTTGGCCAAGGCTTAATCGCGGCGAGGGCTCATGCCGTCATGGTCGGGCTTGACCCGACCATCTCGGAAACAAGCACCCTCTGGTCACGAGATTCTCGGGGCGGAGCTTTGCTCCGCCCGAGAATGACGCCGCTTGCTTCTCAGCGCCGGATGATCGTGCCGGCGCCGGTGTCGGTGAAGAGCTCGATCAGCGCGGCGTGGGGCACCTTGCCGTCGAGGATGACGACCGCCTCGACGCCCTTTTCCAGCGCGTAGATGCAGGTCTCGATCTTCGGGATCATGCCGCCCGAGATCGTACCATCAGCGATCAGCCGGCGGCATTCCTCGACCGTGAGCTCGGGGATGAGCTGCTTGTCCTTGGTCAGCACGCCCGGCACGTCGGTCAGCAGCAGCAGGCGCTTGGCATTGAGCGCGCCCGCGATCGCACCCGCGAAGGTGTCGGCATTGACATTGTAGGTCTGGCCGTCGGCGGCGGCGCAGACAGGCGCGAGCACCGGGATGAGCTCGGCCTTCAGCACCGCGTCGAGCACGCCGGTGTTGACCGTCTCCGGCTCGCCGACGAAGCCCAGGTCCAGCACCTCCTCGATCTTGGAATCGGGGTCGACGATGGTGCGCGTCACCTTGCGGGCGGTGACCATGTTGCCGTCCTTGCCGCAAAGGCCGATGGCGCGCCCGCCCTCGCGGGTGATGTAGCCGACGATCTCCTTGTTGACCGAGCCGGCGAGAACCATCTCGACGACTTCGACCGTCGCTTCGTCGGTGACGCGCAGGCCCTGCTTGAACTCGGACTGGATGCCGAGCTTCTTCAGCATCGCCGCGATCTGCGGCCCGCCGCCATGGCAGACCACCGGCTTGAGGCCGGACTGCTCGAGCAGCACGATATCCTCGGCGAAGTCCTCGGCGGTTGCGGCGTCGCCCATGGCGTTGCCGCCATATTTGATGACGATGATTTCCTGGTCGTAGCGCTGCATATGCGGCAGCGCCTGCACGAGCAGCTCGGCCGATTGCGACGGCGTCAGAAGGGGATGGTCGGTCATACGGGCAGGCTCCGCGCGGCCGCAGGAAGGGTCCGGCGGCGCTTCTAGCCGAAGTTTGCCAAGCGCGGAAGGACTAGCGGCAGGCGGGAACTGCCAGTGATGCAACTATAGATTGAAAATATCGCAACATGCGCTTTACTCGACAGGGCGAGGTCGATTCGCTGGCTGGGGAGAAGCTCAATGAGCAGTTGCACCGATCGAAACGGAGACAAATGGGAAATCTATTCCTCGGGTAGCGAGTGGCGTTGGCGCCGGGTCGCTTCGAATGGGCGCATCGTTGGCGCTTCCACGGAAGGCTATGCAAGCAAGGCGAACTGCGTCGCCAACGCTCAGCGCAACGGCATGACCTGCGCGCCGCAATAGCGCGCAGATCAGCGGCTGGCAGGCTTCGCCAGAACGGCCGCGACGGCAAGGCCGAGCCAGCCGCCGAGCATGAACCAGCCGCCGATCGGGGCTGCGCGCGGGAACAGCGCCTCGTTGGCGAAGCCGCGCCGCGCCAGATCGGCCGCGAACAGCGTGGCGCCGAAGATGATGGCCGAGAGCGCGAACCGCGCCACGACGTCCTGAAGATACCCGCCTTTGCGGGCCGCCGTGGCGCCGATGACGACGGAAGCGTGGAACAGCAGCATCTGTCCGGCGGTCTGGACATTGGCCGTGCCGGTGATGTGAGCGGCGGCCGCCAGCAGCGCGACGCCGGCCAGCCCCATCAGGGCGGCGAGGACGAGGTGGGTCTTCGTCGCGGTCATGCAGCCCTCACTCCCGCTCCGCCAGCACCCGGCCGATCGCGGCGCGCAGTTCGGGGATGCCCACTCCCTTCTCGCTGGAGGTCAGCAGCACCTCGGGGAAGGCGGCCGGCCGGCGCTTGATCTCGTCATAGGTCGCCTCGGTCATGAACTGCTGATCGGCGGGTTTGAGCGCGTCACCCTTGGTCAGCACGACCTGATAGGACACGGCGGCCTTGTCGAGCGTCTCCAGCACGGCGCCGTCGACATCCTTGATGCCGTGGCGGGCGTCGATCAGGACATAGACGCGCATCAGGTTCGAGCGGCCGCGCAGATAGTCGTGGATCAGCCGGGTCCAGGCCGCGACCTTCTCCTTGCCGACGGCGGCATAGCCATAGCCGGGCATGTCGACGATGGTCAGCCGCTCGTCATGGTCGACCTGGCGGAAGAAGTTGAGCTGCTGCGTGCGGCCCGGCGTATGCGAGGTGCGCGCCAGCGCGTTGCGCCGCGTCAACGCGTTGATCAGGCTGGACTTGCCGACATTGGAGCGGCCGGCGAAGGCGATCTCCTGCCCCACCATCGGCGGCAGGTCGTCGATCTTGGTCGAGGCCCAGACGAAGTCCCACGGCCCCTCGAAGAGCTTGCGGGCGGCCTCGATCTCCTCGGCGTCATAGGGCTTGGTCATGGATGTGGTCATGCGCCCTGCCTACACGGCTGCGCGGAGCGCGTCGATATCGGCGCCCTGGATCGCGTCGACGTGCCGCGCGATCTTGTCCGCATCCCAGTCCCACCAGCGGATCGTCAGCAGCTCCGAGACGATCTCGGGCGGGAAGCGCATCTTGACGATCCGGCCGGGATTGCCGGCGACGACGGCATAGGGCGGCACGTCGCGCGTCACCTGGGCCCGGGTGCCGATGATCGCGCCGTCGCCGATCGTCACGCCCGGCATGATCACGGCTTCGCGCCCGATCCAGACATCGTTGCCGATCACCAGGTCGCCGCGATTGTTCGGGCCGGGCCGCTTCAGCGCCTCGGGATCGCCGAGGCCGAACATCTGGAAGGGAAAGGTCGAGAAGCCACCGATCGGATGGTTGGCACCGTTCATGATGAACTGCGCGGCCTGCGCGATCGCGACGAATTTCCCGATGATCAGCCGGTCGCCGATGAAGTCGAAATGATAGCGCACGCAGCGGGCGACGAAATGCTCCGGCCCGCGCGAGTCGTCATAGTAGCTGTAGTCGCCGACCTCGATCAGCGGGTGGTCGACCACGGCCTTGAGGAAGGCGGTGCCCTTCCAGCCGGCAATGGGATGGCGCGTCTGCGGATCGGGTAGCGGCATCGCGGAAAGGCCTTGGCCGAAAATGCGAAGGGCGGGAAACCCCGCCCTTCGAACTCTCACTTCTTGTTGGTGTTGGCTGGCTTGGGCGGCGCGGCAACGGCGCCTGCCGTCGCGGGTTTCTTGCCGAACAGGCCCTTGAGGTTGTCGAAGAGTTCGATCTTCACCCCGTTCTTGCGCATGATGTAGCCCTGCTGGAGCACCGAGAGCAGGTTGTTCCAGCTCCAGTAGATCACTAGGCCGGCCGGGAACGAGCCGAGCAGGAAGGTGAAGAACACCGGCATCCAGGTGAACATCATCTTCTGCACCGGGTCCGGCGGCTCCGGGTTCATCTTCATCTGGACGAACATCGTGAAGCCCATGATGATCGGCCAGGCGCCGAGATGCAGGAAGGCCGGCGGCGTGAACGGGATCAGCCCGAACAGGTTGAACAGGTTGGTCGGGTCCGGCGCCGCCAGATCGTGGATCCAGCCGAAGAACGGCGCGTGCCGCATCTCGATGGTGATGAACAGGATCTTGTAGAGCGCGAAGAACACCGGGATCTGCAGCAGCACCGGCCAGCAGCCGGCGACCGGGTTGATCTTCTGCGTCTTGTAAAGCTCCATCAGCGCTTGCTGCTGCTTCATCTTGTCGTCGGCGTAGCGCTCTCGGATCGCCGTCATTTCCGGCTGCAGCGCCTTCATCTTCGCCATCGAGGCGTAGGACTTGTTGGCGAGCGGGAAGAACAGCGCCTTGAGCAGCACCGTGACGAGCAGGATCGCGACGCCGAAATTGCCGACGTGCTTGTAGATCCAGTCGAGCAGGAAGAAAAGCGGCTTGGTGATGAAATAGAACCAGCCCCAGTCGATCAGCAGCTCGAAGCGCTTGATGCCGAGGTTCTTCTCGTAGCCGTCGACCGCCGCGACCTCCTTGGCGCCGGCGAAGAGCCGGGCATTGGCGGAGACGGTGGCGCCCGGCGCGATCGCGATGGCCTCGCCGAGGAAATCGGCCTGATAGGTGTGGCCCGTGCCGGTCTGGACCGAGGAGTAGCGGCCCTCGTATTTGCGCTGCTGGTCCGGGATGACGGCGGCAGCCCAGTACTTGTCGGTTATGCCGACGAAGCCGCCGACGGCGTCCTTCCAGCTCTTGCCGGTCGTGCCGGGCGAGAGCAGCGGCTCCTTGTCGATCTTGTCGTAGGTGTATTCCTGCAGGCCCTGCTCGCCGAGATTGCCGACGAGGCCCTCATGCAGCACGTAGTAGCCGAGAGTGGTCGGCTTGCCCTGGCGCACGACCTGGCCGTAGGGGAACAGCGTCACGGCGCTGCCGCCCTTGTTGTCGACCTCGTCGCGGATCGTGAACATGGCGTTGTCGTCGACGCTGACGACGCGCCGGAAGGTCAGGCCCTGGCCGTTGTCCCAGCTCAGCGTCAGCGGCTTGGCCGGGGTCAGGACCTGGCTGTCGGGCGTCCAGACCGTCGTCGCGTTCGGCAGGACGACATTGCTGCCCGGCGCCGCGACCCAGCCGAAATCGGAATAATAGGCGTTCGGCCCGCCCAGCGGCGAGAGCAGGATGATGTTGGCGCTGTGGGGATCGACCGTCTCGCGATAGGCCTTGAGCGAGACGTCGTCGATGCGCGCGCCGGTCAGCGAGATCGAGCCGGAGATCTTGGGCGTGTCGATGCGGACGCGCGGGCTCGCCGCCAGCGCCTGCTCGCGCGTGCCGGCGGCCTGCGTCAGGGCAGCGCCGGGCGCGGCCGAGCCTGCCGGCTGTCCGGGCGTGGCCGGTGCCGGGGTCGAGCCGGAAGCCGCCGGGGCCTGCTGGCTCTGGGCCTGCTGGTTCTGCCGCGCCGCCTCCTGCTGCTTCTCCATCTGCGGCTTGGCATAGAAGAACTGCCAGCCGAGCAGGATGACCACGGACATGACGATCGCGAGAAGCAGATTGCGGTTGTCTTCTTTCATCATGATCGGAAACGAATCTCGCTGGGTCCGGCAGGTTATGGGCGCGTCGGGTCAGGTTTGCGGCGCTGACTCGCGCTTGGGGAGCGGGCGGCGGCGGTCGCCGGAGGACTTCTCACGCGGCTTTTGAGGCTTCGCCCGGTCGATGGCAATGGAAAGATCGGCCACGAGTGCGTGAAAATCCGCGCCCAACACCTCGGAGCGGGCAATGACGACGATGTCGCAGCGCTTGTCGGTCTGATCGTGCAGGGCCTGGGCGGCGGCGGCGCGCAGCCGGCGGCGGATGCGGTTGCGCTTGACGGCGTTACCGGTCTTGCGCGAGGCCGTGAGCCCGAGCCGCAGAGTCACGGGTTCGCCGCCCCGGCGCTGTTCATCGGGCGCGGCGTCGCGCACCTGGGCCATGAAGGCAGGCGAACGAAAACGGCGGCCGTGCTCGGCCGCCGCCAGGAATTCTTTGCGTTGCGTCAGACGGGCGAGGCGCATGGCGATTGGCCAGTCTTCCGTAACCGGCGCGCCATTGTCACGCGCCAGGGCTCGTCAGGCCGACAGGCGCTTGCGGCCGTGGGCGCGGCGAGCGGCGATGACCTTGCGGCCACCCTTGGTCGCCATGCGGGCGCGATAGCCGTGGCGGCGCTTGCGAACCAGCTTGCTGGGTTGATAGGTTCTCTTCACGGTCCGTCTCCGGGGCCTTTATGAGCACGACGGCCGCGGCTTTCCGGGGAAAGCATGGCCAACCGAGCCTGTCATGCGATAAGGGTCGGCGCTGCCTTTCGGCTGCGCAGGTCGCGGGCTTATGACGGATGGATGATACCGAGTCAATGCCGAAGCACGGGCTGCGACGAAGCTTCGCGGCTTTTATCGAGTGGCTTGCGATTCGGCACGACATCCCCGATATAGCGGGCGGGAGGTTGGCGAGGGACGTCTCACTCGCCAACCGGGTCAGGTCCGGAAGGAAGCAGCCCTAACGAGACCGAACGGGTCTTCGTCCAGCCTCCCACCTCATGCGCCCACGGGAAAGCCAAGGGCAAAACGCATGGGCCGGCACCGCGCCATTGACCCTCGCCTCCCGATTGGCGAAACCAGCTTTCATGACCGACCCAATCGACGCCGCCTCTGCTGACGAACCCGGTTTCGCCGGTTTCGATCCGGCGCCCGCGCCGGCTGCAGCCGCCGCGCCGACGCCCTATCGCGTCCTCGCGCGCAAGTACCGGCCGGCGCATTTCGGCGACCTGATCGGCCAGGACGCGATGGTGCGCACCCTGACCAATGCCTTCGCGGCCGGCCGCATTCCGCAGGCCTGGATGCTGACCGGCGTGCGCGGCGTCGGCAAGACCACCACCGCCCGCATCCTGGCGCGCGCCTTGAATTATCAGACGCCCGAAGGTGGCGGCGCGCCGACCACCGATCTGCGGGAATTCGGCGTGCATTGCCGCGAGATCATCGAGGGCCGCCATATCGACGTGATGGAGATCGACGCCGCCTCGAACAACGGCGTCGAGAACGTCCGCCAGATCAACGATGCCGTGCGCTACGCCCCGGTGTCGGCGCGCTACAAGGTCTACATCATCGACGAAGTCCACATGCTCTCGACAGGGGCGTTCAACGCCTTCCTGAAGACGCTGGAAGAGCCGCCGCCGCATGCGCGCTTCATCTTCGCGACGACCGAGATCCGCAAGGTGCCGGTCACCGTGCTCTCGCGCTGCCAGCGCTTCGATCTGCGCCGCGTCGAGGCCGATGTGCTGGTCGATCACCTCGCGGGCATCTGCAAGGCCGAGAGCGTCGATGCCGAGCAGGAGGCGCTCGCCGCCGTCGCCCGCGCCGCGGAAGGCTCGGTACGCGATTCCCTCTCGATCCTCGACCAGGCGATCGCCCATGCTGCCGGCCGGATCACGCTCGACGACATCCGCTCCATGCTCGGCCTTGCCGACCGGGCGCGCGTCATCGACCTCTTCGAGGCCGTGATGAAGGGCGATATCGCCGCGGCGCTTGGCGAGCTGCGCGCGCAGTACGATGCCGGCGCCGATCCGGTGGTCGTGCTCAACGACCTCGCCGAGTTCACCCATCTGGTGACGCGCCTCAAGCTCGTGCCGGAGGCGGTGAAGGACAACAGCCTTGCCCAGGCCGAGCGTGTGCGCGGCGGCGATTTCGCCCAGCGCCTGTCGCTCCGCGTGCTCGCGCGCACCTGGCAGATGCTGCTCAAGGGCATCTCCGAGGTGAAGCAGGCCGACCGGCCGGTAATGGCTGCCGAGATGGTGCTGGTGCGCCTCGCCCATGCCGCGGACCTGCCGACGCCGGACGAGGCGCTGAAGCTGCTGCGCGACCGCTCCGGCGCGATCCCGCCCGGAAACGGCAACGGCCATGGCGGCGGCGCTCCGCGCCCGCCCTCCGGCGGCGGCAACACCGCGCTCGCCGCCCGGCCGATCCTCGCCAGCGCCAATCCGGCGCCGGCCCCGGTCGCGCGCCCCGTCGCGGCACCGGCCGCGATCGTCGCCAGTCTGGAGGACGTCATCGCGCTGGCCTCCCAGCACCGCGACATCACGCTGAAGCTCGCGCTCGAACGCGACATCCGCCCCGTCCGCTTCGAGGCCGGCCGCATCGAGTTCTCGCTCGCCGAGGGCGCCTCGCGCACATTGGCGCAGGATCTGTCGCGCCGCCTCAAGGAATGGACCGGCCAGACCTGGATGGTCGCGGTCGTCAATGAGGAGGGCGGCGCCACGCTGCGCGAGCAGGCGGCGGCGGCGAAGGGCCGGCGCGAGAGCGACGCGGCCGCCCACCCCTCGGTCAAGGCCGTGCTGGAGCGCTTCCCGGGCGCACGCATCATCGATGTCCGCGACCCCCGCGCGATCGCGGCGGCCGAGACGGGCGCTGCCGCGCCGTCCGATGACGACTATCTGCCCGATGCCGAACCGCTGTTCGACGATTCCGAGCCGGATTTCGACGGCATCGATTTCTGACCCTTCCGAGGAGGATTTTCCATGCGCGACATGATGGGCCTGATGAAGCAGGCGCAGCAGATGCAGCAGAAGATGGCCGATGTTCAGGCTGAACTCGACACGATCGAGGTCGAAGGCGCAGCCGGCGGTGGCATGGTCACGGTGACGATGACCGCCAAGGGCGCGCTGAAGGCCGTGAAGATCGACCCCAGCCTGATGGTGCCGGACGAGCGGGAGATCCTCGAGGACCTGATCGTGGCCGCCGCGAGCGATGCCCGCAGCCGCGCCGAGCGTGTCATGCAGGAGCGCATGGCCGAGATCACCAAGGGCCTGCCGATCCCGCCCGGGATGAAGCTGTTCTGAGACAAGCCGTCATGCCCGGGCTTGACCCGGGCATCTCGTGCCGAAAGGGTTCCCGTCCGGAGATGGTCGGGTCGAGCCCGACCATGACGCTTCCATTGATGAGTTGATATGTCCCGCGCCATCGCCGGCCCCGAGATCGAAAGGCTGATCCAGCTCCTGGCCAAGCTGCCGGGGCTCGGGCCGCGCTCGGCCAGGCGCGCGGCGCTGCATCTCGTCAAGAAGCGCGAGCAGCTGCTCGGCCCGCTTTCCGAGGCGATGGCGGTGGCGCGCGAGCGCATCGTCGTCTGCTCGCGCTGCGGCAATGTCGATACCAGCGACCCCTGCGGCCTCTGCGCCGACCCGCGCCGCGACGATGGGCTCATCGTCGTCGTCGCCGATATCTCGGATCTATGGGCGCTGGAGCGGTCCGGCGCGGTTTCCGGCCGCTATCACGTCCTCGGCGGCGTTCTCTCGGCGCTCGACGGCGTGCGCCCTGAGCATCTCTCGCTCGATGCTCTGGTCGCGCGCGCTTCCGAGCCGGCGGTGAAGGAGGTCATCCTCGCGCTCAATGCCACCGTCGATGGCCAGACCACGGCGCATTTCATCACCGACCTGCTGGTTCATCTGCCGGTCAAGGTGACGAAGCTCGCCCATGGCGTGCCGGTGGGTGGCGAGCTCGACTATCTCGACGACGGCACGCTGGCCGCCGCGATCCGCCAGCGCACGGGCTTCTAGCTCTCAAAACTTATACGCGATGCTCGCGCGGGCGCTGTGCGTCGACAGGTCCTGGTTGCCGCTCAGGCCTGGGAAGGCGCCCGAGGTCGCGAAGCGGTTGCGGCCGAAATCGGTGTAGCGGTATTCGGCGCCGAGGATCAGGTTGTCGGTGAAGGCGAAATTGACGCCGGCGCCGATGTTCCAGCCGGTCCGGGTGCTGGTCAGCCGCTCGCCGAGGCCGGCGGCATCGAAGACGCGCCGCTCGTACTCCGTGAAGGAGGCACCACCGGCGGCATAGACCATCAGCCGGTCGAAGGCATAGCCGATGCGGGCCCGCGCCGCGCCCTGCCAATCCTGGCTGACGCGCCCGTTGAGGCCGGCGCCAGCGAAGCGGCTGCGGCTGTTGACGGCCTCGATATCGCCCTCGATGCCGAGGACGATGCTGCCGAACTGGTAGTTGAAGCCGGCATGGGCGCCACCGAAGGCGGAATCGTCGTCGATGCGGAAGCTCATCGGCGCGAAGGGGCCGACCGGCGCGCCGATCCGCACGCGGTTGCTGCCCCAGGAGTAGCCGCCCTGCACGCCGACATAGGCGCCGGTCCAGGAATAGAAGGCGGGCAGCTCCGGCGCGGGCGGCAGGGCGACGCCGCGCAGGTCGGCGGCCGCGGCCGTTCCGGCGATCAGGGCCGCACATCCCGCCAGGGCAAATCTGAGCTTCGACATCGGGCTTTCCGAGGAACGTGATGCGCCCGGAATGGCGGGACGCGCTCGCTCATAACGAAGCATTAAGGTTAACAATCGGCTAAGCCGGCTTCGGGGCCACCCGGCACGGGAACGATTGCGGCCGAGCGCGGTTGCTCGCAAGCTGCATCCGCAACCCGCAGCGGAGACCACATCCCGACATGGCTTTCCTCAAACGGATCACGGGCGCCGCCGGGGTGGGGGTCGCGCTGGGCTATCTGTCAGGGGCGCTTTCAAACCATCTCGGCCGGCGGCGGCAGGAGGCTGCGCGTGGGCGGCTGGCGCGGACGCCGCTGCAGATGACCTGGCTCGGCTGGAAGGACGTGCTGCTGCGCTTTACCGGCAACGTCATCGACAACCGGTTGACTTCGCTTGCCGGGGCCGTCGCTTTTTTCACCCTGCTTTCGCTCGTGCCGGCGCTCTCGCTGCTGGTGACGATCTACCGCTACTTCACCGATCCGGCCACGATCGCAGAGCAGCTCGACGCCGTGACGACGATGTTGCCCCAGGCGGCGCGCGAACTCATTCACGAACAGGCGATGCGTCTGTCGGGCCAATCCGGCTTCGGCCTGTCGCTGACCTTCTACGTCAGCTTTCTCGTCGCCACATGGTCGGCCAACGCGGCGGTGAAGGCCCTGTTCGACGCGCTGAACATCATCTATCGCGAGGCCGAGAAACGCAGCTTCCTCAAGCTCAACGCGATCTCGCTGTTCACGACCGTGAGCGGCGTGGTCCTGCTCACTGCGGCGCTGATCGCCATCGCGAGCCTGCCGCTCGTGACGGCGCTGTTTCCCTTCCATTCGGAGCTGGAGCGGCTGATCCGGCTGGTGCGCTGGCCCTCCTTCTTCGTCATGGCGACGCTCTCGATCGCCTGTCTCTACTGGCTCGGCCCCAGCCGCGAGCGCATGCGCTTCATCTGGGTGATGCCCGGCGCCATCGCCGCCGCGCTGCTCTGGGGCGCGGCTTCCTATGCCTTTTCCTGGTATGTCAGCACGCTCGGCAATTACACGGCGGCCTATGGGTCTCTCGCCACCGTCGTGGTGTTCATGACCTGGCTCTGGCTCTCGGCGACGATCGTGCTCGCCGGCGCCGAACTCAATGCCGAGCTCGAGCACCAGACCGCCCACGACACCACCACCGGCCGGCCGAAACCCCTCGGCGAGCGCGGCGCGACCATGGCCGACAGGGTCGGCAAGGCGAAGGCAGATTGATGCTCGATCCCGAAACCACGCGCCATGACGATTTGCGCAGCGGCTCTGGCCCTTGGCATGCCGGCGCAAGACCGGCCGGGCGACGCCTGGAGCAGGATACCCGCTGCGACGTCGCTATCGTTGGCGGCGGCATCACCGGCGCGCTGCTCGCCGAGCACCTGACGGCAATGGAGCTCGACGTCGTCCTGATCGATCGCGAGCGCGAGGGCTTCGGCAGCACGGCCGCCTCGACGGCGATGCTGCAATGGGAGATCGACCTGCCGCTGCGCGAGCTGGCGGCGCTCTACGGCTTCGAGCGCGCGGCCGAGGTCTACCGCCTGAGCTTCGAGGCGGTCGACGGCCTCGGCCGGCTCGTTCAGGAACTCGCACTGCCCTGTCGCTTCAGTCATCGGCAGACGGTCTATCTCGCTGCCGGCGAAACCGGCCCGCGCGAGCTGCTCGACGAGTCCCAACTGCGCGGCCGCGCCGGCTTGCCGGGCGCGTTCGTCGAGCATGCGGCGCTGCTCGGCGCCTTCGGCTTCGACCGAAAGGCGGCGATCGTCTCGCCGGGCTCGGCCGAGGCCGATCCCTTGAGCCTGTGCCATGCCCTGATCGCCACGGCGGCGCAGCGCGGCGCGCGCCTCATCCGGGACGAGGCGGTCGGCTTCGATGGCGCCGGCCGCTCGGCTGCCGTCAGCCTGGCGAGCGGGCATGTCGTCGAGGCGGATCATGTCGTGCTCGCGACCGGCTACGTCATGCCCGACCTTGTCCGGGACGATCTGCACAGCGTTGCCTCCAGCTGGGCGATCGTGACCGCTCCGCAGCCGCCCCACACATTGTGGCCGGGGCCGGCCCTCGTCTGGGAAGCCTCCGAGGATTATTGCTATTGCCGGACCACCACGGACGGCCGCATCGTCTTCGGCGGCGAGGACGAGGACTTCGCCGACCCCGACAAGCGCGAGGCGCTCGGACCGCAGAAGACGAAAGCCCTGCTCGCCCGGCTGCACGCGCTGATCCCGCAAGCGCATCTCGAACTTGGACACAGCTGGTCTGGCGCCTTCGGCCAGACCGAGGACGGACTGCCGCTGATCGGACGCGTGCCGGGCAGTCCGCGCCTGCTGTCGGCCTATGGCTATGGCGGCAACGGCATCACCTTCAGCTTTCTCGCCTCGCGACTGATCGGTTCGCTGATCCGGGGCCGGGAGGAAAGCTGGTTCGGCCATTTCGCCATCGACAGACCAAGGCCGGGCTGAAGGCGGCTCATTGCAGGCCTGCAATCCCGGTCTTGCCGGCGAGACAGGCGACAAGCGACGGCGGAATCGCCATTTTGACTGGCGGCGGCCGGCTCGGCGGCCGCGAGAGGAACCTGCCATGTCCGCGACTGCAGAGAAGACGACGACACCCGCAAGGCTCGAAGCCCATGACGCGCCCTATCACATCGGGGCGGTGACTCTGCGCGTGCGCGATCTTGCGAAGCTCGTCGCCTATTATCGCGACGCGATCGGCTTGCGGCTGATCCGGGAAGACAAGGACAGCGCGGAACTCGGCATCGGCGGGCAGGTGCTCACCCGGCTTCTCGCCGGCGCCAAGGAGCAAACCTCTGCGGCTGGCCTCTTTCATATCGCCATTCTGTTGCCGTCGCGGCGCGATCTCGCCAACTGGCTGGGGCACGCGGCGGAGGCGCGCATCCCGCTCGAGGGCGCTTCCGACCATCTCGTCAGCGAGGCACTCTACCTTTCCGATCCCGAGGGCAACGGCATCGAGATCTATCGCGACCGCAAGCGTGCCGAATGGCCGCGCAAGCCGGACGGCGCCATCGCCATGGCGACCGAGCGGCTCGATCTCGACAAGCTGCTGGGCGAAGCCGAAAGCGGAGCCTATGCGGGCATGCCGGAGGGGACGGGCATGGGCCACATCCATCTCCGCGTAGGCGATACCGCCGCGGCCGAGGCCTTCTATCAGGGTCTGCTCGGTTTTGATCTGATGGTGCACTATCCCGGCGCCAGCTTCCTCGCCAGCGGCGGCTATCACCACCATATCGCCGGCAATATCTGGGGCAGCCGCGCTGCACGGCCGCGTCAGCCGGGCGAGGCCGGTCTCGATCGCTTCGAGGTTGTGGCTAGGGACGAGGCCGATTTCGCCGCCATGCGCCAACGCATCCTCGCGGCGGGCGGCACGGAATCGGATGCGGCTCCGACGATCGCCGATCCCTGGGGCAACAGGGTGGTCCTGGTCCGCTGAGGCGGCTCAGCGCGTCAGCAGATGGGAACGGCGGGTTCCGCCCGTATCGGGCCTGAAGCCTTTCGTTTCCCAGAAGGCGGCCGCGCGCGGATCGGCGGCCCGCAGCGAAAGGCGCGGCGCCAGCGCCAGCCCCTGCTGGATCAGCGCGGCTGCGAGGATGCGGCCGATGCCGGCGCCCCGGTGCAGCGGCCGGACATAGACATGCCTCACCCGGAGCAGGTCGGGCTCGGCATCGTAGGGATCGGGCGTGACGGCACCGATGCCGGCGAGCTCGCCCTCGTGAAAAGCGGCGAAGACGGCGAAACGATCGTCGCCGCCATCATATCGGCCAGCCAGCCACTCCTCGCGCAGCCCTTCGACGAAGCGATAGCTTTCCGCGCCGGCCTCGTGGCGCAGCGCTTCGAAATCGTCCGGCAGCTCTTCAGTCAGCCGGACGATCTGGACTGCCGTCGGATTCACAGACCTTCGAACAGGGCGCTGGAGATGTAGCGCTCGGCGAAGGAGGGAATGATCACGACGATGGTCTTGCCGGCATTCTCGGGCCGCGCGCCGACTTCGATCGCCGCGGCGACGGCAGCGCCCGACGAGATGCCAGCGGGAATGCCTTCGTTCTTGGCGAGCGCACGTGCCGTCTCGAAGGCGGTCTGGTTGCCGACGGTGACGACCTCGTCGATCACGCTGCGATCGAGCACGCCCGGGACGAAGCCGGCGCCGATGCCCTGAATCTTGTGCGGGCCGGCCTGGCCGCCGGAGAGGACGGGTGAATCCTCCGGCTCGACCGCGACCATCTTCACGCCCGGCTTCTTCGCCTTGAGCACCTGGCCGACGCCGGTGATGGTGCCGCCGGTGCCGACGCCGGAGATGACGATGTCGACCTGCCCGTCGGTGTCGTTCCAGATCTCTTCGGCCGTCGTCTTGCGGTGGATCTCCGGGTTGTGCGGGTTCTCGAACTGCTGCGGGATGATCGAGCCTGGGATCTCGTTCTTGAGTTCCTCGGCCTTGGCGACGGCGCCGCGCATGCCGCCGGGGCCGGGCGTCAGGACGAGTTCCGCGCCGAGCAAGGCGAGCATCTTGCGGCGCTCAAGCGACATCGTCTCGGGCATGACGAGGATCAGGCGGTAGCCGCGCGCCGCCGCGACGAAGGCGAGTGCGATGCCGGTATTGCCAGAGGTCGGCTCGATCAGCGTTCCGCCGGCTTTGAGCGCGCCGGAAGCCTCCAGCGCATCGATCATGTTGACGCCGATGCGGTCCTTCACGCTGGAGATCGGGTTGAAGAATTCGAGCTTTGCCAGGATCGTCGCCTTGACGCCGCGCTCGGCCGGCAGCCGGTTCAGCTTGACGAGCGGGGTGTCGCCGATCGTGTCGGTGATCGAGTTGTAGATGCGGCCGCGCCCGGGCGCTTTCGTCGACTTCTGTGCTTCAGCCATGATGAATCCTCCTCGAGGGAATGTTGGGGGTGAAGCTAGGTCAATTCACAGAGAGTGTCGATTAAAGAAATAAATTACATTCTATATCGTGAAATCAGCGCCCGGACCGGCTTTTCCGAAGACGGCCTTCGCCTGTGCCCGTCGGCACAGCTCCTCGACAGTGACGTTGTCCAGCATCGTCAGAAAGGCGGTCGATGCGGCCTCGACCTCGGGTCCGACGACCTCGTCGACCAGCCGCGACTGGGGCAGCGGGCCGAGCCCGTCCTCGCCCGCCTCCTGCATCGCGGCGCGGGCAATGTCCCCCGCGGTGATCTTGCGGCGCTCGCGGGCCAGCTCATAGCCGCCGCGCGGGCCGCGCACCCCCTTCAGGATGCCGACGCGGACCAGCGTCTGCAAGAGCGTTTCGAGATGACGCGGCGGCAACGCATGCCGGGCCGCCAGCAGCTTCGCTGCGACCGGCTGGGGCCGGGCATGCAGCGCGATGTCGACCACGGCGGCGATGGCGAGCAGGCTGCGGCGGGACAGCAGCATCATGGCCGCTTCTCCATCCGAGCGTTGCCGGCAACCCCGGTCGAGCCGAAGCCGCCCGCGCCGCGCTCGGTTTGATCAAGCGCGGAAACCACGACCAGCGTTGCGCGAGTGACGGGCGCGATCACCATCTGGGCGATCCGGTCGCCGCGCGCGATCGCGAAGGGTTCCTGCCCGAGATTGATCAGCGGCACCTTGACCTCGCCGCGATAGTCGCTGTCGATGGTGCCGGGCGCGTTCAGCACGGTGACGCCGTGCTTCACCGCGAGACCTGAGCGCGGCCGCACCTGCGCCTCGAAGCCCTCGGGCAACTGCATGGCGAGGCCGGTCGGCACCAAGGCCCTCGCGCCGGGCGCGAGGGTGAGGGACTCGCCGATGGCGGCGCGCAGGTCGAGGCCGGCCGCGCCGGCGGTTTCATAGGCGGGCAGGGGCAGATCGGCGCCATGCGGAAGCCGTTGCAACGCGACCGTGACCATCGGCTCAGCCCGTCCGTCCGGCCGAGGCCAGCCCGGCGATATGGGCGATCAACCGGCTCGCGACCTCATCCTTCGGCAGGGTAGGCCAGGTCTCGACGCCCGTCGCCGTCACGAGATGGACGGTATTGGCGTCGCCGCCCATCACCCCCGTGCCGCCGACATCATTGGCGACGATCAGGTCGCAGCCCTTCTTCTTCAGCTTGGCGGTGGCGTAGTCGATGACGTTCTGCGTCTCGGCGGCGAAGCCGACGACCAGCGGCGGGCGTCCGCTGCTGCGATGCGCGACGGTGGCGAGAATATCGGGATTCTCGACGAGGGCGAGCGGCGGAAGGGCCAGGCCGTCCTTCTTCATCTTCTCCGGCGCCTCGTCAGCCACGCGCCAGTCGGCGACGGCGGCGGCGAAGATCGCGATATCCGCCGGCAGCGCCGCCTCGACGGCGGCCAGCATCTGCCGCGCCGATTCGACATGGACGGTCTCGACGCCCGGGGGATCGGGCAGGTTCACCGGCCCGCTGACGAGCGTCACCCGCGCCCCGGCAGCGGCGGCGGCGGCAGCGATCGCGTGGCCCTGCTTCCCCGACGAGCGGTTGGCGATATAGCGGACGGGATCGATCGCCTCATGCGTCGGCCCCGAGGTGATCAGCACATGCCGGCCGGCCAGCGCGCCCGTCGCCGTGACCTCGCCGCCCGGCAGCCGGCCGAGAAAGCCGATGGCGCGCTGTGCAGCCGGCTTCTCGCCGGCCAGCGCCGCCTCGATCGCGGCCAGAAGTTCGGGCGGCTCGGCCATGCGGCCGGGCCCGCTCTCGCCACGTTCCGCCATGGCACCGCTATTGGGGCCGATGACGAGGACGCCGTCCTTTTCGAGCTGCGCCATGTTCCGCCGCGTCGCCGGGTGCTGCCACATGCGCGGGTTCATCGCGGGCGCGATCAGGATGCGCTTGTCGGTGGCGAGCAGGGCGGTCGAGGCGAGATCGTCGGCGAGGCCGTTCGCCATCTTGGCGATCAGGTCGGCGGTGGCCGGCGCCACGACGATGAGATCGGTCGAGCGCGACAGCGCGATATGGCCGATATCGGCCTCGTCGGTCAGCGAGAACAGATCGGTGAAGCAGCGTTCGCCTGCCAGCGACGAGACGGTGAGCGGCGTGACGAACTGTTCGCCCGCCCTGGTCAGGATGCAGCGCGAGGCGATGCCGCGATCCTTCAGCCGGCGGATGACTTCGAGCACCTTGTAGGCGGCGATGCCGCCGCCGATGATCAGGAGAACGGAGCGGGAAGCGGACAAGGCGGCTCCTCGGACGAGGTCAGGCGTCGGACTGACCGCTTCCTAGCATCGACGGCGCGGCGCTGTCATGCGCCACGCAATCGTCCGTCGTCCTCAATCGCGCGGCAGGTCGGGTACCTTGTAGGCCGTCGTCGCCTTGATCCGCTCCATGGCGAAGCGCGAGGTGACGTTCTTGAGCGGGATCGTCTCGATCAGCTTCTTGTAGAACGAGTCGTAGGCGGCCATGTCGGCGACGACGACGCGCAGCATGTAGTCGACATCCCCGGCCATGCGGTAGAATTCCATCACCTCCGGCATCGCCGCGACCATCTGCGCGAACTTCTCCAGCCAGGGGCCGGAATGATCGGCCGTCTCGATCTGGACGAAGACGGTGAGCCCGAGCCCGATCTTCTCCGGCGCCACCAGCGCGACGCGCTTCAGGATCACGCCGGCCTGCTCGAGCTTCTGGATCCGCTTCCAGCACGGTGTCTGCGAGAGCCCGACACGGTCGGCCAGCTCGGCGATGGAAATATTCGCATCGGCCTGCAGGACAGTGAGAATCTTTCGGTCGATGGCGTCCATTCTCTCAAGCTCGCTTTCGGAAGAAATTCATGCTCTGAAATCGGATCAAAATAGATGAATTATCTTTTTGATGCCGATCTATTGCATTCAGATAGAAAATCCTTTTCTCAATCTGTCAATGGGGCTTCGTCGGCCCTGTCTGCGACAAGGATTTGAACGATGGATCGCCGCCAGTTTCTCCTCGCCGGTGCTAGCTTCGCGGCAGCCGCGTCCCTTGCCGGTCCGGCCCATGCGCAGAGCGCCACCGCCCGCGTCGGCTACATCCCGATCGTCGGCACGGCGCCGTTCTTCGTCGCCAATGGCGAGGGCTGGCTGAAGCAGGGCGGCCTCGACGTGGCGCTGACCGTCTTCGAATCCGGCCCGAACATGATCCAGGCGCTGGCTTCCGGCACGATCGACGTCTATGTCGCCGGCGTCGCCCCGCTTGCGGTCGCCCGCTCGCGCGGCGTCGACATCCGCGTCGTCGCCTCGACCGCGGTCGGCGAGAACGTCGTCGTCAGCGCGCCGTCGCTGACGAAATTCTTCACGGCAGGCACCAGCGCCGCTGCCGCCTTCAAGGCCTTCCGCGCCGCCAACGGCAAGGCCGCCCGCCTCGCGACCCAGCCGGCCGGCTCGGTGCCGAACACGACGCTGCAGTATTGGCTGTGGGAGGTCGCCAAGGTCGACAAGGCCGATGTCGAGATCGTGCCGATGGGCATCGATGCGACGCAGCAGGCGATCCTGGCCAACGCCGTCGACGGCGGCAGCGTGCGCGAGCCGGCCCTGACGATCATCCAGACCCGCAATCCGCAGATCAAGCTGGTCGCCGGTGGCGAGGAGGTCTTCCCCGGCCAGCCCGGCACGGTCGTCGCCGTCTCCGGCGCCTTCGCCACCAAGAATCCGCAGGCGGTGCAGAACCTCGTCAACGGCCTGGTCAAGGCCGCCGCGCTGATCAAGGCGGATCCCTCCAAGGCGGCGCCCCATGTCGCGGCGGCGCTCGGTAAGGGCATCGTCGAGCCTGAGCTGATCCAGAAGGCACTGGTCTCGCCTGCGAGCCAGTTCGAGATCGACCCCCGCAAGATCATCGAGCCGTCGCGCGCCATGCAGGCCTACCAGGTCAAGCTCGGCTCGCTGGAGAAGGAACTACCGTTCGACGGGCTGTTCGAGACGCAGTATTACGAGCGCGCGATCAAATCGGGCGGCTGACATTGTGAGTAGTCTACGGGCTCCGGCCCTTGCCCTTCTGGGCCTCGTCGCCTTCCTGCTGTTCTGGGAGGCGATGCCTTACTTCGGGCTGGTGAACCCGGCCTTCCTGCCGCCGCCGAGCGCGCTGCCGAAGGCCTTCATGCGCGAGGTTTCCTCCGGCGCCTGGCTCTCGGCCATACTGGGTTCGCTCTGGCACTATTTCGTCGGCCTCTTCGTCGGGGCAGGGCTGGGCACCGCACTCGGCGTGCTCATCGGCATGTCCCGCATCGCCGAGGAGGCGACGGCCTGGGTCGTGCGGGTGCTCAGACCGATTCCCGGCCTCGCCTGGGTGCCCTTCGCCATCATCTGGTTCGGCGTCACGCCGGGCGCGGCGGTCTTCATCATCGCCATCGGCGTGTTCTGGATCGTCTTCTTCGCCGCGCAGGGCGCGATCCGCGGCGTCGATCGCGATCTCGTCGAGGTCGCCGACGCCTTCGGCTTCCGCTCCCCCTGGCAGCGCCTGTTCAAGATCCTGCTGCCGGCGGCGATGCCCGGCATCCTCGTCGGCTTCCGCACCGCGCTCGGCCAGGCCTGGATGGCGGTGGTCGCGGCCGAGATCTTCGGCGTCGCCGGTGTCGGCCAGCGCATGATGCAGGCCTCGAGCCTGCTCGCGACCGATATCGTCGTCATCTACATGCTGACGATGGCGGCGCTCTACGGCCTGCTCGACACCGGCTTCGTCGCCTTCCAGAAATGGGTGCTGCGTTGGAAAGCGTGATCGAGATCAAGGGCCTGTCCCTGACCTTCACCCGCGACGGCGAACAGACCGAGGTGCTTTGCAAGCTCGATCTCTCGGTCGGGCGCGGCGAGTTCCTCGCCATCGTCGGCCCCTCCGGCGTCGGCAAGTCGACGCTGCTGCGCGTCATCGCCGGCCTGGCGAAGCCGAGCGGCGGCGAGGTCGTCATCAACGCGAAGGACGAGACGCGCCGCCCGGTCGCGCTGGTCTTCCAGGATTCGCGCCTGCTGCCCTGGCGCAAGGTCGTCTCCAATGTCGGCTTCGGTCTGGAGGGGCGCACCTCGCGCGGGGAGCGCCTCGCGAAGGCGGGTGAGATGCTCGATCTCGTCGGCCTGAGCCCGCTCGCCCAGCGTTGGCCGCATCAGCTTTCGGGCGGGCAGCGCCAGCGCGTCTCGCTCGCCCGCGCACTCGCGGTCGAGCCGGAGATCCTGCTGATGGACGAGCCGTTCTCGGCGCTGGACGCGCTGACCCGGGAGAACCTGCAGGACGAGCTCATCCGCGTCTGGCAGCGCACCGGCAAGACCGTGCTCTTCGTCACCCATGACATCGACGAGGCCGCCTATCTCGCCGACCGGGTCGTGATCCTCTCGGGCGCGCCCGGCCAGATCATCGCCGAGCACCGCATCGATGCGGCCCGCCCCCGCAAGCGCGGCGCAGCGGCGGAAGCGGAGATCGTCCGGGCCGTCCGCCAGGGCCTCGGCGCCGACATCGTCGCGGACGGTGCCGCGATCTGAGACGTGCCGCAGCCGTCATTCTCGGGCGGAGCGGAGCGTAGACCCGAGAATCTCTTGCAGGAAGGGGCGCCCTTCTGTCCTGAGATGCTCGGGTCGAGCCCGAGCATGACGGCCAATGCGGGCTGCTGCCGTCAGCCCTCCGCCAGAAACACCTTGAACGCCTCGCCGTAATCCTTGTGCCAGCGCGAAAGCGGCGGGCGGTTCTCGATGATGTCGCCCATCGCCCAGGCCATCCGCTTCTCGTCGAGGGTGCGGTTTGTCTCGCCATCCGGGCAGAGGATGTAGAAGTCCCCGGCCTCGATCCGCTCCAGCATGAAGTCGACCGTCTGTTCGGGCGTCCAGGCGCCGTCGGGCTTCTCGACGCGTCCGCGCGCCGTGAGCGGGGTGAAGACGAAGCCGGGGATCAACAGATGGGCACCGACCTTGCAGCCCTCCGTGCTGCGCAGCTCGTGCTGCAACGCCTCCGTGAAGGCCTTCACTCCCGCTTTCGAGACGTTATAGGCGGGATTGCCGGGCGGGGTGGTGATGCCCTGCTTCGAACCGGTGTTGATGATCACAGCCGGTTCGCCATGGGCGATCATGCCGGGGCCGAAGATCTGCGTGCCAGCGACGATGCCGCCGAGATTGATGGCGAGCGTACGCTCCCAGTTCTCCAGCGGCCCGAAGATCGTGCTGCTCACCTGCATGCCGGCATTGTTCATCAGCACATGCACCTTGCCGAAGCGGGCGATGACCTCGTCGTGCAGATGCGCGATCTCGTCCCGGCGGGAGACATCCGTCTGCAGGGCGAGGACGTTGTCGTCGCCGATCAGCGTCGCCAGCACCTGCCCGGCCGCCTTCAGCGCATCGGCGTCCCTGTCGGCGATCGCGACCTTCAGGCCCCGCTCGGCGAAGGCGCGGGCAGCGGCGAAGCCGATCCCGGAGGCGCCGCCGGTGATGACGGCGACATGCGAGGCGGCGAGAGCGGGATGGCTGGTCATGGGCTTCACGTTTCGCGATTCGGACAAGGGAGCGCGGAGCTAAGGCACAGGGCGCGGCGACATCATGGCGCGCTGACGCAGGCTCGCGGTGCGGGCAGGGTCCCGAAGCTGCCTCACTGCCTTGTCATTGGCATGACGCCGCCGTTTGCGGCAGGGATACGGATATTTTGAAGGATCGCCACAGGATCATGCCGCGCCATTCGATGAACCGGTTTCTGCGCGACGCGCTGCTCGGTCTCGCTCTGCTGGTTCCCGCCATGGGCCATGCGGCGGAATCGAGCCCGGTCACATCGCCGCGCGTGACCGCGACCTTGCTGTCGAGCCGCGACACGGTCGCGCCGGGCGAGCGCTTCCAGGTGGCGCTGGTGCAGAAGCTCGCGCCGCACTGGCACACCTATTGGCTCAACCCCGGCGATTCCGGCGAGCCGACCCGGATCGAATGGGAATTGCCCGCCGGTGCCAAGGCGGGCGACATCCAGTGGCCGGCTCCGAGCGCGATCCGGGTCGAACCGCTGGTCAATTTCGGCTTCGAAGGCACCGTGCTGCTGCCGGTGGAGGTCACCGTGCCGGCAGATGCGAAGCCCGGCGACAATTTCACGCTGAAAGCCGAGGCAACCTGGCTGGTCTGCGAGAAGATCTGCATCCCCGAGGAAGGGTCCTTCACGCTCGATCTACCCATCGGCCCGGCGAGCGTGGTCGATGAGCCGGCGCAGGCCCGGATCGACGCCGCACGGTCAGCCCTGCCGAAGCCGGCTTCGTTCCGCGGCAAGCTCCGCGGCGAGGCCGAGAAGCTCACGTTGGAGCTGCCGGGCCTGCCGGCGGGCATGAGCGATCTGCGCTTCTTCCCCATTTCCGATACCTTGATCGAGCATGCGGCCGATCAGCCTCTCGCCACCGGCGAGAAACCCGTGCTGACGCTGGTCCGCTCCGGTGCCTTCAAGCTGCAGCAGCCGGAGGTGACCGGCGTGCTGACCTTCCGCGAGAACGGTGAGGCCAGGGCGGTCACACTCGCCGCCGATGCCGACCCGGCGCTGGTCACGGCGGCCGGAGCCGGCACGGCAGAGGCGCACCCGGCCGTGGTGCGCATACCGCCGCCCGCCGAGGGTGCGGACCTGACCCTCCTGGCGGCGCTCGCCTTCGCCTTTGCCGGCGGCTTGATCCTGAACCTGATGCCTTGCGTGCTGCCGGTGCTGTTCATCAAGGCGCTCGGCTTCGCCCAGCTCGCCCATGCCAGCCGCAGCGCCGTGCGCGAGCAGGGGCTGCTCTTCCTCTGCGGCGTGCTGCTGACCTTCATGGCGCTCGCCGGCACCGTGATCGCTCTGGGTGCGCTCGGCAGCAGCATCGGCTGGGGCTTCCAGCTCCAGTCGCCGCCGCTCGTCATCGCGCTCGCCGTGGTGATGGTGCTGATCGGCCTTAACCTGCTCGGCGCCTTCGAGATCGGCGGCTCGGTCGCGGGCCTCGGCGATGGCCTCGCCAGCAGCGGCGGCCGCTTCGGCGCCTTCATGACCGGGGTTCTGGCGGTCGTCGTCGCGACGCCCTGCACGGCGCCCTTCATGGGCGCGGCGATGGGCTATGCGGTGACGCAAGCGCCGGCAGTCGCGCTCTCCGTCTTCATGGCGCTGGCGTTCGGCTTCGCCCTGCCGGTGCTGGCGCTCTCCTTCGCGCCCGGACTGCTCAGGCTGTTGCCGAAGCCGGGGCGCTGGATGCTCGTCCTGAAGCAGGCTTTCGCCTTCCCGATGTTCGCGACCGCGATCTGGCTGATCTGGGTCGCCTCGGTGCAGACCGGCCCGCAGGGCGTGCTGGCGGCGCTGGTCGCGGTGCTGGCGGCGGGCTTCGTCGTCTGGCTCATCGGCGTCACCCGCGGCGGCCTGCCCCGCCGCGTCTTCGGCTCAGTGCTCGCGGCGCTGGTCGTGCTCGGCGCCGGCTGGTTCACGCTGCAGAACGCCGTGCCGGCCGCCACGACGGAAGCCCGCGCCGGCGATATCGAGGCCTGGTCGCCGGAGCGTGTCGCGGCGTTGCAGGCGCAGGGCAAGCCCGTCTTCGTCAACTTCACGGCGGCCTGGTGCATCACCTGCCTCGCGAACGAACGCGTTGCGCTCTCGCGCCAGGAGGTGAAGGATACCTTCGCCAAGTTCGGCGTCGTCTATCTGAAGGCGGACTGGACCAATCGCGATGCGCGGATCGCCAAGGCGCTCGCCGAGCAGGGCCGGGCCGGCGTGCCGCTCTATCTGTTCTATCCGGCCCGCAAGGACGCGCAGGCGGAGGTTCTGCCGCAGCTCCTGACGTCGGACACCGTGATCGCGGCCGCCCAGCGCGCGGCGGGCCGGGATGCGAAGACCGCGGCGGCGACGCCGTGACCTTTTATCGTTCAACCAGGGAGACAGACATGAAAAGCCTGACCAGACAGACTTTCATCGCCGGCCTCGCCGTTGCCGGCCTGGCCATGCCGGCCGTCGCCTTCGCGCAGGGCGCAGCCAAGGTCGGCGCACCCGCCCCCGCCTTCCAGGCGGTGGATGCCGAGGGCAAGACCCGCAACCTCTCGGAGTTCGCGGGCAAGACCGTGATCCTCGAATGGACCAACCACGACTGCCCCTATGTCCGGAAGCACTACAACAGCGCGACGATGCAGACGCTGCAGAAGGACATGGCGAAGGACGGCATCGTCTGGCTCTCCGTCATCTCCTCGCCTGTCGGCGAGCAGGGTTATGTCGAAGCCGCCAAGGCCAGGGAGCTGACGGCCCAGCGTAACGCCGCTCCCGCCAGCGTCCTGCTCGATCCGAAGAGCCAAGTGGCGCGCGCCTATGGCGCCCAGACCACGCCGCACATGTACATCATCGATCCCAAGGGCACGCTCGCCTATATGGGCGCGATCGACGACAAGCCCTCTTCCTCCGCTTCGAGCCTCACCGGCGCGAAGAGCTATGTCCGCCAGGCCGTCGCCGAGCTGAAGGCCGGCAAGCCGGTCTCGGAGGCCAGCACCAAGGCCTATGGCTGCGTGGTGAAATACGCGCCGCTGAGCTGATCGCTCATTGCCGTCATGCTCGGGCTCGACCCGAGCATCTCACACCGAGAGAGGCTCCCGAGTCTCTTCCTGCCGGAGATTCTCGGGTCTGCGCTCCGCTTCGCCCGAGAATGACGGTGTCCTGTCGGCCGCCTATTGCGAGCGCGGGCCGAGATCGCGCGGCGCGGCGTTGATCGTGACGATCTGTCCGTTGCGCAGTTCGAGCACCGCGAGCCCACGCTCGACCTGCCCGTCCGGGCGGAAGCGGAAGACGCCATCGGCGCCAGCGAAACCGGAGGCATTGGTCAGCACGGCTTCCGAGAAGCGCTGCGAGCCCTGCGTGCGCGCCAGCGCCGCAGCCAGCGAGACCGCGTCATAGGCGAGCGTCGCGGTGCGGGTCGGCGCGCTGTTGAAGCGCTGCTGGTAGCGGCCGGCGAAGGCATTGAAGCCGGCGGTGTCGGGCGAGGCGAACCAGCCGCCCTGGATCGCCGGGACGCGAGCGATGCCGGCATCGTTCCAGACACCGGTGCCGAGCGGCTTGACCTTGGCCGGGTTGTAGCCGGCCTCCTGCAGGGCTTGGCCGAGCGCCGGCATCGTGTCGGCGGCGGCCGGAACGAACAGCGCATCCGCCTGCTGCAGCGACGGCATCAGGCGCTGGACCACGGCGCGCATCGAGGCCGGATCGGAGCCGAAGCGCTCGATTGCGGCGACGCGGGCGCCGCGGCTGGCGACGGCCTGCTGGAAGGCGGCCTCGACCACCTTGCCGTAGGCGGTATCGGGCACGAGCGCCGCGAACGACTTCCGGCCCTGCTGGCTGGCATAGCCGATGACGCGGTTGACGTCGTTCTCCGGCGGGAAGGAGAGCAGGTAGATGCCGCGCGAGGCGACGTTTGAATCGCTGGAGAAGGCGATCACCGGCCGGTTGGCGCCGCGCGCGACCTGTCCGGCGGCCTGCACCGAAGGCGCGAAGAGCGGGCCGATGATCAGCTCGGCCCCTTCCGACACGGCCTCCTGCGCGGCGGCGCGGGCGCCTTCCGGTGTGCCGCGATCGTCCTTGACCAGCAGCGTGAGGTCGGCGTTCGGGAACTCCGCCAGCGACATCTCGGCGGCGTTCTTCAGCGAGTTGCCGACGACGGCACCCTGCCCTTCCGCCGTCAGCGGCAGGATGAGCCCGACCTTGACCTTGCCGTTGCCGATGGTCTGCCCGGTCGGTGCCGCGCCTGGGGCGGGCGTCCCCGAATCGAAGCCGGGCAGGCCGGAGGTGCCGCCGCTGCAGGCGGCCAGCGCGAGCGGCAGGAAAACCGCAAGCGCCCGCGCCTTGAACCGCAGGACCGGTGCGAAGTGCCGATGGTGCAACACGGGCGATCTCCAGTCGTGGCCGGGTCGGCAAACGCGCGCCCGTCGATGAGTTCCAGCGGAAACTTTGCCCCCGATGGACTCGTGCCAGTGCGGAATCCTATTTTCAAGTTGTTAACTATGGGTTGCACACGCAGCGTGACGCTGTGCCATGGCGCGGCTGCCGCCGCTGTGGCAGCGTGGCGCCATGTCTAACGATGCCGCCGCCCGCCCTCCCAGCTATACCGCTTTCGGCCTGAGGGCCGAGGCAGAGCCGCTGGCGCCGGGCCTGCACATCGTCGCGACCCCCATCGGCAACCTCCGCGACATCTCGTTCCGGGCTCTCGCGACGCTCGCCGCCGCCGATGCGATCCTGGCCGAGGACACCCGCACCTCGAAGACGCTGCTGGCGCATTACGGCATCTCGACGCCGCTCCTGCCCTATCACGAGCACAATGCCGCGCAGATGCGCCCGAGGGTGCTGGCGAAGCTGCGCGAGGGCGGCAAGCTCGCCTTGATCTCGGATGCCGGCACGCCGCTCGTGTCGGACCCCGGCTACAAGCTCGTCGCCGAACTCGTCACCGAGGGCCTGCCGGTCACCGGCATTCCCGGCCCGTCCGCCGTGCTGGCGGCGCTGGTGCTGGCGGGGCTGCCGACCGATCGCTTCTTCTTCGAGGGTTTCCTCCCGCCGAAATCGGGAGGACGTCGCACGCGGCTGACCGAACTCGCCGCCATTCCCGGCACGCTGGTCTTCTTCGAATCGCCCCGCCGCCTCGCCGAGATGCTGACTGACGCTGCCGCCGTGCTGGGCGCGCGGCCGGGCGCCGTCGCGCGCGAACTCACCAAGTTCTACGAGACGGTCAGGCGCGGCACCCTTCCCGAGCTCGCCGCCCATTACGATGGCGAGGAGGAGGCGCGTGGCGAGATCGTCGTGATCATCGGCCCGCCCGGCGCCACCGAACTCGTCCCGACCGACGATGTGATCGATGAGCGGCTGCGGGTGGCGCTGACCAAGGTCTCGCTGAAGGAGGCCGTCGCGCAGGTCGCCGCGGAAACCGGCCAGCCGCGGCGCAAGGTCTATGCCCGCGCCCTCGAACTCACCCGCAGCGATCCGTGAGCGGGGCGGCGGCCGATCCGGGCAGGCGCAGCCGCAAGGCAAAACGCTCCGGTCTCACCGGCCGCCGCGCCGAGTGGCTCGCCATCCTCTGGTTGACGCTGAAGGGCTATCGCTTGCTGGAACGCCGTTTCGGCGGCAAGGGCGGCGAGATCGACCTCGTGATGAAACGCGGTCGCACCGTCGCCTTCGTCGAGGTCAAGGCGCGCGCTGATCTCGACATGGCGATGCTCGCGATCACGCCGGAGAAGCAACGTCTCGTCGAGCGCCGGATCCGGCACTGGCTCTCACGGAATGCCTGGGCGAGCGGGCATCATCTGCGCGCCGATGCGGTCTTTCTGGCGCCCTGGCGCCGGCCGCGCCATGTGCCCGCCGCTTTCGCGCTTGTCCTGTGACGCAAGGCCACCCACTTGCGGGAACCCCGCCCGCGGCCCGATAAGAGCCGGCTGCAACAGGAAGCCTGTCATGAGCCTGAACGTCGCCATCCAGATGGACCCGATCGAACGCCTCCGGGTCGCCGGTGACACCGGCTTCGCCCTCATGCTGGAAGCGCAGGCGCGCGACCACACGCTCTTCACCTACACGCCCGACAAGCTCTCGATGCGCGACGGCAAGGTCACCGCGCCGATGCGCCCGGTCACGGTGCGCGACGTCGAGGGCGACCATTTCACGGCCGGAACCGAGGAGAAGGTCGACCTCTCGACGCTCGATGTCGTGCTGCTGCGGCAGGACCCGCCCTTCGACATGGCCTATGTCACCACGACGCATATGCTGGAGCGCATCCACCCCAAGACGCTGGTGGTCAACGACCCGACCTCGGTGCGCAATGCGCCTGAGAAGATCCTCGTCACCCATTTCCCCGAACTGATGCCGCCGACGCTGATCACCCGCGACAAGGCCGAGATCGAGGCCTTCCGTGACGAGCACGGCGAGATCGTCATGAAGCCGCTCTACGGCCATGGCGGCGCGACCGTCTTCAAGACCGGCAAGGGCGATCCGAATTTCGGCTCGCTCTTCGATCTGTTCAGCAACCTCTTCCGCGAGCCCTGGGTGGTGCAGGGCTTCATCAAGGAGGTCTCGGAAGGCGACAAGCGCATCATCCTGATCGACGGCAAGGCGGCAGGCGCGGTCAACCGCGTGCCAGCCGTCGGCGATCTCCGCGCCAACATGGTGCGCGGCGGCGCGGCCCGCCCGACCGACCTGTCGAAGCAGGAGCTCGCGATCTGCGAGGCGATCGGCCCGACGCTGCGCGAGCGCGGCCTGCTGCTCGTCGGCATCGACGTGATCCACGGCAAGCTGACCGAGATCAACGTCACCGCGCCGACCGGCGTGCGCGCGATCAAGAAGCTCGGCGGCCCGGATCTGGCGGCGCAGCTTTTCGATGTGATCGAGAGCAAGCGCTGAGGTTTCCAACACCGCGCCGTCATCCCGGACAAGCCGCGTAGCGGCGTCGATCCGGGATCCATCCTGGAGCGCCTCGCCCTACGATGGATACCAGGTCTCCCTTCGGTCGCCCGGGATGACGGGGAGGGTTTCCGAAGAATCAGGCCGCCTTGCCGCTGCCGTTCAGCGGGTTCGCCTCGTCCCAGCCATAGCGCAGCGTCTCGAAGCGCATCGTCAGCGAATCGAGCAGGAGCAGCTTGCCGACGAGCGGCTCGCCGAAGCCGGTGACGGCGCGCACGACCTCGAGCGCCATCAGCGAGCCGATCACGCCCGGCAGCGCGCCGAGCACCCCGGCCTCGGCGCAGGTCGGGATCGCGCCGGGCGGCGGCGCTTCCGGGAAAAGGCAGCGCCAGGTCGGGTTCGGGCGCCCGTCCGGCCCGGTTTCATGGGCGCGCACCGTGGTCAGCGAGCCGTCGAAGCGCCCGAGCGCTCCCATGACGAGCGGCTTGTGCTCATGGAAGCAGGCATCGGAAACGGCATAGCGCGTCTCGAAATTGTCGGAACCCTCAGCCACCACGTCGTAGAAGGCGATCAGCGCGCGGGCATTGTGCGGATCGAGCCGCGTGACGTGCTCCTCGACCACGACATGCGGGTTGAGGTTGCGCACGAAGCGGGCCGCGACCACCGCCTTATGGGCGCCGACGTCCTCCGTGGTGAAGATCGTCTGGCGCTGCAGGTTCGAGAGCGAGACGATATCGTCGTCGACGATGCCGATCTTCCCGACGCCGGCCGCCGCCAGATACTGGATCAGCGGCGCGCCGAGCCCGCCGGCACCGACGACGAGCACGCGGGCATTCTTCAGCCGCTGCTGGCCCGGCCCGCCGATCTCCGGCAGGACGATATGGCGGGCATAGCGCTCGATCTCGTCATCGTTCAGCATCATGGCGGGAGCGTAAGGCCGATGGCGGCTCCTCGGCAATCGCCATGATGGCTGAGGCGTTTGGCAAAGCGCATGACCTTCCGGGAGCTTGGCCACGCCGCCGAGCCATGCCATCGTATCCTCATCGAGGGCCGGATAACGGCACCCGGCTATGACAGGGGATCGGTTCGATGCGTGTTGGTTCTTTTGCGGCGGCGCTGGCCGGCGTTGCGCTTTCGGCTGTGGCGGCGCTGGCACAGCAGCCGATCAAGCCTGCCGTCGTCTATGACAAGGGCGGCAAGTTCGACAAATCCTTCAATGAGGGCGTCTTCATCGGCGCGGACAAGTTCAAGAAGGAGACCGGCGTCGAGTTCCGCGATTTCGAGCCGACCAACGACGCCCAGATCGAGCAGGCGTTGCGCCGCTTCGCGCGCGATGGCCATTCGCCGATCATCGCCGTCGGTTTCTCGCAGGCGACCGCCCTGCAGAAGGTCGCGGCCGAGTTCCCGGACCTGAAGTTCACCATCATCGACATGGTGGTCGATCTGCCGAACGTGCAGTCCGTCGTCTTCAAGGAGCATGAGGGCTCCTATCTCGTCGGGCTGCTCGCCGCGATGGCGTCGAAGACCGGCAAGGTCGGCTTCGTCGGCGGCATGGACATCCCGCTCATCCGCAAATTCGCCTGCGGCTATGTCCAGGGCGTCAAGGCGGGCAAGGCCGATGCCGAGATCTTCCAGAACATGACGGGCTCGACGCCGGCGGCCTGGAACGACCCGGTCAAGGGCGGCGAGCTCGCCAAGTCGCAGATCGATCGCGGCGCGGATGTCGTCTATCACGCCGCCGGCGGCACGGGCATCGGCGTGCTCCGGGCCGTCGCGGATGCCGGCAAGCTCGGTATCGGCGTCGACTCCAACCAGAATGCGCTCCATCCCGGCAAGGTGCTGACTTCGATGCTGAAGCGCGTCGACGTCGCCGCCTACAACTCCTTCAAGGCCGCCCGCGACGGCTCCTGGAAGCCGGGCCTCTCGGTGCTCGGACTCAAGGAGGAGGGTATCGACTGGGCACTGGACGACAGCAACAAGAGCCTGATCTCGCCGGAGATGAAGGCGACGGCCGACAAGGCCAAGGCTGACATCATCGCCGGCACCGTGAAGGTCCACGACTACATGTCCGACCAGAAATGCACGATGTGAGGCGCGGGCTTCCGCATTGAACCCGGCGCCCTTGCCGCCCGCGATCGAACTGGTCGGCATTTCCAAGCGCTTCGGCTCCGTCGCGGCGAACAGGGATGTGTCGCTTTCGGTCGCCGCGGGCTCGATCCACGGCATCGTCGGCGAGAACGGCGCCGGCAAGTCGACGCTGATGTCGATCCTCTACGGCTTCTATGAAGCCGATGCCGGCGAGATCAGGATCGCCGGCGAACCCCGGCGCATCCGTTCCTCGGCCGACGCGATCGCGTCCGGCATCGGCATGGTCCACCAGCACTTCATGCTGGTGGAGACGCTGAGCGTGGTCGAGAACATCGTCCTCGGTGCCGAGGGCGGCGCCTTCCTCAAGGGCGGTCTCGGGAAGGCCCGCACCGCTCTCGCCAAACTCTCGCAGGATTACGGCCTCGCTATCGATACCAACGCCATCGTCGGCGAACTCTCGGTCGGGCTGCAGCAGCGCGTCGAAATCCTGAAGGCGCTTTATCGTGGCGCCGACATCCTGATCCTCGACGAGCCGACGGCGGTTCTGACCCCGCCCGAGGCTGACCAGCTCTTCGCCCTGCTGCGCGCGCTCAAGGCGCAGGGCAAGACCGTGATCCTGATCACCCACAAGCTGCGCGAGATCATGGACGTCACCGACACCGTCTCGGTGATGCGACGCGGCGAGATGGTCGCGCATGTCCGCACGGACGAGACCTCGCCGCCGGCGCTGGCCGAGGCGATGGTCGGCCGGCGCGTGCTGCTGCGCGTCGAGAAGCCGCCGCGCCAGCGCGGCGCGCCGGTTCTGGAGGCCGTCGGCCTCTCCTGCCAGGATGCGCGCGGCACCGAAACCCTGCGCGATGTCAGCCTGACCCTGCATGAAGGCGAGATCGTCGGGATCGCCGGCGTCGCCGGCAATGGCCAGAGCGAATTGCTGGAGGTGCTCGCCGGGTTGGTCCAGCCGAATCGTGGGGTCGTCCGGTTCGATGGTCGGATCCTCGCTGCCGCCGACCGGCAGCCCGCGAAGCTGCGTGAACTCGGCCTGATGCACATCCCCGAGGATCGGCATCGCAGCGGGCTCGTCACTGCCTTCTCGGCGGCCGAGAACGCGATCCTCGGCTATCAGCACGATCCTGCCTTCGGGGCAGGCCCGCTGCTGTCGCCGGCCAGGATCGAGGCCCATGCGCGCGAGGCCTTTGCCGCTTACGACGTGCGCCCGCCCGATCCCGCCTTGAGGACCGCGAAGTTCTCCGGCGGCAACCAGCAGAAGATCGTGCTCGCCCGCGAGATCGAGCGGCGCCCGAAGGTGCTTCTGGTTGGCCAGCCGACGCGCGGCGTCGACATCGGCGCGATCGAGTTCATCCATCGCCGGCTGATCGAATTGCGCGATGCCGGCGTCGCCATTTTGCTCGTCTCCGTCGAGCTGGAAGAGGTGATGGCGCTTTCCGACCGGATCATCGCCATGTGCGGCGGCCGGATCACCGGCGAGCGCGCCGCCGAAGCCGCCGACGAGCGCGATCTCGGCCTGCTGATGGCCGGCGTGACGGACGAGGCCGCATGAGCGCCGCCCCGGTCGAATTGCCGCGCTGGGCCGATGTCGCGCTGGTGCCGCTGGTTTCGGTCGCGGCCGCATTGCTCGTCGCCGGGCTTGTCGTCGTCGGCATCGGCGAGAATCCGCTGGAAGCCACGGCGCTCCTGCTGCGCGGCGCGCTCGGCAGCGCCGAGGGCATCGGCTTCACGCTCTACTACGCGACGAATTTCATCTTCACGGGCCTGGCCGTCGCCGTCGCCTTCCATGCCGGCCTGTTCAACATCGGCGGCGAGGGGCAGGCGACGGCGGCGGGCATCGCCATGGCCATCACCTGCCTCGGCCTGTCCTGGGCGCCGGGCTTCCTCGCCGTTCCGCTGGCGATCCTGGGCGCGGCGGCGGGCGGGGCGTTCTGGGCCTTCATCCCCGGTTGGCTCCAGGCCAGGCGCGGCAGCCATGTCGTCATCACCACGATCATGCTGAACTTCGTCGCCGCGACGCTGATCGTCTACCTGCTGCGCGAAATCATCGGCAAGCCCGGCTCGATGCAGCCGGAGACGGTGGATTTTCCTGCCCAGGCCGTGCTGACGCCGATGCATCAGCTTCTCGCGCCGTTCGGCCTGAAGCTGCCGGCGACCCCGCTCAACAGCGCCTTCCTGCTGGCGCTGATGGCGCTCTTCGCCGTCTGGCTGCTGATCTGGCGCACCCGGCTCGGCTACGCCATCCGCACGGTCGGTGCCAATCCGCGCGCCGCCGCCTATGCCGGAATCTCGCCGGCCGCCGTGACGATGATCGCGATGGCGATCTCGGGCGCGCTCGCCGGCGGCCTTGCGGTCAACGAGGCGCTCGGGGTGCAGCACCGGCTCGTTCTGGACTTCACCGCCGGCTACGGCTTCGTCGGCATCGCCGTCGCCCTGATGGGCCGCGGCCACCCGGTCGGCGTGGGGCTCGCCGCGCTGCTCTTCGGCGTACTCTACCAGGGCGGCGCCGAGCTCTCCTTCGACAAGCCGACCATCACCCGGGACATGGTGGTGGTGATCGGCGGCGTGCTCATCCTCTTCGCCGGCGCGCTGGACGGGCTTTTTCGCCGGCTGGTCGCGGGCGCATTGCGGTCGGGGCAGGAAGGCTGATGATCGGGCTCGGATCCTCCGCGTCATTCCGGGGCTTCGCGCAGCGAAGAGCCCGGAACCCATATCCGCCGAAATTCCCCGAAAGGAGCTTCGGAGACGCCGCTTCGCCTCGGCGATCCAGTCCTGTGGTCATGGGTTCCGGGCTAGACCCTGCAGGTCGCCCCGGAATGACGGGAGAGGTTCCTCGCGTCACGTTGGGAGCCGCCTGATGGACCCAATCCAGACGCTCGCCGTCATCATCGATTCGACGATCCGCCTGTCGATTCCGTTGATCTGCGCGGCGATGGCGGGGCTGTGGTCGGAGCGCGCAGGCGTCGTCGATATCGGCCTCGAGGGCAAGATGCTGGTCGCCGCCTTCGCCTCGGCGGTCGCGGCCTTCGTCACGGGCTCGGCCTGGATCGGGCTGGGCGCCGGCATTCTCGCGGCGCTGGCACTCGCGCTGGTTCATGGTTTCGCCGCTATCACCTGGCGCGGCAACCAGATCGTTTCCGGCGTCGCCATCAACATGCTGGCGGCGGGCCTCACCGTGGTCCTCGGCAACGCCTGGTTCGGGCAGGGCGGGCGCACGCCCTCGCTCGAAGGCCCGGCCCGCTTCGGCGAGCTGACCTTGCCCTTCGCCGGTTGGGCGCGCGAGCACGTCCCGGTCCTCGGCCTGTTCTATGACGAATTCATCTCCGGCCATGCCGCACCGGCCTATCTCGCCTTCCTCTGCGTACTCGTCACGGCCCTTGTCCTGAAGCGCACGCGCTTCGGCCTGCGGATCCGCGCCGTCGGCGAGAATCCGGCGGCGGTCGATACGGCCGGCATCTCGGTCGCGCGGCTGCGCTATGGCGCCGTCGCGATCTGCGGCCTGCTCTGCGGCATTGGCGGCACCTATCTCGCCGTTGCGCAATCGGCCGGCTTCCTGCCGCATATGACGGCCGGGCGCGGCTTCATCGCGTTGGCCGCCGTGATCTTCGCGAATTGGCGGCCTTGGCCGGCGCTCGGCGCCTGCCTGCTCTTCGGCCTGCTCGATGCCATCGCGATCCGTCTCCAGGGCGTGAGCTTGCCGGGCATCGGGCTGGTTCCGGTGGAAGCGATCCAGGCCTTGCCCTATGTCATGACCATCGTCCTGCTCGCCGGCTTCATCGGCAAGTCGACGCCGCCCAAGGCCTCGGGCCTGCCTTATGTCAAGGAACGCTGAGTTGCCGGCCGAACCCGATTTCGATGTCCTCTTCGCCGCGGCCGCCGCCGTGCAGCCGCGTGCTTACGCGCCCTATTCCCGCTTCAAGGTCGGCGCTGCGCTCCTGGCCGATGACGGTTCGGTCCATGCCGGCTGCAATGTCGAGAATGCCGCCTATCCCGTGGGCACCTGCGCCGAGGCCGGGGCCATCGCCGCGATGATCGCGGCCGGCGGCCGGGCGATCCGCGCCATCGTCATATTCGGGGAGGGCCCGGAGCTCGTCACGCCCTGCGGCGCCTGCCGCCAGCGCATCCGCGAATTCGCCATGCCCGAGACGCCCGTGGCGATCGCCGGACCCGAGGGCATCCGTGCGCGTTTCACCCTGGCGGAGCTGTTGCCAGCCTCCTTCGGACCGGCCAATTTGCCGCGGTGATTTGCGACGGCCGCTCTGGCGGCCAGGGGAGACGATCTGATGGCGGCCGATCCGGCTTTCGACGCGGCGGCGTCAGCATTGATCGACAAGGGCGTCGATGGGCCGATCGAATGTGCGCTGGTGCTCGGCACCGGGCTCGGCTCTGTCGTCGAGGACGTGCAGGACGGGGTCTGCATTCCCTATGCCGACATTCCCGGCTTTCCGCAGGGCGCGGTGTCCGGCCATGCCCGCCAGCTCTGCTACGGTACGCTCTTCGGCCGCAAGGTGCTGATCTATCAGGGCCGTGCGCATTATTACGAGGGCGGCGATCCCGCCGTGATGCGCGTGCCGCTTGGCCTGCTCACCGCTTTCGGCTCGCCGCCGCTGATCCTGACCAATGCCGCGGGCTCGCTGTCGCCCGAGATGCGCCCCGGCAGCCTCGCGCTCATCACCGATCATATCAACCTCAACGGCCCCAATCCGCTGGTCGGCGACAGGGGCGATGGCCGCTTCGTGCCGATGGTCGATGCCTATGACCCGCTGCTGCGCGGGCGCCTGAAGCGGGCGGCGGCGAATGCGGCCGTGCCGCTCGACGAGGGCATCTATATGTGGTTCTCAGGCCCCAGCTTCGAGACGCCGGCCGAGATCCGCATGGCCAAGACCCTGGGCGCGGACCTCGTCGGCATGTCGACCGTGCCAGAGGTGATCCTGGCGCGGCGTCACGATATCCGGGTCGCGGCGCTTTCCATCGTCACCAATATGGGCGCGGGCCTTCACGGCGGCGCTCCGCATCACACTGAGACGCGCGATGTCGCCGCCATGGCCTCGCGCTCGCTGCGGCGCCTGCTGCGCGCCTTTCTTTCGGAGCTCTAGGCCATGTCGGAAGCCGCTCTCGCCAGGCGCGCGCTTGCGCTGCTCGATCTGACCGATCTCGCCGACGATGCCACCGAGCAGGGCGCCCGCGATCTCTGCCGTCGCGCCGTCTCGGGCCCGGTGCCGGTGGCGGCGGTCTGCCTCTGGCCGCGCTTCGTGGCGACGGCGCGTGAAGCGCTGGGCAGCAGCACCGTCCGTATCGCGACCGTGGTGAATTTCCCCGATGGCGACACGCCGATCGCACCCGTGATCCGCGAGACCGAAGCGGCGCTGGAAGCCGGTGCCGACGAAATCGATCTGGTCCTGCCCTGGCGCGCCGTATTGGCCGGGCAGGCCACGGCGGCCGGCGCCATGATCCGCAACATCAGCATGCGCTGCGAGGGCAAGCTGCTGAAGGTCATCCTCGAAACCGGGGAATACCCCGATCTCGACAAGGTGAGGGAGGCGTCCGAGCTCGCCATCGCCGCAGGTGCCGATTTCATCAAGACCTCGACCGGCAAGACGCCGCGCTCGGCCAGCATCCCGGCCGCGCGCTTGATGCTCGGCGTCATCGCCGCGGCAGGGCGCCCAATCGGGCTCAAGCCGTCCGGCGGCATCCGCACGCTGGCCGATGCGAAGAGCTATCTCGACCTCGCCGATGCGATGATGGGTCCTGATTGGGTGACGCCCGGGACGTTCCGCTTCGGCGCCAGCGGTCTTTACACCGCGCTCCTCGATGCGATCGGGGGCACGGCGTCCGACACGCCGCGTGGGAGCTACTGAATGCGCCTGACCCAGGAAATCATCGCCGCCAAGCGCGACGGCGAGGAGCTGCCCGATGCCGATATCCGCCAGATCATCGCCGGGCTGACCGACGGCTCGGTCAGCGAAGGGCAGGCTGCCGCCTTCGCCATGGCGGTCTATTTCAACGGCATGAATGAGAAGGAGCGCGTCGCGCTCACACTCTCCATGCGCGATTCCGGCACGGTGCTGCGCTGGGACGACCTGCCCGGCCCGGCGCTCGACAAGCACTCGACCGGCGGCGTCGGCGACACCGTGAGCCTGCCGCTCGCTGCGGCGGTGGCTGCGTGCGGCGGCTATGTGCCGATGATCTCGGGGCGCGGCCTCGGCCATACCGGCGGCACGCTCGACAAGCTCGATGCCGTGCCGGGCTATGTGACGCAGCCGGGCGTGGCGCTGTTCCGCAAGGTGGTGCGCGAGGCGGGCTGCGCCATCATCGGTCAGACCGCCGATCTCGCCCCGGCCGACAAGCGGCTCTATGCCATTCGCGACGTGACCGCGACGGTGGAGACCATTCCGCTGCTGGTGTCCTCGATCCTGTCGAAGAAGCTCGCTGCCGGCCTCCACGGCCTCGCCATGGATGTGAAATTCGGCTCCGGCGCCTTCCTGCCGGACTACGCCAAGGCGCAGGCCCTGGCGCAGGCCCTGGTCAGCGTCGCCAACGATTCCGGCCTGCCCACGAACGCGCTTCTGACCGATATGGACGAGCCGCTCGCCTCGGCCGCTGGCAACGCGCTCGAGGTGGCCTATGCGCTCGATCACCTCACCGGGCGCCGGCGCGAGCCACGTTTCCACGAGGTCACGGTCGCGCTCGGCGCCGAGATGCTGCTGCTCGGCGGCCTCGCCGCCGATCTCGACGCCGCCCGCGCGCGGATCGAGGGCGCTTTCGCCTCGGGTGCTGCCGCCGAACGCTTCGCCCGGATGGTCGTGGCGCTCGGCGGGCCGGCCGATCTGCTGGAAGCGCCGGAGAAGCATCTGGCAGCCGCGCCGATCGCAAAGCCGGTCTTCGCCGAGAGCGCCGGCACGGTCGCGTCGATCGACACCCGCGCAGTCGGGCTTGCGGTCGTCGCGCTCGGCGGCGGCCGCGTTCGCCCGCAGGACCCGATCGACCATGCCGTCGGCATCGTCGAGCTGGCCGGGATCGGCGACAATACGGGCCCGGACCGCCCACTCGGCATCGTCCACGCCCGCGACGAGGCAGGCTTCGCCGCGGCAAGCGCGCGCTTGCGCAAGGCCTATCGGATCGGAGAGGGTGCGGCGCGCGGCGCCCTGGTCGCGGAACGGATCACGGAGAGGTTTTCGGCATGAGTTTGCTTCTGGCCATGACGAGCTGGCATGTCGAGGACTGGCGTGCGCGGTTCCAGGCGCTTCTGCCTGACATGCCGGTCGTGGTCCTCGGCGAGCCCTTCGACCGCCGCGCCGTGCATTATGTCGCGAGCTGGAAGCACCCGGCCGGCAGCCTGACCGGCCTGCCCAATCTCGGCGCGATCTTCTCGCTCGGCGCCGGCGTGGATTTCCTCTTCGCCGACGACAAGCTGCCGCCGGTGCCGATCGCCCGCGTCGTCGATCCCGACCTGACCACGCGGATGAGCGAATATGTCGTGCTGCATTGCCTGATGTATCTGCGCCAGCAGCATCGCTACATCAGCCAGCAGCAGCAGAAGCTCTGGGAGGACGACCGCAATCAGCCGGCCGCCCGCTCGGTGCGCGTCGGCATCATGGGTCTGGGGGAACTCGGACAGGACGCCGCCCGCAAATTGCAGGCTGTCGGCTTCGACGTCGCCGGCTGGAGCCGCTCGCCCAAGACGATCGACGGCCTGCCGACCTTTTCCGGCGAGGACGGCATGAAGGCCTTTCTCGCGCGCACCGACATCCTCGTCTGCCTCGTGCCGCTCACGCCCGACACGCGTGGGATCATCAATGCCGAGCTGATCGCCGGGCTCGCGCGGGATGGCCGCCTCGGCGGCCCGTTCGTGATCAATGCCGGTCGCGGTGGCCTGCAAGTGGAAGCCGATATCCTCGCCGCGCTCGAAACCGGGGCATTGAAGGGCGCGACGCTCGACGTCTTCGAGACCGAGCCCTTGCCGGTCGAATCCCCGCTCTGGGCCCAGCCGAACGTGACGATCACGCCGCATAACGCGGCGATGTCGGAGCCGGAAGCGATCGCTTCGCTGATCGCGGCGCAGATCAGGCGGCTGGAAGCAGGTGAGCCGCTCCAGCACGTGGTCGATCCGGCGCGCGGCTACTGAAGGAGCCGGCGCGACCGTCACGGAACGGTCGCAGGGCTGTCGTCGTGTCGCAATCCGGGCGGGCGAAGCGAAATGCTTCGTCCTTCCCCGGAGCTGTCCATGCGCCTGTCACTCATCGCCGCACTGCTGCTGTCCTCGACCATGCTCGCCGGGGCCCAGGAAACCCAGAAGGAGTTCTCGGCGAAGCTCGTCGGCCACGCCCTGCTGCCGGCGAACACCATCATCCCAGCTCCCACCGATGCCCCGGCCGATCTCAAGGTTTCCGGCAAGTTCGTCACGCCGGGCAAGCGCGTCGAAGCGCTCGGCACCGTGGTAGGAACCTCGGGCGGGCGTCCGACCGGCCTTTCCACCCCCTTCGCCGGCCAGCCCGTACAGGGCTTCTCCGGCATCCGCTCGCTCGGCAATGGCGAGTTCCTCGTGCTGACCGACAACGGCTTCGGCACCAAGGCGAACTCGCCCGACGCCGCGCTGTTCTTCCATCGGCTGAAGGCCGATTTCGCCGGCGGCAAGATCGAGCGCCTCGCGACGACCTTCCTGCACGATCCCGACAAGAAGGTGCCGTTCCGCATCGTCCATGAGGGCACGGATAAGCGCTACCTGACCGGCGCCGATTTCGATCCGGAATCGATCCAGCCCATCGGCGGCAAGTACTGGATCGGTGAGGAGTTCGGGCCCTACCTCATCCGCGTCGACGCCAACGGCAAGGTCGAGGCCGTGTTCGAGACGTTTGCCGACGGCAAGCCGGTGCGCTCGCCCGATCATTACGCCGTGACGACGCCGGGCGCCCCCGATGCTCCGCTGCCCGTCGCCTTCAATGCCCGCCGCTCGAAGGGCTTCGAGGGCATGGCGCAGTCGCCGGATGGCCGCTTCCTCTACCCGCTGCTGGAAGGCCCGCTCTGGAACGCCGAGACCAAGGCCAATGAGCAGGTCGACGGCAAGGACGCGCTGCGCATCCTGGAATTCGACGTCGCCAACGAGAAGTGGACCGGCCGCTCCTGGTTCTTCCCGCTTGAGGACAAGGTCAACGCCATCGGCGACTTCAACATGATCGACGCGACTACGGCGCTGATCATCGAGCGCGACAACGGCGAAGGCACCGCCGACAAGGCCTGTGCCGCCGGCCAGAAGGGCCCGGACTGCTTCCACGACCTCGCCAAGTTCAAGCGCATCGTGAAGATCGAGATGACCGACGCCAATGTCGGCAAGTCGGTGCGCAAGGTCGGCTATATCGACCTGATGAAGATCGCCGATCCCGACAAGAAGGCGAAGCAGGGCGCCATCGACGGCGTGCTGCCCTTCCCCTTCTTCACCATCGAGAACGTCGACGTCGTCGATCGCGCGGACGGCATCATCGTCGTCGGCAACGACAACAACCTGCCCTTCTCCTCCTCGCGCGATCCGAAGAAGGCTGATGACAACGAACTCGTGCTGCTGTCGGTGAAGGAGCTGCTCGACGCGAAGTGAGTCGGTAGCAGAGGGCCGTCATTCTCGGGCGGAGCGACGCGCAGACCCGAGAATCTCTTGCAGGAGATGCTCGGGTCGAGCCCGAGCATGACGGTTCCCCGCGCCCTTCTACCCCCGCAAAGCCCCCGGCCCTTTCACCGCGGCCGGCGGGCATTTGCCCGAGATGATCATGCCCAGCACCTCGTCCTGGGTGACGTCGCCGGTGCGCGCGGTGCCGACCACCTTGCCGTTCTTCATCACCGTGACGCGGTCGGCGAGGTCGAAGACATCGTGCAGGTCGTGGCTGATCAGGAAGATGCCGATGCCCTGCTTCTTGAGCTGCAGGATCAGCTCGGCAACCTGCTTCGTCTCGGCTGGCCCCAGTGCGGCCGTGGGCTCGTCCATGATCAGCACGCGGGCATTGAAATAGATGGCGCGGGCGATCGCGACCGACTGGCGCTGCCCGCCGGAGAGCGCCTTCACCGGCTCCTTGAAGCGCCGGAAATGCGGGTTGAGCCGGCCCATCACCTTGCGGGTCTCCGACTCCATCGTCGCGTCGTCGAGCGTGCCCCAGCCGGTCAGAAGCTCGCGGCCGAGGAAGATGTTGGCGGCGGCATCGACATTGTCGGCGAGCGCGAGCGTCTGGTAGATCGTCTCGATGCCGTGGCGCTTGGCGTCGCGCGGGCTCGACAGCGAGACCTCCTCGCCATCGACCCGGATCGTGCCGGAATCCGCCCGGTAGGCGCCGGACAGGATCTTGATCAGCGTCGACTTGCCCGCGCCGTTATGGCCGAGCAGGCCGACGACCTCGCCCGGCATCAGGTCGACGCTGGCACCATCCACCGCCTTGATGCCGCCGAAGGCGATCGAGATGTCGTGCATCTCGATCAGTGGCGTGCCCTGGCCGGGATGGGTCTCGGCGAGATCAGTCGGTTCCGCGATGCTCATCGGAGCCTCCTCAGCTCAGCCGCTGGCGGTAGACCCCGTCGAGCCAGACCGCGAGGACGAGAACGATGCCGACGACGATGTTCTGCAAGGGCGCATCGACGCCGATCAGCACCATGCCGGATTGCAGTGACTGCATCACCAGCGCGCCCAGCATCGCGCCCGCGATGGTGCCGACGCCGCCGGCGAGCGAGGTGCCGCCGATGACCGCCGCCGCGATCACATAGAGCTCGTCGAGCGTGCCGGCCGCGTTGGTCGAAGCATTGAGTCGCGCCGTCGAGATGCAGGCGGAGATGCCGACGAGCACGCCCATCAGCCCGAACACCAGCATCAGCACCTTGCGGGTGTTCACCCCGGAAAGCTGCGCCGCCTCGGGGTTGCCGCCGATGGCGAAGACATAGCGCCCGAAGCGCAGGCGATTGGCGAGGAAGGTCATGGCGACGCCGACCGCGAGCGCGATCAGCACGGGAACGGCGAGCCCGTGGCCGATGGTCAGGCCGCCCTCCGGCCAGATGCCGCCCTTGGCCTCCGTGACGCGCCGCGCGATCCCGGCCGGCAGCGCATAGGCATTCGCCACCATCACCGTCGCCAGCACCGCGGCGCAGCCGAGCCCGGTGATCGCGATCTCCGCCCAGAGCGGGCGCAGCACGAAGCCGAAGCGCTTGCGCCGCCGGCGGATCAGCGCGGCCGCCACGCAGATCGCCGCGCACAGGCCGATGCCGATCGCCCAGGAGGCGCTCGTGCCGATTGCGCCCTCGACGCCGCCGCCGAAGGGGCGGAAGCGCGAATCCATCGGCGCGATGGTCTGGCCCTGCGTCACCCACCAGGCCGCGCCGCGCCAGACCAGGAGCCCGCCGAGCGTGACGATGAAGGAGGGGATGGCGAGATAGGCGATCAATGCGCCCTGCATCAGCCCGACGAAGCCGCCGAGCGTCATCGCGAGCAGCAGGCTGACCACCCAGGTCAGCGGGTGCTCGAAGCCCCACAGCTCGGGCAGCAGCCGGACCTGCACGAGCCCGACCACCATGCCGACGAAGCCGAGCATCGAGCCGACCGAGAGGTCGATGTTGCGGGTGACGATGACCAGCACCATGCCGCAGGCCATGATCGAGATCGACGCGGTCTGGACCAGCAGGTTCCAGAGGTTGCGCGGCGTCAGGAAGGCGCCGTCCGACAGCCAGTTGAAGCCGAGCCAGATGACCGCGAGCGCGGCGACCATCCCGATCATGCGCGGATCGAATTCGATCTCGCGCAGATGGTCGCTGAAGCGCTTGCGCTCCTGCGCCGGATGAGCCGGCGCCGGGGTCGTGTTAGTCACAGGCCTTGACCTTGCCGGCCGCGACGCCCTGGCAGACCGCCGATTTCGCCGCCCAGCCGGCCTCGATCACCACGCCGAGATTGTCCTTCGTCACCGGCACCGGCTTCAGGAACAGCGCCGTCATCTTCTGCTTGGACGGGCCCTGGTCCCACGCCGCCGAGCCCGGGACATCGGCGAGCTTGGCGCCGCCGGCGAGCTTGAGAGCGATCTCGGCTGCGTTGCGGCCCAGTTCGCGCGCATCCTTCCAGATCGTCACGGTCTGCGTGCCCAGCGCGACGCGGTTGAGCGCCGCGCGGTCGGCATCCTGCCCGGAGACCGGCACCGAGCCGGAAAGCCCCTGCGCATCCATCGCCGCGATGGCGCCGCCGGCCGTGCCGTCATTGGCGGCGATCACCGCGTCGACCTTGTTCTGATTGCGGGTCAGGATCTGTTCCATGTTACGCTGGGCGTTGGCCGGCAGCCAACCATCGGTGAAGGCTTCGCCGACATTCTTGATCTTGCCGCCGTCGATCGCGGGCTTCAGCACCTCGATCGAGCCCTGGTAGAGGAAGTTGGCGTTCGGGTCCGAGCTCGAGCCCTTGATGAAGACGTAGTTGCCCTCCGGCTTCGCCTTCTGGATCTCGCGCGCCATCATCCGGCCGACCTCGACATTGTCGAAGGTCAGGTAGAAGGCCTGCGGGATTTCGATCAGGCGGTCGTAACCGACGACCCCGATGCCCTCGTTCACCGCCTTTTCCACGGCGGGCCGGATCGCCTGCGCATCCTGCGCCAGCACGATGATCGCCTTGGCGCCGCGCGCGATCAGGCTCTCGACATCGGTGAGTTGCTTGGCCGGCGAGGATTGCGCATCGGCGGAGAGATAGGTGCCGCCGGCCTTCTCGACCGCCGCCTTGATCGCGGCTTCGTCGGTCTTCCAGCGCTCTTCCTGGAAATTCGACCAGCTGACCCCGATGACCGGGCCTTTCGATTGCGCGATGGCGCTGGAATGAATGGACATGGCGGCAACGGCGATGCTCGCCGCGAGGACGAAACGCTTCATCACACTGACCTCCTGAGCTTCCTCTGCCGCTGACTCTCAGGCTTTCCGAGCCCGTATGGCGTCCGGCGGGTGGAGCACAACCCAGAGGGGAGAAGCTGTCAAGCAGACTAACGGAGGGCTGGCGGCAACCTGGCCGGCAGGTCAGGCGACGCGCTTGTCGGGTGAATCGCAGAGGTCATTCTGGATGCAGCGGCCGCATTCGGGCCTGAGCGCCTTGCAGGTGTAGCGCCCGTGCAGGATCAGCCAGTGATGGGCGTGCCGGCCGAACTCCTCCGGCACTGCCTTTTCCAGCCCCATCTCGACCTGCAGCACGTTCTTTCCGGGCGCGATCCGCAGCCGGTTGGCGACGCGGAAGACATGGGTGTCGACCGCATGGGTGATTTCGCCGAAGGCGATGTTGAGCACGACATTCGCGGTCTTGCGGCCGACGCCGGGCAGGCTTTCGAGCTCCTCGCGCGTGGTCGGCACTGCGCTGCCGAACTGCGCGATCAGCTTCTCGCTGAGCGCGATCACGTTCTTCGCCTTGTTGCGATAGAGCCCAATCGTCTTGACGTGCTCGCGCACCGTCTCCTCGCCCAGCGCCAGCATCTTCTCCGGCGTGTCGGCGATGGCGAAGAGCTTGCGCGTCGCCTTGTTGACGCCGGCATCGGTCGCCTGCGCCGATAGCACGACGGCGACCAGCAGCGTGAAAGCGTTCACGGATTCCAGCTCGCCCTTCGGCTCCGGATTGGCGGCGCGGAACCGCTCGAAGATCTCGCGGATCTCGGCCGGCTTGCGGGCGCGCGCCAACGTGATGCGTTTCGCCGGAGCACGGGCACGCGCGGGCCTGTTCTGCTGATCCATGTCGGCGTTATAATACCGCAATGGAACCCGGCAAGAGCCCAGCAAGCGAAGGCGAGGACGCTGCGAAGCGGCCGGTCTTCGACGCGACGATCACGCCGCATCGCTCGCTCGGCCAGAACGGCTTCCGCATCGTGATGACGCTGGTCTGCCTGGCGAGCGTGGTCTCCTCGATTCCCTTCGTCGTGCTCGGCGCGTGGCCGGTCGCCGGTTTCTTCGGCATCGACGTCGTCGCGCTGTTCATCGCCTTCCACGTCAATTTCCGCCACGCCCGCGCCTTCGAGCGCATCGTGGTGACGCCGCTGGAAGTCCTGCTGCGCAAGGTCTCGCATCACGGCCGCGAGGCGGTCTGGCGCTTCAATCCGGCTTGGACCCGGCTCGAACGCCAGACCGACGAGGATTATGGCCTGCTGGCGCTGAAACTGGTCTCGCGTGGGCAGAGCGTCGCGGTCGCCGGCGCGCTTTCGCCGCAGGAGCGAGCCGGCTTCGCCGATGCGCTCGGCTCGGCCCTGGCGAGCGCCCGCCGCGGCCCCGACTACGGCGCCTCCTGAGCGGATTCAGCTCCGGCGGGCGAGCCAGATGGTGTGCCCGCCGCAGCTCTGGTCCTCGACAGCATGCGCGACGACGGCAAAGCCGTTCTCGGCCAGCAGCGAACGGTATTCCTCGGGATCGAGGCTGCCATGATAGAGCGGCTCGCCTTCGAAGGTCCCGATCGCCTCGCCATGCGACGGACCGCTGGTGAACATCAGCGCGGCGCCCGGCACGGCATGCTCCGCGAAGACCGGAAACATTCCGCGCTGGTCCTGCGGCGTCAGGTGGAAGAAGCTGTCCCAGGCGATCAGCCCGTCGAAGCGGCGGCCGAGCGCGAGACGGCGCATATCCGCGACCTGCCAGCGATGCGCCGGGAAACGCGCTTCGCACAATGCGATCATCGCGGGAGCCGAATCGACACCGGTGATGGCATGGCCCTCCGCGATCAGATGCCGTGCAATCGGCTCGCCCGAACCGCAGCCGATGTCCAGGATCGAACCGCCGGGCTTCAGGAGCGCGCGGAAACGGTCGAGCCAGGGCCGCTCGAACAGCGCCTTGCCGCGCAGCCCGTCATAAGTCGCTGCATAACGCTCGTAGAGCTCGACGATGGCGGCAGGGGCGGAGGTCATGAAGGGTCTCTTGGCAAGCGAATTTTGAGAGAGCTGCGCAAACTAGGCTGGGCGAGCCCGGTCTTGCCAGCTTTCGGGTGGGAACGGCATGGTGCATGCCCTAGATTCGCATCATGACGAACGGTGCGAGGCTCACGATGAATGCTTCCATGAAAACGGCGATGACCCCGACGCGCTTCTCCAATGCGGTGCTGGCGCGTGCTGCCGAGGCGATGCCGAGCGAGGCCGATTTCCCCACGACGGCGCCGGGCTCGGACTACGACACGGTGCGGCGCATCCTCTCCTTCATCACCCATAACTGGCGCGAGCAGCCGACGATCGAGGCGATCGCGGATGCGGCCGGCGCGACCCCGACCGATGTCCACCATCTCTTCCGGCGCTGGTGCGGGCTGACGCCGAAGGCTTTCCTGCAGGCGATCACGCTCGACCATGCCAAGGGGCTGCTCGCCTCCTCGGCCAGCGTGCTCGACACCGCGCTCGAAGTCGGCCTGTCCGGCCCCGGCCGGCTGCACGATCTCTTCGTCACGCATGAGGCGATGTCGCCGGGCGAGTGGAAGGCCGGCGGCGGCGGCTTGAAGCTATCCTACGGCTTCCATGTCTCGCCCTTCGGCGAGGCGCTGATCGTGGTCACGGATCGCGGGCTGGCCGGGCTCGGCTGGGTCTCGAACAGCGCCGATGGCGGCAAGGTCGTCGGCGGGCGTGCCGAGGCGCTGGCCGACATGATGCGGCGCTGGCCCCATGCCGATTACCACTATGATCCTGTCCTGACCGCACCTTATGCCGGCCGCATCTTCGAGCCCAAGGCCTGGTCGGCGGAGACGCCGCTGCGCGTGGTTCTGATCGGTACCGATTTCGAGGTACGGGTCTGGGAGACGCTGCTGAGGATCCCGGTCGGCTGCGCCACGACCTATGGCGAGGTTGCCAACCAGATCGGCCGGCCGAGCGCGGCGCGCGCCGTCGGCATGGCGGTCGGCAAGAACCCGATCTCCTTCGTGGTGCCCTGCCACCGCGTCATCGGCAAGTCAGGCGCGCTGACCGGTTATCATTGGGGCCTGACACGCAAGCGCGCCATCCTCGGCTGGGAAGCCGGACAGGCCGCCGCCGGCTGAATTCAGCGCCGCAGATACATGTCCCAGCAGGGCGCGAGCGCGATCCGTTCGCGCCCTTCGAGCGCGTCGGCGAAGAGCTTGCGGATGGCCTCGCGCGCGGTGGTCGGCGGGCATTTCGGTGCCAGGATCGCGTCGATCCGTCCCAGCTCCGTCAGCATGTCCGGTTTGAGTGGCGGCGTGCTGCGGCCGGGATCGAGGCCGAGCGGCACGGCGCGGGCGGACTCGAGCCGGAGCAGGCGGTTCATCGGATCGACGAAATCGAGCGTGAAGACGCCATTGAGCTGGCGCTTGTTCGCGGCCTCCCAATTGCGGATCGCCGTGATACCCTGCTGGATCTCCAGCATCCAGGTCGCCTGAGAGTCGATTTCCGCATAGAGGATGTAGGAAGGCAGCAGATCGCGCCGGACGAGATCGCGATAGCTCTCCTGCTGGCTGGCATAATGCTCCAGCATCCCGGCCGCGCGCGCGGCGATATCCGGTTTCACGCTGACCCGCCCGAGCGGCCCGAGATCGGGCACGTCGAGGCCGGCATAGGTGGGCGCGCTCATGGCGGCACGCATGCCCCGTTCGACGCAGATCACGGCCGAGGGCAAGGCGACCGCGAGCACCAGCACGAGCATCACCGGGCGCAGCCAATCATCGCGACGCTGCCACCATTCGGAGAGGACCGGCAGCAGGATCGGCCATAAGCCGATGAATTCGAGCGAACCCGTGTTCTGGGTCTCGAAGAAGGCGAGCGCCCCAAGACCCACGGCGAGCCAGCCGAGAGGCGAATCCGCGAGGGTCCGCCAGCCCGCGAGGGTGCGCGGCAGCCCGTCCCGCCATGCCGAGAAGGCCAGCGCCGCGAGCAGCAGCAGGGCCGGACCGATGACGTTGAACTTCACCGAGGCCACGGTCAGGAAGCGCGGCAGCAGCGTGCCGGTGTTGAGCCCGAGCAGCGTCAGGACATTCGCGAGATAGGCCGAGGTCAACCCAGTCGTGAGTTCCAGCAGCGCGAGCGCGGTGATGACGGCGGCCGCGGCCGTGATCGCATCCCGAAGGCGCATGCGCCCGCTCAGCATCGCATAGCCGACAAGCAGCGTGCCCGTGACGGCGCCCGTGATCTTCGCCAGGAAGAGCGCCAGCATCAGCACCGCGACGAGTGTGACCTGAAGGCGGCGCTGCGCGAAGAGCAGCGTCGCGATCAGCAGGTAGAGCAGCATGGCGGCATGCCGGTTGTAGAAGCCGAAGCCGTCGAAACCCGGCATCGGATACAATGAATGCAGGTTGATCGGCAGCGCCGCGAACAGCAGGAAGGGCAGCACGAGCGCCAGCGCCTGCCCGCGCGATCGCCGGGCAACGTCGTTCGCCAGCAAGGCGAGCACCGGCAGCGTCACCGGCAGCAGCGCCCAGTTGATCAGCAGCATCGGCTGCGCATTCGGGAAGAAAGCGTCGAGGCCGGCGGTCAGATAGAAGCCGAGCGGCCCGACAGGCACGAAGAAATCGAGGCTCGGCACTTGGCCCAGCCTGATGCGCCAGGCCGCGTCGAGATAGACAACCGTATCCCAGGCATTCGCACCGATCGGCAGGCGCAGCGGCAGGATCAGCCCTGCGACGGCGAGCGCCGCGAAAGCGGCGATCCATAGGCCGGGAGAAAGCACCAGCCTTGCCGCCATACGGCTGCCCCGCGTTTGGGAGTGTCGCCTCCCGATCTCGCTCATCGCCACGCCGAACTCTCCTGGTCCAGCCGGCGCTATGGCAGACAATCCTTACCAGCAGCCTGCCGCGATTGCGGAAACCCCGGCCGGGGCTGCAACTAGAGCAGCCCGCGCTTGGCCAGATGGCGCATCAGATGCGAGGCGCCGAAGGTCCAGGGCTCGCAGGCGTCGGTGCGCTTCATCCGGTTGACGAGGCTGCCCAGCTCCGGCGCGGCGATGGTGACGATGTCCCCGTATTTATGGGTGAAGCCGCCGCCCGGCGCATCGCGGTCCTTGATCGGCGCGAACATCGTGCCGAGATAGAGCGCCGCCCCGTCCGGATATTGATGGTGCGGGCCGATCATCTGCGCGGCGAGGTCGGCCGGGTCGCGGCTGATCTTGGCGATCGAGGAGGAGCCTTCCAGCGTGAAGCCGTCCTCGCCCTCTACCGTCAGCGTCACGGTCGTGCGGCGGACATGATCGAGCGTGAAGCCCGCATCGAAGAAGCGGATGAAGGGGCCGACGGCGGCGGCCGCGTTGTTGTCCTTCGCCTTGCCGAGCAGCAGGGCCGAGCGGCCTTCGACATCGCGCAGGTTGACGTCGTTGCCGAGCGTGGCGCCGACGATGCGCCCATCCGAGGCGACGACCAGCACGATCTCCGGCTCGGGGTTGTTCCAGCTCGAGGCGGGATGGAGGCCGGCGTCGGCGCCGGTGCCGACCGTCGACATCGCCGGGGCCTTGGTGAAGATCTCGGCGTCCGGGCCGATGCCGACCTCGAGATACTGGCTCCAGGCCCCCTGCTTGATCAGCACCTCCTTGAGATGCATCGCCTCGGGCGAACCGGGCTTGAGCTTGGAGAGGTCGTCTCCGATGAGCTTGCCGATCTCCTCGCGGATCGTTGCGGCAGCCGCCGGGTTGCCGCGTGCCTTCTCCTCGATCACCCGCTCCAGCATCGAGACCGCGAAGGTGACGCCCGCCGCCTTCACCGCCTGCAGGTCGAGCGGGGATAGCAGCCAGGGCCGCTTCGGATCGCGGCTGTCCACAGGGGTGTTGGCGAGGATGTCGGCCAGGGACCCGAGCGTCTCGCCCTGGGCCGCCCGCAGCGCCGCGGCCGGATCGGCGCTCTCGCAGAGGTCGCGGCTGGTCGGGAAAGCGGCGGTGATGTCGACGACCTGCCCGTCTCGCAGCGCCACCACGGCGGGGCCGCCGAGATCGGGGCACCAGACCCGGCCGACGAGCGCGGCCGCAGCGGAATCCGTCGGCAGGGTTGCGGTCACGGCAAGGTCGAGCTTCGGCATGATGCGGTCCGGAAACGAGTTCGAGTCGGGAGCGCAGATCAGCCGGTTATGCGCGAATGCGCAAGCCGTACCGCGACCATAGGCGCATTGCGGCAGGCGTCATCGATTTGTCATTGAAATGTCGCCTCCGCTTCATGCTAGCTTGCGCACCAACGACAAGAACCGCGGCGGGGTCCGCCCGCGGAAGGGAGATCGTCCATGACCATCAAATCGCGCATCCTGATGTCGGTAGCGGCCTTCGCGCTCGCCGGCGCCTCGCCTGCCCTGGCACAGACCGAAATACAGTGGTGGCACGCGCTGACCGGCGCCAACAACGACGTCGTCGTGAAGCTCGCCGAGGACTTCAACGCCTCGCAGAAGGACTACAAGGTCGTTCCGGTCTACAAGGGCTCCTACCCCGACACGCTGAACGCCGGCATCGCCGCCTTCCGCGCCGGCCAGGCGCCGCACATCCTGCAGGTCTTCGAGGTCGGCACGGGCACGATGATGTCGGCCAAGGGCGCGGTCAAGCCGGTCCACGAGATGATGAAGGAAGCCGGCGAGAAGTTCGATCCGAACGCCTATCTGCCTGCCATCACCGGCTATTACTCGACGGCCAAGGGCGAGATGCTCTCCATGCCGTTCAATTCCTCGTCGATGGTGATGTGGTACAACAAGGACGCCTTCAAGAAGGCAGGCCTCGACCCCGAGAAGCCGCCGAAGACTTGGCCCGAGACCTTCGAGGCCGCCAAGAAGCTGAAGGCTGCCGGCTTCGACAAATGCGCTGTCTCTAACGCCTGGGCGCCCTGGGCCAATATCGAGCAGTTCGGCGCCTGGCATAACGTGCCGCTCTCGACCAAGGTCAACGGCATGGCCGGCTTCGACGCCGTCATGAACTTCAACCAGAGCCCGCTCTTCCTGAAGCACTGGACCAATCTGGTCGAGCTGCAGAAGGACAAGACCTACGACTATTCCGGCCGCACCAACAACGGCGAAGGCCGCTTCACCTCGGGCGAATGCCCGATCTTCCTGACCTCCTCGGGCTTCTTCGGCAACGTCAAGGCGAACGCCAAGTTCGACTGGGGCAATGCGGCGATGCCGTATTATCCGGAAGCCGCGGGCGCTCCGCAGAACTCGATCATCGGCGGCGCTTCGCTGTGGGTGATGGGCGGCAAGAAGCCGGCCGAGTACAAGGGCGTCGCCAAGTTCTTCACCTTCCTGTCGGATGTCGACCGCCAGGTGAAGCTGCACACCGAGTCGGGCTACCTGCCGATCACCAAGGCAGCCTATGAGAAGGTCAAGGCGTCGGGCTTCTACAAGGACAAGCCCTATCTCGAGACCCCGCTCCTCGAGCTGACCAACAAGGCCCCGACCGACAACTCGAAGGGCCTGCGCTACGGCAGCCTCGTCCAGATCCGCGACATCTGGTCGGAGGAGCTGGAGGCGGCGCTGAACGGCCAGAAGACGCCCAAGGCGGCGCTGGACGCGGCGGTCGAGCGCGGCAACCAGATGCTGCGCCAGTTCGAGCGCACCGCGGCGCGCTGATCCGACAGCCCTCTTGCATCCATTGGCCATCCCGGACAAACCCGTCCGGGATGGCCGTCTCGTCCAAGGAAGCCGATGCAGAAGAACGCCTACTTCAAGGGGCTGACCATCCCCTTCCTGCTGCTGGCGCCGCAGCTCGCGATCACCATCGTGTTCTTCTACTGGCCGGCGAGCCAGGCGGTCTGGCAGAGCTTCCTGCTTGAGGACGCCTTCGGCACCTCGACCGAGTTCGTCTGGTTCGAGAACTATCAGACGCTTTTCGCTGACCCCGGCTATCTCAAGGCCTTCATCAATACGGCGATCTTCTCGACCTTCGTCTGCGTGCTGTCGCTGTCGATCGCGCTGCTCTTCGCGGTGATGGCGGATCGGCAGCTCAAGGGCGGCGAGGTCTACAAGACCCTGCTGATCTGGCCCTATGCTGTCGCGCCCGCCATTGCCGGCGTGCTCTGGATCTTCATGTTCGATCCCTCGCTCGGCATGCTGGCGCGCGGGTTGCAGTCGCTCGGCGTCGCCTGGAACCCCCGGCTCAACGGCAATGACGCCATGCTGCTCGTCATCCTCGCCGCGACCTGGAAGCAGATCAGCTACAATTTCCTGTTCTTCCTCGCCGGCCTGCAATCGATCCCGAAAAGCGTGATCGAGGCGGCGGTGATCGACGGCGCCCGGCCTATGCGCCGCTTCTGGACCATCGTCTTCCCGCTGCTCTCGCCGACGACCTTCTTCCTGCTCGTCGTCAACATCGTCTACGTCTTCTTCGACACCTTCGGCATCATCGACACCGTGACCGGCGGCGGCCCCGCTGGCGCGACCGAGACGCTGGTCTACAAGGTCTTCGCCGACGGCAAGGGCGGCTCCAACCTCGGCGGCTCGGCGGCGCAGTCCGTGATGCTGCTCATCATGGTCATCGGGCTGACCGCGGTCCAGTTCCGCTTCATCGAGCGCAAGGTGAGCTACTGATGGCGTCCGTGCTGTGGCTAGAATTGACCGCCGAGGAGCTGCGCGCCAAGGCCGCGGGCGATGCCATCGTCGTCCTGCCCGTCGCCTCGGTCGAGCAGCACGGGCCGCATCTGCCCGTCGGCGTCGACACCATCCTGTGCAGCGGCGTCTGCAAGGCGGCGGCCGAGCGCGCCGGCGATGTCGATGTCGTGGTCGCGCCAACGCTGTGGTGCGGCATGGCCGAGCATCACATGGCCTTTGGCGGCACCTTCACCTTCGACATCCCGACCTATCGCGCCGTGCTGCTCGCCCTCCTCAAGAGTATCGAGCGCCATGGCTTCCATCGCGTGCTGATCGTCAACGGCCATGGCGGCAACATCGCAGCGCTGACCGCCTTCCTGCCCGATTTCGCGCGTGAGACGCGGCTGCATATCGAGGCGACCACCTATTTCCTGCTGGCCGAGGCGGCGCTCCCGCCGCTGCTGGAGGATCAGCAGGCCGTGCAGCATGCCTGCGAGGTCGAGACCTCGATGATGATGGTGCTGGCGCCGGGATCGGTCCGCGATGCCCGTCTCGGCGAGGCTTTCGGCGCGCTCGACGGCCTGCCCGGGCGCCCGACCGTCTCACGCCACCGTTCCTTCCGGGACATGACCGAGACCGGGGTGATCGGCGACGCCCGCCGTGCCACGACGCAGAAGGGCCAGGCCTGCCTGGATGCCTGCGCCGAGGCTCTGGCCGGGCTCCTGCGCGAGATGGGGAAGGGGATCTGATGGTCGAGGACCGCCGCCTGGGCGACGCGATCGCCTATGTCATCCTGACGATCGGCGTGCTGATCGTCGCCTTCCCGGTCTGGCTGACCTTCGTCGCCTCGACCTGGGACGCCGCGACCGTGATCAACGGCCAGATGCCACTCTATCCCGGCCCGTATTTCCTCGAGAACTACAACCGCATCCTCTTCATCGGCACCTCCGGCACGACGCGCGAGCCGGTGATCGGCATGATGTTCAACTCCTTCGTCATGGCGATGACGATCGCGCTGGGCAAGATCTTCATCTCCGTGCTCTCGGCCTATGCGGTGGTGTACTATCGGTTCCCGTTCCGCATGGCGGCGTTCTGGACCATCTTCATCACGCTGATGCTCCCGGTCGAGGTCCGCATCTTCCCGACCTTCAAGATCGTCTCCGATCTGAACATGCTCGACACCTATCAGGGCCTCGCCGTCCCGCTCATCGCCTCGGCGACGGGAACGCTGCTGTTCCGGCAGTTCTTCATGACGATCCCGGACGAGTTGCTGGAAGCGTCGAAGATCGACGGCGCCGGCCCGTTCAAGTTCTTCAAGGATACGCTGCTGCCGCTCTCGATCACCACGATCGCGGCGCTCTTCGTGATCCAGTTCATCTATGGCTGGAACCAGTATCTCTGGCCGCTGCTGGTGACGACGAAGGACTCGATGCAGACCATCGTCATCGCCATCAAGAAGATGATCGTCACCACCGACGCCCTGACCGAATGGCAGCTCGCCATGGCCACCGCCATGCTGGCGATGCTGCCGCCCGTCTTCGTCGTCATCGCCATGCAGAGGCTCTTCGTAAAGGGCCTGGTCGAAACCGAGAAGTAATCCGCGAATGGCCCAGGTTACCCTGAACAACGTCAAGAAGGTCTATGCCGGCGGCGTCGAGGCCGTGAAGGGCGTCTCCTTCGACATCCCCGATGGCGGCTTCTGCGTGCTCGTCGGCCCCTCCGGCTGCGGCAAGTCCACGCTGCTGCGCATGGTCGCCGGGCTGGAGACGATCTCCTCGGGAGAGGTCGCGATCGGCGACCGCGTCGTCAACCAGATCGAGCCGGCCGACCGCGACATCGCGATGGTGTTCCAGAACTATGCGCTCTACCCGCATATGAACATCTACGACAACATGGCCTATGGCCTGCGCAACCGCGGCACGCCGAAGGACGAGATCGACAAGCGCGTGAAGGAGGCGGCGCGTATCCTGGCGATCGAGCCCTTCCTGGAGCGGCGGCCGCGCCAACTCTCCGGCGGCCAGCGCCAGCGCGTCGCCATGGGCCGCGCCATCGTGCGCAAGCCGCAGGTCTTCCTCTTCGACGAGCCGCTTTCGAACCTCGACGCCAAGCTGCGCGTGCAGATGCGCGTCGAGATCAAGAAGCTGCAGCGAGCGCTCGGCGTCACCTCGATCTACGTCACCCACGACCAGGTCGAGGCGATGACGCTTTCCGACAAGCTCGTGGTGATGAATGGCGGCCAGGTCGAGCAGATCGGCGTGCCGGCCGAGGTCTACCGCAAGCCGGCCAGCAAGTTCGTCGCGACCTTCATCGGCTCGCCGCCGATGAACATCCAGCCCGGCGTAGTGGATGGCCCCGGCATCGTGGCGCTCGGCGACGCCATCATCGAGGTCCGCGACCTCCGCGAGGATCTGGCGGCGCAGACGCCGGTCGAGGTCGGCTTGCGGCCGGAGGATATCGAGATCGCCTCGGAAGGGCAGGCGGGATCGCTGCCCTTCGACGTCGAGTTCATCGAGGAGCTCGGTGCGACCCAGCTCTTCCACGGCAAGCTCGCCGGCCATCCTTTCGTGATGCAGGCGGCGACGGGCGAGGTCGCGGCGCAGGAAGGCCGGCTCTGGATCACGGTCGATCCAGACAAGGTCCATGTCTTCGATCCGAAGACGGGCGTGCGGCTGGGCAGGCGCTGAGCGGGTTTCGCATCCTCCACGTCATTCCGGGGCGGGCGAAGGCCCGAGCCCGGAACCCAGAACCAATACCGTCTGAGTAAAGAACGCCACGCTTGCGTCTCTCCAAGAAACGCATCGGTTCTGGTTCCGGGCTCATCGCTGCGCGATGCCCCGGAATGACCGCGGAGGTTCCGGAGGCCGTAAACCGCTCAAGCCGCCAGATCGGCGACCAGCGCGTCGAGCAGCAGCGCGCCATCCGGCGTCGCGGCGAGACGGCCGCCGGGGCGGTGCATCAGCAGCTTTTCGTCGATCAGGCTCGCGACGCGCTTGGCATTGAGCTCGCGGCCGGCGAGCGCCTTGAAGACGGCCGGATCGATCCCCTCGACGAGGCGAAGCCCCATCAGCAGGTACTCGTCGCCCTGCGCTTCCGAATTCAACAGCTCGTCCTCGACCAGCGCGTGGCCTTCGGCCTCGACACGCTCAAGCCAGATTTCCGGTCGTTTCTCGGTCGAATGCGCCATGCGGCCCTGCGCCGTCACCAGGCGGCCATGCGCGCCGGGGCCGACGCCGGCATATTCGCCATAATGCCAGTAGACCAGGTTGTGCCGGCATTCCGCGCCCGGCCGTGCGTGGTTCGAGATCTCGTAGACCGGCAGGCCGTGCCTGGCGGTGATCTCCTGCGTCGTCTCGTAGAGCGCTGCACCGGCATCATGATCGGGAATCGCAAGCTTGCCCGCCCGGAACAGCCGTTCGAAGGCGGTGCCGGGCTCGATCGTGAGCTGGTAGAGCGAGAGATGCTCGGCGGCATGGCTGATCGCGAGCTCAAGCTCGGCCCGCCACAGCGCCGGCGTCTGCAAGGGCGAGCGGGCATAGATCAGGTCGAAGGAGTAGCGCTCGAAATACTTGCGGGCGATCGCGACCGCGGCCAGCGCCTCTTCGGCCGAGTGCATCCGGCCGAGCGCCTTCAGGTCGGCATCGTTCAGGGCCTGCACGCCGAGCGAGACGCGGTTGACGCCGGCCGCGCGGAAATCGCGGAAGCGGCCGGCCTCGACGCTAGTCGGATTCGCCTCCAGCGAAACCTCGCAGTTCGGGTCGACGGCCCAGTGCTCGCCGATCGCGTCGAGGATCGCGCCGACGGTGCGGCCTTCCATCAGCGAGGGCGTGCCGCCGCCGAAGAAGATCGACGAGACGGTGCGGCCGGGCGCCAGCGCGGCGCGGTGGGCGATCTCGCGGCGGAAGGCGGCGATATAACGCTGCTGGTCGGGCGGTTGCAGCCGCACATGCGAGTTGAAGTCGCAATAGGGGCATTTGGCCAGGCAGAACGGCCAATGCACATAGACGGCGAAGCCCGCATCCGCGGTCGGATGCAAGACGCCGGGCCGCTCGATCAGGGCGGCCGCGGGGCTCACGCCGGCTTCCTCAGGCAGGTGGCGGCGAGCGCGTGGAAGGCGCGCGCACGATGCGACAGGCCGGGCGAGCCATCGGCGGGAATGCCGTGCTTCTCCTGTGCCGTCATCTCGCCGAAGGTCTTGTCGTGGCCATCGGGCAGGAAGATCGGATCATAGCCGAAGCCGCCTGCACCGCGGATGTCATGCGTGACCGTGCCGAAGACGCGGCCTTCGAACAGCTCCTGATGCCCGTCCGGCCAGGCGATGACCAGCGCTGAGACGAAGTGAGCCTTGCGCTGCCCGGGCGTGGTCGCGCCGCGCTTCGCCAGTTCCATCTGCACGCGTGCGATCGCCGGGGCGAAATCCTTGCCCGGCCCGGCCCAGTTGGCCGAG